>JAACWH010000106.1 GCA_009991425.1 Leptospira sp.
AAGGCAGGCCTATTCGACTTAGGAAAAGATTCGCAGAAACTGCATCCCTTACTTCTGAATCTCGAGGATCAATTAGGGTTGTTGTCAGAATTCCATCAACTTTTCCATTGTACGCAGCTGAGTGGTAGGCAAGCATTCCTCCCATACTCAATCCAAATAAAAATATTTTCCTATATTCTTTTCTCTCTTTTGTAATCAAATCACTCACTAACAAAACCCAGTCGTCATAGTTTATAGTATAATCTTTATGAATTCCACTCAAACCATATCCAGGAAGGTCTGGAGCCAACACGTCGCAGCCTGCATTTTGTATTTGTTTAGCTAAGCTTCCAAGTATTCTTCCATTACCTCCACCTCCATGCAAAAGGATTACTAGGCATTTAGCTTTATTTTCTGCATTAGAGGAATAACGATCCAAATGGATTTGATTTTTCTTCCATTCCCAGAATTCTTCTTTAGGAAGATCCTGTTCTTTGAATCGCATAGAATCTGGAAGAAATTTTTGATAACGATACCAATAGGAATGGTTGGAATATTTTTCAGGCTTCTCCAAAACGGATCTACAATCTAAGATCGAGAAACTCAGAATAAAAAATAGAGTTAGTTTCAAAGTATTTTTTGTTGTTTTCATGTTTTCGACTTAATTCATCCAAGATGAGCAGTCAAATGAATATCCTTTGTTCACTCACTTAAAATTTTACAGGTGTAAATATGTCTGAAAAAGTTGAAAAGAATTTCCAAAAAATTATGCACTCTTTCTTAGATTTATTGAAATCGGAGCCTTATGATGCTCTTTCAATTGAGAAGATTGCAAAAAAATCTGGTATGACCAGAGTTAATTTTTATAAGTATTTTACAGATAAGGAAGATTTGCTTTGGAGAACATTTCTTTATGTATTCATTGAAGTGGAAGAAGAAGTTAACAAAATTGATCCTATCACTCTTCTATCGAATGGTAAACCTTTAACTTTTTATGCTTTTGAACATGTTAAGAAGCATCGTTATTTTTATCAAAATATTTTTGAGAATAATCTTCCTTATAGTTTCATAGACAAGCTATTGAATTATTTTACAGAGCAATCCTTTCGAACTCACGAAGTTATAAGATTGCAATACAAAGGAAAGATTCCTTATATGAAAATCAATGAGTATCTTTCTGGAGCTCTATTTAATATGATGCGAACTTTGGTTCGAGAAGAAGAATGGGATTCATTAGAATTGTCTCAATTTTTCACTGAACTAGCTGTAGGTGGATTGCAAAAATATATAATGAATTCAAAATCTAGTAGCATGAATTCTGATAACTAATAAATTAATTCTAAACTTAAATCAAATAAAATTCATCTTAATTTCTTTATTAATCTTATTCCAAATCATAAGCCAAGAGTTAGTAAAGAAGTGATCCTTAGCATTTGTTATAATTTCAAAATCAATATTGTATTGATGAATAACTTCCAATGTATGAGAAATTGGATACCAATTATCAGCATCTGGAAGGAAGATTTTTATATTTTCAGAATTTGTTTTGATTCTCTCATAAATAGTAAAACCAGGTATAAAAAGATTCCTAAGAAATTCTGCTAAGCTGGTAACACGAATTCGAGAATTGTAGATTGGGAAATCAAGCTCATTCAAATGTTCTTTGGACAACCATTCGTCTGTATCTAACTTGGAATGGATGAGTCGCACTTTTTCATGATAACTTTCTGGATTGGATTCTTTAACTGAATCTGGATATAGAAGTGTGAGAAATTCAGAAATATTTTTTTTCTCATACATAAAATGGAGACTCAATCGGCTATCTAAGATTGGAGAAAGCAGATAAAGCTTTGAGAAAACAATTTGCTGAGAGAATTCTACCAATGCAGCACCACCTCCGCTATGACCAATGCCTATAATCGGAACTTCCAAAAGATCATTCTCTTTTAATATATTTTTCAAATCTTCTATTGAAGAAGGAATATTATAATTTCCTATTGAATTCCCATGTGATGTGGGATTATACCGCAAGAGACAGATTTTTCTTTGTTCCAACTCGGAATCTTTGATTCGATACGCTCTAGCATTCCCACCTGTCGATGGCCAGATAATTATGAGTAATTTTGGAGGAATGCTTGGATCAAAAGCTTTTGATTTTGCATGATAGCCATTAAAAATGATTTCATAATCTTGCATGGAAATTCTTTGAAAAATATTAAAATAATAATGATCAATTTATCGAAAAGTAATTATTTGATTTAAAAACAGATCTAAGATAAATGCTTAGAAATTTATTTACTGAACCATCAAAAGTGTAAATTCATTATTATTTTTGAATGTTAATGTAAATTTTTGTTTTCAAGAAATAATTGTTGTAATTCTTTAATGTAAGGAAAGAAATATACAGGATTAAATTTTTGGAGTTATTAGATTTTTCATTTTTTATTATACTTTTCGGATTTTTTCAATCTTTACTTTTAGTAGGTTTTTTTTATTTCCTTGATAGCTACCGTGCTCCTACAAAATTATTCACTTTTTCTTTTATTTTTTTATCAATAATTTTTTTATTTGGAATATTTTTTCATCTAAATCTTCATTTAAAATATCCACATTTATCCAGGGTAGGACTTCCGATAGGAGCATTAGTTGCTCCCACATTTGCCTTAGGAGCTCAAAAATATTTTGGCTATCTAAAAGATAATAAATATTGGAACATAGCATACTTTACTGCACCAGTATTAATTTTTATTTACCTAATTCCTTATTTTTTACTTTCACAAGATGATAAATTGTCATATATCCTTAAAGATAAGAATTTATTAAGTATGGATTGTATTGTTATTAATATAATTTCAATCTTTTCTAATCTAATTATTTTTATTAGGATATATTATCGATTAAAGATGCTATCCAAAGAATATACTCAGAAAATTTTGAATCAGATTAATCTTTTTAATAAACTAGTTTTTTTCTGTATAATAATACTTATCGTATCTTTGTTGATTTTTTTCTTAAATCCTGGAAGAAATACTGAGAGTTTAGCAAATGCTTTATTTGCACTTTGGGTAATCATATTTGCTTGGAATCAAATTTATATTCAATTAATACAACAAAACAAAAGTTATATAATGACCAATAAGAATAAATATTCTAAATCATTGCTTAGTAATGAACAATTATCTGTATATGGAAAACAAATTGAAGAATTCATGAATATTCAAGAAAATCTAAAAAATCCAGAATTAAATCTCGAGATGATTGCAGCCCATATCAATCTATCGCCAAATTTAACATCACAAGTAATTAATCGCTACTTTTCGAAAAATCTACTTGAGATTATTCGAAACTTTAGGATAGCCATAGCTGAGAATCTTTTAAAAAATACTGACTTTTCAATTCTAAGAATTGGTTTAGAAATTGGTTATAATTCCAAGTCTAGTTTCCTTAGGGCTTTTAAAGAGGAAAAAGGTACAACTCCTAGCCACTTTAAAAACCAAATTTTATAAAGAATTTTTTTATTCGTTTAAAAGAAAAAAGAATAACTGATTCCTGGAGTCGGATTCAATTTTGCCGATTCGCCTTGAGCATACAAACCGATTACACCTAAGCGAAAATTTAATCCTCTCC
>JAACWH010000107.1 GCA_009991425.1 Leptospira sp.
ATTTTCGCTTAGGTGTAATCGGTTTGTATGCTCAAGGCGAATCGGCAAAATTGAATCCGACTCCAGGAATCAGTTATTCCATTTTTTTCTAATGATTCTGCTTATAAATAGGAATAAATTAATAGACAAAGATTGTTAATCATCTTTAGTTTTCTAAGTCATTTCTATAATACGATGGAGTTATACCTGTTTGGTCTCGAAATGCTCTTAGAAAACTAGACTTAGAATTATAACCAATCTCAAGACCAATTCGTAAAATTGAATAATCTGAATTTTTTAATAAATCTTTTGCTACTAAAATTCTATGCTCTCGTAACAGTTCAAGAAATGTCTTTCCAAAATGTCGATTGATCACCTGTGATGTTAAATTGGTTGAGATACCTAGAAATTTTGAAATAGATTCCAAATTTAAGGATGGATTCATGACATTGTCACGAACCTTAAAAAATTCTTCCATTCTTAAACCATATTCAATCAACGAAGTTGAGTTCAATAGTGATTTGGAGTATTTATCATTTTCAGAGGATGGTAAGATTTTATGATTTGCAAATGATCGTTCATAAACTTGGTTCCAAGTAAAGACTAACACCCAAATAGCGAACAATGCATTGGAGAGACTTTCTGATGCAACATCCCTTTTGAATATAAAAATGAAAAATGAAATTGTGATAACAAAAATTCCGTATAGAACTAATTTCTTGAATTTAAGGATTTCGTTGATTAACTCTTTATTGAATTCTTTAGAAAATACATGCTAACGAAAATACAATCGCACAAAAATAATCCAATTCGATAGAATCTATACCAAATTCATTAGAATACAATCTGTATCCAGTCTCCCATAGTGACTGATTAGATTGGAGTATTTTTCATCAGCGCTTGAAGTGTAATATGGAAAAAGATAGATTGCAATTAAAATTGGAGCAGAAAAAGAAATATATTTCCAGTATCGATTTTCCCTGGGATAGCCATAATACGCCTCTACACCTGCAGCAAATATAGGCGCGATTAATGCGCCAATAGGAAGACCGATTCTTGAAAGGTGTGGATATTGCAAATTCAGACCTAAAGAAAAAATCAATCCAAATATAAAAATAAAGCCTAGTATTAAAAAGGCTAACGATAATAATTTTGTAGGATTTCGAAAAGTATCGTTTTTGTAAAAATACAACGATAATAGAATAGATTGAAAGATCCCGAACAAAATTACAATAAGTAAAGGCGGATTGGAGTCCAAATTTCTTCCTCTTTAGGAGCCATAAAATGATTGCATTCTATTTTATAAAGTAGATAAATCTTATATACTTTATAAGGTAAACCTCATGGATCGGATAAATCCAAATGGATAAGAAAGTTTCAAAGATCCAAGCCGAGATTTTAGTCCAAGGCTACCATACCCAACACCCTAGCTTTCATTATGAGAAACCAATTCGCTATTGCATTGTTCTTTGGCCTTCAACTGGGGGAAATGCAAGGGCATTTCGGTTTCGTGAATCCGAGTTGGTAGATCAAAGAATCTGTCTAGTTAGGTACAATCCCATCTCTCACGGAGGGGTCATAGGCAACTATGACATCCTAGCTGCCTTGCAAACATTGAAAGAAGGTTTAGTTGCTCATCATTTAGAACAATGCCCTAAGGTTGGAATCGGACACAGTGGTGGAGGGGCGGCTCTTCTAAAATTTGCACAAAGTATTAAGTTTCGACAACTTTTCTTGCTCTCTCCCATCCTAGATAGTAGAATGAGTTTGTTTTATATGTATGACAATCATTGTATCGATGAATTCTTATCTCTTCTTTATCCCGATTCAGAACAAGTCCATGATCCTCAATCCTTCCAAAATAAAGTAGAACGAATCCATTCTCTAATAGGCACCAAAGACTGGTTATTCGATAGAGACCTTTCCTTATTGGACTTTCCCATTCAGAATTCGAGAATACATGTCCATTCTTTGTCCATTTTTCTTAAGAATCTCTTCCTGCCTGGATTTAATGTAGAGAACCAACTTAATGATATGACAGCAAATTGCAAAATTTTCTTACCTAACGAAGATCGATGGTTTCCTATTGCATATACATTAAAACAAGGAGAACTTTATAAAATTCCAATTGAAAGAATTGAGAAAGCAAGGGATCACTTTTTCAGTAATTCTTGGATTGAGGTTTGGAAAAAAATCAGAAGTGATTTATATATTTCTTAGAATGGAAATCATTCTCTGAAAATCTTCTTAAAACACGATAACAAAATATATCTAAACTAACCTCTATCTAGAATCCAAAATCGTCTTTTGTAATCCATCGATCGCAAGTTTGGTGAAAAATTCCGAAATTTCCAAAGAATCCCAGTCTTCCTCTTGCATGACTAAGTTTCTCATCAAATTGAACAAAGCCCCTGATAGATAAGTATTGATCTTAAGATAGGGAATCTTTCCCTTGTATTGCATTCTCAATACTTCATGCGTTCGAAAGGATTGCTCTGTAAAATAATTCAATAGCTTTTCTACGAAGCTGTAAGGAAGATTGTTTTCGAAAATATTTTTATAAAAGTATCTATGCTTTTTTAAATGTTCGAATGCATAGTATGTGAGAGGTTTACCATTCGAAAGTAAAGTCGTTGGATGGATTTTGCTAACTTCCTCTTCCACTTCTATGAATACATAAAGAAATGTTCTCCAAAGTAAATCTTCCTTATCAGTAAAATATTTATAAAAATTAACTCTGGTCATACCAGACTTTTTTGCAATCTTCTCAATTGAAAGAGCATCATAAGGCTCCGATTTCAATAAATCTAAGAAAGATTGCATGATTTTTTGGAAATTCTTTTCAACTTTTTCAGACATGTTTACACCTGTAAAATTTTTAGAATACAAATCTAGAATATTAATTTGACTGCTCATCTTGGATGAATGAAGTCGAAAACATGAAAACAACAAAAAATACTTTGAAACTAACTTTATTCTTTATTCTTAGTTTCTCGATCTTAGATTGTAGATCCGTTTTGGAGAAGCCTGAAAAATATTCCAACCATTCCTATTGGTATCGTTATCAAA
>JAACWH010000039.1 GCA_009991425.1 Leptospira sp.
GGATGCAATTCGCACAGGCTTGAATCTTGGTGACCAAATCAATATCCTAGGGCATTCCTGGGGTGGTCTCTATGCCATGCTCTATGCAACCGATGCAACTTACAAGTCTCATGTGAAGTCCTTGGCACTGGTGAGTAGTGCTGGTGCGCAACACCAATACTTTTTTGGCACTGCTCAATCTTTCTTTTCTAGACTTGTTACAAAAGCTGGAGGAGATGCTACAGCTGCTCAAGCGAGGTTGAATGTTGTTCAAACTCCTGTTGATCCATCTAAATCTGGATATGCGCCAACTTTGAAAGCATTGAAGGAATATTATGCATTCTTATTTAAAAAATACTTTAATGATTATTTGCCTACACCTACAGCGTTAGATGGATCATCTGAAAATTTTAGAGTATTGAATCTTGATTTTATCTCAGAGAAAACGATTCGAAATGGAGTGGCAGTCTCAAATTTATTGAATACTGAATTAGGTATAGGTGCAGGAACAGGATCTCTAGATATTAGAGCGTCTCTAGGAGTAATTACTGCACCAGTGAAGTTGATTCATGGTAATAATGACGTAGTTCCAATTGATTACATTATCAATACTACTAATCAGGATGCAAACTCAGTTGAAACTGCATTGACTGGCGTAGTAGAAAGTAAGGTTATAATTTCCAACTGTGGGCATTTTCCTTTTATTGAAAAACCAACTGAATTTGCAGCCGCTATGAGTGGCTTCTTTCAATAGTAAGACGGTTTAAGCATTTAAATTGAGGATTTTGTATCTTGATCGGATAGAGAATCCTTAATGAAATCAGAAGATCTTTCTCTAGTACTAAATGTGCTAGAGATCTAGGCTTCTTGATTTCTCACTAACATACTAAGAAATCAAGTTCATAACGATTTTCAAAGACAGAGGAAAAGATTATGGATGAAGATTTATCATTGATTTATGGATTATTCAGTTGGACTTTTTTCTTTGCTTTGGTATACATCTACAAGCATTCCCTTGCGAAATCGAGAAGGGATCTTGAGACAAACTTCTGAATTAGATCTTCCCTACCATGAAGTAATGAAAGGAAAAGTTGAAATGGATGATTTTCCGCCTCGCTATAGAGTAGGGGATCCATTTGAAATATCTCTTGATCGCCAAGGATTATCATTTAAAAGCCATGATAGAAGCTATCTACTATTTATTCCTGTTGGATTTTTACTATTTATTTCCATTTCGTTCTTTTTGGCTACTGCAAGTTATGAGCTCTTTACTATAGCTAATCCAGATTGGATCAGTATAGTCTTTGCAATTCTTTTTAATTCGCATCTATTTTTTGCAGTGAGTTTTTCTTTGTATGTTACTTATCGAATCTATGTTCCTAAGACATTGCGAATCGAAAAAGGAATCATGACTTATGGATTCATGAAAATTCCAGTCTCCCAAATAGAGGAAGTCAATTTTGAAAAAGTATATATAAAATTTGTAACTGATGAAAAGGTTTACAAAATATTTTTACCTTTTCTCTGCCATATAAAAAATGCAAAACTATGTTCAGATTTAATCCAAAAATCTATCCTATACTTTGGCATTCGTTAGTTGGTAAGCTATCAATCTATTCTTCTCTTGATTTTCCAATTGCAAATTCATGAATCAAATAGATTGAATGTTTGATAGGGCATATTTTATTCATTAGCTATTTCAGATACTCTTCCATCTTTTCCCGAAGATTCGCAGGCCAAGCACTAAGACCAGTAGTCTTGAATTCTGCGAAACCGTAGAGCATTTTCATACTGCATCGTTTCTGGGATTCTGGAGAATTTGCAGTAATTCTTAATAGCACAGTTGATTTTCGTATTTTTTCCACAACCAGAGAGAAATGCAACATGTCACCTAACTTAGATGGACTGTGGAATTTTGCATCAATATGCATGGCAGGTATTCCTGTATAGTTCTTACTTATCATTGTTGCAAAAGGGTAATCTAAAGCATCAGCAAACCAGTCTTCTAGAACTTCTATAAATAGATTAAAGTATTGTGGTGTGAAAACAACTCCTGCAGGATCGCAGTGTTGGATTCGGACAGTCTTTACGGTTGAAAATGTTTTTGAACTCATTCTAGGTAACAAATTTAGAGATCCACGAGGTTTCGTCATGGCTTTTCTTTATTTGGTTTCCCTTTGAAGATGAGTCTGTGTTACACTAAATATCTCAATAATGCTGAGATACATGATCTCTGCACTATTGATTAAGATGCAAATGTCTCTGGTAATTTCCTTTTCGGTTATAGTGTAGTGTGTGTAAAAGCCAAAAAGTTCATAACTGCTGATACAATCCATACTGGAGTGAAAATTATACCTACATTTCGTCCATTTCTGGATACTTTCGGGTTGTGACCTAGGAATGGTATACCAGCATGATTGGCATTGACCAAAGCAAACAAGGTAGACATCACAAAGAAAAGGAAATGCAGAGAGGTTCGTTCGATGAGTGGCAATTGAAAGGCATAAATGATAGCTACAATTACTGACCAATAAGCAAGCGAGTTTTGGCGCTGCTCAAAGAGTAGAAGGAATATGTAATCTTTAGCAGCTGTTTTCTTCTCTTCTGGCACAGACGAAATGGCAGAATCTAGCATCCCCATCTGCTCTTTAGCAGTTATTTGACTCTTTCCATTTGGCAATCCATGCTCAAAGAATGGTAGAACATAGTTCACAATGAGCCGACCCAACATGGGAAAAGCGACCTCGATTGAGTGAAGAATTCCAGGTAAGGTACATAATGCCATACCAATTGTAGAAATTAAGTTATTGTCCATGTTAAATACTCCTTAGTAATTTTCTCATTCTATTTAATTCTCCATTTGTAACTAAATAGTTACTAAATAACTAATAATTTAATAACAAAATTGAGTCAAGAAAAATAAGTAATTGAATAGTTACAAATAGCGAGTAAGTGATTGATCGTTTTGGGGAAAGAAAAAAGATATAAGAATGGGAAGAAACAAAGAATACAAACGGGAGCAGCTTTTAGCAAGTGCCATAAAAATATTCAGAAAGAATGGATTTCATGCTACAAGTACAGATTCTCTTGCCGATGAATTTGGAATCAATAAAAAGAGCTTGTTTGCTGAATTTGGTTCCAAACTGAATCTATTCACAAATACACTCGAATACTATGAACAAACATTTTTAAGTGAGATGCTAAAACCAATTGAAGAGAAGGATGCGAGTACTGAGGGAATCAAAACATTGTTCAATCGAATGGTTGAGTTTGGTCAGAAAGATCTATGTGGACTGGGTTGTCTCTTATGCAATACTTCTGCTCAAAGAGGCTCTCTGGATGCTTGTATTGGACCATTGATTGATAATTATTATGAAAGGATTCAGAGCGGGTTCCAATATGCTTTGAAAAACTTTACCAAATCAAAAAAAAGCGAATCTCGTATAAACATCCAAATGGTTTCTAATTTTTTAACCACAACCTTGATAGGCATGGCAACAAGCATCCGAGCAGAAGCTCCTATACAGCAGTTACGTGGAACTTGTAAATTTATTGAATCATATATCGATTCCTTGAGCACATAGAAAGTTTACAAAAATTTTGAAAGATCTTGCGTTTCCTTGCAAAATGCCATGAGTTTCCCCATGGCATCCCAGTTTGCTTTAACTTTAACTTGACGTTAAATCATATCGGTAAGACCGTTACGGTTAATCGATTTTTTATTTCAAATCAAATCTATCGTTATTCATCACTTTTACCCAAGCCTTAACAAAGTCTTGAACGAACTTTTCTTTGGAGTCATCCTGAGCATACAACTCAGAGTAAGCACGAAGTATGGAATTCGAACCGAACACTAAGTCCGCTCGAGTCGCAGTCCAGCTTGTCTTCCCAGTTTTACGATCCACTATATCATAGGAATTTCTTCCAGTAGGAACCCAATTGAATTTCATATCTGTTAGATTCACAAAGAAGTCATTGCTTAGAACTCCCACACGATCCGTGAAGACCCCATGTTTGCTTCCGCCGAAATTTGCTCCAAGAACTCGCATTCCTCCCACTAATACTGTCATTTCAGGAGAAGTTAATCCCAAAAGTTGTGCTTTATCTAAAAGCATTTCTTCTGGTGTAACAGCGTAGTGTTGTTTCTGCCAATTGCGAAATCCGTCATGAACTGGTTCCAATTCTCCCATAGAAGCTACGTCCGTCTGCTCTTGGCTTGCATCTGCTCTTCCTGGCTGAAAAGGCACCAGTATCTTTACTCCGCCTTCTTCTGCAGATTTCTCAATGGCAGCTGAACCACCTAATACTATTAAGTCGGCTATACTTACTTTCTTGGAAAGACTAGCTTGGAATTCTGTTAATTTATCTAGAACTTTCTTTAGGCGAGCAGGTTCATTTCCTTCCCAATCTTTCTGTGGACTTAGTCGAATTCTAGCTCCATTCGCACCACCTCGGAAATCAGAACCTCGAAAGGTTCGGGCACTGTCCCAAGCTGTTGTGATTAAATCTGTTTTACTTAAGCCAAGAGCTAGTATCTTCGCTTTCAAATCAGAGATTTCTGAATCTGTAAGAGTATAATCAACTTTTGGTATAGGATCTTGCCAGATAAGATCTTCTTGGGGAACATCCGCGCCCAAGTAACGAGACTTAGGTCCAAGGTCTCTATGTGTCAATTTAAACCAAGCTCTTGCAAATACATCCGAGAAGTAAGCAGGATCTTTGTGGAATTTTTCAGAAATCTTGCGGTAGGCAGGATCTTTGATCATCGCCATATCTGCATCAGTCATGATAGGATTTTGTCTCTTAGATGAATCATGGGCATCAACGGGTTTATCTTCTTCTTTGATGTTGACAGGTTCCCACTGCCAAGCACCCGCAGGGCTTTTCTTAGATTCCCACTCGTATTTGAAAAGCATATCGAAGTATCCATTGTCCCATTTGGTTGGCTCTTTCGTCCAAGCTCCTTCCAATCCACTAGTAACAGTGTCTTTTCCGTTTCCTTTGCCTTGGGGATTCATCCAACCAAAACCTTGGTTTTCGATTTCTCCTGCTTCAGGAGCACCACCTAATTTAGATGCATCGCCATTGCCGTGTGCCTTTCCTACTGTGTGACCACCTGCCGTAAGAGCAACAGTTTCCTCATCATTCATCGCCATACGTGCAAATGTTAGGCGTACATCATGAGCAGTTTTAAGTGGGTCAGGCTTGCCATCCACACCTTCTGGATTTACATAAATAAGTCCCATTTGAACTGCTGCTAGTGGATTTTCTAGAGTATCACGTTTGCTAGCATCTTCATATCGATTTTTAGTTTCAGCTAACCATTCTTTTTCGGAACCCCAATAGATGTCCTTTTCTGGATGCCAAATGTCTTCTCTTCCTCCAGCAAATCCAAAAGTTTTGAATCCCATGGATTCATAAGCCATATTTCCTGCGAGGATGATCAGATCAGCCCAAGAGATTTTGTTCCCATATTTTTTCTTAATGGGCCATAGAAGTCTTCTTGCTTTATCCAAATTTCCATTATCTGGCCAGCTATTCAAGGGAGCGAATCTTTGGTTGCCATTATTTGCACCTCCGCGTCCATCTGCTACTCGGTATGTTCCAGCAGCATGCCAAGCCATTCGAATCATAAGTCCACCGTAGTGACCCCAGTCAGCCGGCCACCACTCTTGGCTATCAGTCATAAGTGCTTTTAAATCTTCCTTTAAGGCTTCTAAGTCTAATTTTAGAAACTCTTCTGCGTAGTTGAAATTGGAACCTAAGGGATTTGTTTTAGAATCATGTTGGTGCAAAATGTCCAGATTGAGGGATTTTGGCCACCAAGCCACAACCGATTTTTCATTGTTAGAATTTGCTCCATGCATTACGGGGCATTTGCCAGAACTTTCATTACTCATTTTAATTACCTTCCTATATTTAATATAGCTTTCAGTTTATATTAGAACATAAAAAATAATTTAGTCCACCTCTTTTTTACTATAATGATTGAGATTGGTTAAGATTCTCTCAATGAGCAGATAGAGGGAAGCTATGATAGTAGATAATTATTTAATGTTAAATGATTTGCTTAGACTTTTCTTATAGGAATTAGTTCATTTTGCAGTAATCACAATTTCCACAAAATGTAGGTTCTTCGCCAAAATAATTGTATAGAAATGCTCGCCTGCATTTTTCAGCTTTAGAATACATTAACATCTCGTAGAGTTTTTTGAGGGAATTTTTTTTCTTAGATTCTAGTTTTGCTTCATCAGTTAATTCTTGGGGAAGAGTTCCGATTAGTTTTAGATTGTAATTTTCTACATCTCCCGAAGTTACTGAATATCTATCCAATAAATTTAATACTGTCTGCAATCTGTGGTCTCCACGATTTTTAAAAACCACTTTAGACTGGATTTCTTGGTAGTCCCATGAGGTAAGCTTCTCTCCTGCATGGTGAAATGTATCGTAGACTTTTTTAATGAACTGAGAATCTGGATTTTGCCATTCGATAAAATCCATAAGTACAGCAAGATCATTTTCCACATAATACAGATAACACTCTGAATCTTGCCCATCTCTTCCTGATCTACCAATTTCTTGGTAATAAGACTCTATGGATATGGGAAGTTCTGCATGTATGATTTTTCGGATGTCTGGTTTATCAACTCCCATACCAAATGCGTTAGTTGCTAGAAGTATTTGAGTCTTATTTTCTAAGAAATTTCTTTGAATACGATTGCGATCTTTTGCATTCAATCTTCCGTGGTAGACAGAATGTTCGATACGATTGGTGGAAAGGTAGTCGGAAAATTTCTCTAATTTATCAATGAGGTTGAAATAGACCAAAGTGGATGAACTTTTGCCATTTTGTAAACCTTGGTCATTTCGAATTAATTTTAGAATTGATTTCCATTTTTCTGGTTCATCAACATTTTGCTCTACATGGAGATATAGGTTGGGGCGAGCAATTCCAGAATGGTAGAGTTTAATCTCATTTGAATCAAAGCCTAATTGTTCAATGATATCTTTTTGTACATGTTTGGTGGCAGTTGCAGTGAGAGCTATCGTAGTGGGTGAGTCTAAGATAGAGCGAATTTCAGCAATTCTAGAATAGTCTGGTCTAAAATCATGCCCCCATTGACTTATGCAATGTGCTTCATCTATAGCAAGTAAGGAAATTTTTTGACCACGAATAGCTTCTACAAAAAATTTACTGCGAAATCTTTCGGGTGTGATATAGAGTATTTTGTATTTTCCTTTTTTCAATTCATCCAGTCTGAAGATTCGTTCTTCCTTACTTAAAGAGGAATTGATAAAGGTAACCTCTGGGGTAATTTTTTTTAGCGCCATTACTTGATCGTACATGAGTGCAATGAGTGGAGATATTACTATCGTTAACCCATCGAGAAGCAATGCTGGAATTTGGTAGCAGAGGGATTTGCCCATTCCTGTTGGCATAATCACAAGGCAGTGTTGCCCACCAAGGATTCGTTGGATTATATCTTCTTGGAAGGAGCGAAATTCTGAAATTTGAAATAATTTTTTAACGGATTCTAGAGATTGCAAAATTTTCTATCCAAAACTAGGAACAAGTTTACTTTGTATTACAAGGATATTTTGTCAATTCGACATTCTTGGACTTTAAGTTTGTTTGATAGGTCTGAAATAAAATTAGAATAAATTTTATAGTGTGAAATTTGGTTTCTATAAATTTCACTTATTATTTTAAACTGTTAGGTGAATTAAAGGGGAAAACATAATGATAGCAAGATTAGTACGATTTATATTTGTAATATTCAATGGAATTGTATTATTTGCATTTATTGTTCCATATATTTTAACAGAATCTGAGAAGGGAGAAGCATTCTCTAAACATTTTTTGCATCAAGCCTTCACTTGGTTTTTAATTATAGCCTTCTTGGTTACTTTTCTTTTGAAATTTAAATCCATCCGAAACATTCGAAAGCAAAATTTACAATTTCGATTCGAACTTGGCTCGCAAATCTTCTGGCTTCTTTTACGCATTTTTATTACTGGAATTTGGATTGCCTGGATAGTGAACGACGCAGTTTTCAATAGTGAAGTAATTGGCGGTTTGGTGTTTGGTGCCTGTCTTTTCTATTTAATTCTATATTTTTATTGGTTGTTCTATGGAAAGAGAATGCGTAAAGAAAATGAAGAACATTTTGTAACAATTTTAAATAAAATCCAAGTTTCCTATCCTAAGGCAAGTATAGATGAAATTTCCTCGCTCAATAAATTGCTAAGATCTTCTTCCCTTTACAAAAAAAGAGATGATGTTTTTTTTGAAATCGTAGTTGGATCACCTGCTAGATCATTTACAGTGAGAACAAAAAGAAAGATTATCGAATCTGTTGCCAGTAAAACGGGTGATATAACAGACCCAAGATATTTCCAAAAATTTAATCTTTTAGAATGGAGATTTTATTTCTGCGTTGATGTTGATTCATACTACTCCTTAAAGCCAGGTATTTATTCTAAATCGCAATTTACATCCTTGTTTGATGAAAAGTTGGCGGCAAGATATGACAATGTTCTTCGAAAATTTAAAGTATCTAATATAGAAATATCTGAGAATGGAATCGTGATTGCCATTTCTCCGAAGTATGACTTAGCATCTTTGGGAATTTCGATACCTTCAGAAGCTGAGCTAGCCGAATTATTCCAAGCTTTCAATAAGTAGGGATAGTAAAATGAAAATCATTTAGTTCTATATTCAACATAGTTATCATAAATCTTTTTTTATAACATTCATATATGATGCAAAATAAGTTTTACCTTCTAACCACAATTTTACTATTTAATTGTGGATCTTTGCCTAATGCGACTATAGAATTCATAGGCCTTATCCAGTCTCCTGGCAGATCTAGGTTGCTCTTGGCACAGAATTCCTTTTAAGAAAGCCTGAATCCATTATTTCTAATATTCTTGAGGCTCAGGGATTACAAGAGTGAATTTTAATTATAAAATTATCTAGACAGTTCAAAGTAAATTGTTCAATGTTAATTATGTTTTACAGACATTGGATGAAAATTTTAATGAATCGTGCTATTAAAAA
The DNA here is from genome assembly GCA_009991425.1 of Leptospira sp. Lineage (GTDB taxonomy): Bacteria > Spirochaetota > Leptospiria > Leptospirales > Leptospiraceae. The sequence goes on from JAACWH010000039.1 coordinate 9,041, forward strand.
TTAGATATGTCCAAATTGAAATTTGACCAATCCTACGGCCGAATATTAGGAGTAGCTTATACTTCTATTTTTAGGCGACTTGCAAAATACATGAAGGATAAAGATCTTCCCATAACACCAGACCAATTTAGAGTGCTAAGTTTTCTTTGGCAGAATGATGGATGTTCACAGCAAGAAATTGCCAAAGGATCGAATCGGGATCGTGCAAATGTCACTAGAATTATTGATATATTGGAAAGAGAAGGAATTGTAAAACGAGTGAATCATGAAACGGATAGACGTATTTTTAGAGTTTTCCTTACCGAAGTGGGTAAAAATCTCGAAGAACCTGCAGCAGAGTGTGGGCAGCTTGCTATAGCTGACGCATTAGCAGGGATTAATAAAAAAGATATAGATATTTGTATGGCTGTCCTCAAAAAAACTATTCAGAACCTTAATTGATTTTTTTGTAATATTAGTTGCGTATTTAACAATTGACTATTTAACACATTCTTTTTTACTGGTGTTGTAAGAAAATAATTTTTAAAGGATTTCAGTATGAATAATATCAATCAGTTAACAATTCAGAACTCTGTTCTAGCATTGATCGACCACCAACCATTCGTAGCTTTCCCTATTCAAAGTATAACTGCTACTGAGTTGATAAATAATGCAACAGCCTTAGCTAAAGTTGGAAAGGAATTAGAGATTCCAACGGTATTAACAACTATCAACGCAAAAGGAGGGCCTTTAAATGATCCACTATTTGTTCAAATTAGTTCTATTTTTCCGAATCACGATGTAATTGACCGTGTAAATACAAATGCATGGAGTGATCCAAAATTTAAGGACGCAATTAAAGCCACTAAACGTAAAAAAATAATTATGGCGGGTCTATGGACTGAGGTCTGTTTAGCGCAAACAGCTATATCTGCGATGAAAGATGGATATGAAGTTTTCTTTGTAAGTGATGCTTCGGGTGGACTTAGCCCAGAATCACATAATGATGCTAAATTACGCATGATCCAAGCCGGTGCTCAACCACTAACTTGGGCAGCCGTGATGGCAGAACTTTGTCCAGACAATACAACAGAAGAATACAAAAGATTATATTCCGTTGTGATTGAAAATGGGCAAGGTGTTTCAGCTCCAGTTCAATATATTATGGCTAATTTAAATAATAAAAACTAAGATGAAAACCTTGTTCATTAAAAGCGATTCTCGAATCCATAAAAGGAATTATTGGAAGAATAGTTATTATGCTTTTGTTCCATACCAAACTAATTTTGGTGAACTTTGTGGATTCGCTGATGATATCGTTATGGCTGGACAAGGCTTCGGAATGCACAGACATGAAAACATGGAAATTAGTACTATTGTTGTGGAAGGTGCACAAGATCATAAAGATAACTCAGGAAGCTTTGGAACTATTGGGATTAATTCCGTTCAAACAATGAGTGCTGGAACTGGCATTATGCATAGTGAATTCAATTCTTCTAAAACTAAATCCTTTCATAGCTATCAGATTTGGATTTATCCCAAGGAAATAAATATTAAGCCTCGGTATGAACAGTTTACATACAAGCAAGAGGACAAAAAAGATAAAATTCTACTTACACTATCTCCCGATCGGAGAAATAATTCTGCATTTATTAACCAAGATGCTTTCTTCAGTGTATCTAGATTAAGCCAAGAAACAAGAATTAAATATATAATGAATAAGAAAGGGAATGGAGTCTATATTCATTGTGTGCAAGGTTCAATCGAGATTGAAAGTTTTCAATTAAATGAAGGTGATGCTTTGGGAATATATGAAACAGATGAAATAGAAATAAAATCTAACTTGAATTCTGAATTAATTTTTGTAGAAGTTCCCATGAATCGAGAAGTAGTAGTTAGCTGAAACATAGAATAAAATTCAATCATGGAAAAAATTACTGCAACAGTCTCAAACTTTCGTCCACATTCTAGAAATGTTATGCCTTCCGTTTTGGAAAAAAATGTTAGTTCATTTATATATTTTGATCACTTAGGACCTTTCGATTTTCCAGCTGGGCAAAAAGTTCATATTCCATATCACCCTCATTCTGGAATCGCTACTATTTCTTATATGTTTGAGGGAGAAGGTTATCATAAGGATAGTCTAGGAAATGACCAAATACTAGATAAAGGAAGATTGAATTATATGATTTCGGGGAATGGTATTTTCCATTCGGAAGGTCTCTCTGATGAGTTTTCTGAAAAAGGTGGAAGATTATGTGGGTTTCAAATATGGCATTTACTTTCTTCAAACGAAAGAAATGGGAGACCTTCCTTTCAGACGATTCCCGATCACAACTTAGAAAAAATGAATTTGCTCGGAGGAATAATTATTACTGCTTTGCTTGGTAAATATGAACAAATCAGCTCACCGATTCAAACAGAAAGAGACATTATTTTATATACAATACGAAGTAACAAAGAAGCTTTTTCTTTGTTAAAACTCAACAAAAAATGGGAATATTTAATCTCTGTCTGCGATGGGGTATGTAAGGTTAATGATATAGATTTATCATTAGGCAAAGGTTTCAAAATCTCATATGAAGAAGAGATCTATTTATATATAAATAATAACTGTAAAGCAGTTTTAATGGGAGGCCCACCTATTAATGAGATCCCAATATTTAATGGGTCCTTAGTTTCTGTAGGTGAAGAACAAATGAAAGATTACTACAGGAGGTTAGCAAACAGTGAGTTTAGGAAAAATAAAATCTAATATATCAAAATCTAAATCGATAAAAGTTACTTTAGGATGTTTTAATGAAATTAGATTTCGTTTCCTTAATATTGAATGTTCATAATAAATTTTTAGGATTAATAATACAATATAAGTAGAATGTTTTTTATTTTAGTTAGCTTGGTAAATTTAACAGAAGAGGAAAAATTAAAGCGAGGGTATAATAATATGCTATTAAGTGAAAGTATTTCTAATAATAAAAACGCTCCAGTAGTAGTTCTTTTTGGAGGGAATCCAATTCGAAGAGATGAGGTTGTTAAGTTAGTACAATCTATCGGTGATATTACAATTTATGGAATGTTAAGTGAAGAAGAAGGTATGGAAAAGATAAAGTCATTGCATAAAATAAATTTAATCTTAATCGGAGGGAGATATTCAGATGAACAAAGAATTCGAATAAGGAAATATATTAAGGATGAATTACCAAACACGAAAATTACGGAACCTGGATTAGAATATCCTTATGAAAATAATTCAATAATTCAAGATATTAAATTCAAACTGGAGATATAAAATGGAAGAAAAATTAATACTAAGCCAAGAAGAGATTAAATCTCTGTTAAAAGTTAAAGACGAATTAGAAATTCGTTCCTTGGCAGATAAATTTAGTGATGCGGCAAATAGAGTTGATGGTAAAGCATTTCAGAGACTCTGGGCAACAGACAGCAAATGGATCATTGGGTCTCCCATTAACATGGAATTTAAGGGTAAAGAAAATATGAGTGATTCAGTGACACATATGCTAGGGTTATGGGATTTTTTTGTACAGTTAACTGGACCAGGAGTTGTTAACATTGATGGAGATAAGGCTACTGCACGATTCTATGTGAATGAAATTGCAAGAAAATCTGATGATAAGTCAGGTAATTATAATCTGTCTATGTACGAGGATGTATTGATAAAAGAAAATGGAGAATGGGTTTTTCTAAAAAGGAGTTATCATACAATTTATCAAGATTCTCCAAGCTATACAGGTTTAATTCAAAAATTAGATTTATAAAAAAAGGAATAAAAATGGGAATGACTAAGCTATCTTAAAGTTAAATAAGAATAGTCATTTAAAATAATATTATGAATAACACCGAAGAAACAACAATTAAAAATATACTTTCCTTAGAAGCAGAATTGGGTAATGCAGTTCTTACACATAACGCCTTACCAATTGAAACCATATTGGCTGATGATTTTTATGCAGTTGGTCATGTGGGAAATGTAGTTAATAAAAAAGAATACACTGATATTCATTTGGCAGCAGAAAGAAATTTTATTAAGTTTGAAACCAAAGAGCAATCAGTAAAGTTGATTGGAAATGTAGCTTATGTTACAGGATTGATTCATGTAGCCACAGAAGGAATTAAGAATACCTCTAGATATATTACTATATACCAGAAAATAGGAGATAATTGGAAAATGATTTTCTGGCAAGAAACACCTATAACTAAGGACAAATTTTAGTGGTATAGTTTTTAATTTAAAATCGTTAAAAAAAGAAAATTAATTCTTTTTCATTCTTGATAACTTTGATTTTGATCAACAACTTCTGTCCTTTCAATCCGCATATTCGGTCTGAAAGACCCAATCCAATTGTCCATCGCCTTCATTAAGACTTAGGGACTAAGGCTTGCTCAACGAACATTGAAGGTCTCTAATTTTAGAATATTTAAGAATGGAATCGTGATTGCCATTTCTTCGAAGTATGACTTAGCATCTTTGGGAATTTCGATACCTTCAGAAGCTGAACTAGCCGAATTCTTCCGAACTTTCGATAAGTAGGGAACCTATTTAAAACTTTTGAATCTCGATTTAACTTCTTTGGATAGAGTGTCTAATGCTTTCTTTTTATCTTTGCTTACAATTTCTTCGTCGTCAATAAAGCCTAAGGGTTTTGGACTCGTTTCACTTGATGAATCTGCTTCACTCGTAAAATATAAATATTCATTCTTAACATCCCAAAGTGTTGCAGCAAATTCAAATCTTGATTCCCGAGAAGAGCCTGGAGCAATCCATATTCCAGCTATTGTAAGATAAAAGATACTAAAGATATTGGAAACTTTTTTATAATAGGACTTAGGTTGAACAATCAGAACTGCATCAGCACCATACCTAGAAGATAGAATCCGAATTGCTTTAACACTTTCTAAAGTTTTTGTTCGCTCTTTATATCTGTCGCCATAATAGGAGTCTTCGTTAGAATTATCAACCTCAAGTATGGAATTAGAGACGAAAAACATCTGACTAACAATGCCGATCTCTTTCAGTTCATTTTCAATTTTCAGAAATTCAGATTTGTCTTCTCCATTGATACGATAGTGAGCACCTTCGTTGCTTACAAAATAAACACCCACACGGAAGGGCATTTTAAGTTGAGGCTTAAGGCTTGCGTATTTTTTTATTTCCTCATCATCGATTACGATTTTCTGTCCTGAAATGTCTGGTAGTTTCCCTCTGTCCATGCCGCTTGATGCACAGGACTGAAATATTAAATGAATTGTTATAAAAAAAATAAATTGAATTTTCATAAGTTTCGAATATCCTTTTGTTTTATAGATTCTTTTCCTACTGTTCCACACAGAGCAATTGTTGTCCTGAAGCACTTTGTCCACAAGAGATATTTGCTGCGCCTCTTAGAATTCCATCACCAGTTTGTTCTCCTCGACCAGAAACCCCAGAAGCAGCAGCCAAAGTTGACCCATCTGTCCAATTCGAACAATTGCCGCCAACATTGGTTGTCCAGTCTGCATTCATACCTGTAAAGTATTGAGAAGCTCCAGCAGTTGGTGAAAGAATCAAGGGAAAAGGAAGTAGCCGCTGTGCATTAGAGATTTGGATAACTGCTCCATCAGGTCTAGCATATGAAATATTGGGTAGAAAGACCCAATCCAATTGTCCATCTCCAGTATTAGCTGAAATACTCGCGCGTCGATTAGAATCTACTAACATAGCTTTGTATGTTCCTGTCGAAGGCTTGTTCGTATCACTCATACATCTTGCATCGGCAGTGAGTGCTGATGTGAAATCAAAGGCAGCACCAGGTCTTGAACCTATTGCTGTTACAAAGATTCGTTTAAAAGTCAGAATTTCTATATTAACAAGAGTTGTGGTATTACCCAATGCATTCGTTGCTGTGATAGTATAAGCAGTATTTCCCGAAGCTCCAGTGGGAGTCCCAGAGATGAGACCTATGGAAGTATTTAATGTTACTCCTGTAGGTAGACCAGGCAAAATGGAATATGAGACCACAGTTCCTGTCACTGTGGGGGATAAATTGGGCATAGTAACATTCACAGTTAAAGTAATCGAAGCAGGGTTATAGGAAAGACCAGAAGGTGGTATTGTAGGAGCAGGAGTACTTGCAGTTGGTGTAGAATCAGAATCAGTAGTCGTTGTATTGGTTTGGGATTCACAGCTATTTGCATCAGCTACACATGTTAGAACTCGGAGTTCTAAAAATTGGTGTGCAGGAAGCTTCTTTAAAGGAGGTACACAATAAGAAATTGAAATTGCTAAAGATACAATCAGTAAATAGGGCTTTTTGAATTGCTTCATATCGAGACTTCTTTGCTACTCTACCTTTCACAACAGTTGGAATTAAAATATTTCCAAATATAATACCACTTTTTTAAGAAAGATTTGTTGTTCTATCTAAATAAAACTATGAGATTGTTACATTTTAATACATGCACTTCAAGTAAGAATATATATATTATTTGTAAATTTTCTTTTTTGAGTTGCGAATCTTGGGAATCTAATGGATTATTCGATTCAGATTTTCCATCAAATTAAGACTGAATCTAAAAATATCAATAGACTCCAAAACAGCTAATTTCAAGATAGGAGCATGTTCTTTCAGACCGACGACATTCATATAAAAGCACTTAAACCATTGATTCCTCCTGCAATTTTAATCGAAGAGATTCCTATTAGTGAGTCTGGAAGTGAAGTAGTCTCCAGTTCTAGGAAAATGATCGAGAATATCATTAGCGGTACTGATGATAGATTGCTTGTAGTTGTCGGTCCTTGTTCTATTCATGATCCTGAATCGGCTCTTGAGTATGCTGGCAAGCTAAAGAAGCTCGCTGATTCTGTTAAAGATGATGTTCTAATTGTTATGCGAGTCTATTTTGAAAAGCCAAGAACAAGAACTGGCTGGAAAGGTCTTATCAATGATCCATTTATCAATAATTCATTTGAAATCAATAAGGGACTCCGACTCGCAAGACAGGTGCTAGTTGACCTGATTGGTATGGGTCTTCCCGTTGGATGTGAATTTCTCGATACAATTTCACCTCAGTTTACAGGCGACTGTGTTTCTTGGGGAGCCATTGGAGCAAGAACTACTGAAAGCCAGATCCATAGAGAGCTTGCATCTGGGCTTTCCATGCCTGTAGGATTCAAAAATGGAACGGATGGAAATGCACAAATAGCAATTGATGCTATCCACGCAGCTATGCTTCCTCACCATTTTCTATCCATCACCAAGCAAGGTGTAGCTGCTATTGTTAGCACAACAGGAAACCCATTCTGCCATGTTATTCTTCGAGGTTCTACCAAGGGACCAAATTACGACGCACAAGCTATAGCCGAAACTGAAAAAGCAATTAGCGATGCAGGTCTTGTGGAAAAAATCATGGTAGATTGTAGCCATGGCAACTCTAAGAAAAATCCTAAGAATCAACCTATCGTTGCAGAAGATATTGCCAAGCAAATTGAGTCTGGCAATCGATCTATCTTTGGAATTATGATGGAGTCTCATCTTAAAGAGGGCAACCAAAAGGACGGACCTTTGGATAAGATTGAGTATGGCAAATCCATTACGGATGCCTGCTTATCTTGGGATGATACAGTTCCTGTCATTGAAAGATTGGCTGAAGCTATTCGCAAGAGAAGAAAATCTTAATACAATTAAAATAATTTCCTAAGTTTGAATAATTTTGCAGATAGAATGCAGATGTAAGTCTGCCTAATTGCATTGATTTTATCCTTTCCAAAAGATTTTTCACCCAAATACTGGCATTCATGAAAGTATGCGTAATTGGAACAGGATATGTAGGATTGGTGGCAGGCACTTGCTTTGCTGAATACGGCAATGATGTGATCTGTGTAGATAAAGATGCCAAGAAAATCGAAAACCTTAAGAACGGAATCATTCCTATCTACGAACCTGGGCTCTCTGAACTTGTATTAAATAACACAAAAGAAAATCGACTCAACTTCACAACCTCATTAGTTGATGGTGTGCAGGCATCCGAATTTGTTTTTATTGCAGTAGGCACTCCTACAAAAGCGGATGGATCCTCCGATCTCTCCATGGTTCATGGAGTTGCCCAAGAAGTAGGTAAGGCTATGAACGGATACAAGATCGTTGTGGATAAATCCACCGTTCCGGTTGGTACAGCGGACGATGTAAAGAAAATTCTTTCCGAGAACACAAAACATCCGTTTGATGTTGTTTCCAATCCTGAGTTCTTGAAAGAAGGTGCGGCTATCGACGACTTTATGAAACCGGAAAGAGTTGTGATTGGTGCTGATTCCGAAAAGGCACTCGATATGATGGCTGAACTTTATAACCCTTTTGTCCTAAATGGCAATCCAATTTTGCGAATGAGCATACGTTCAGCCGAACTTACAAAATACGCCTGTAATGCCTTTCTTGCTACAAAGATATCTTTCTCTAACGAAATAGCTAACCTTTGTGATGCGGTAGGTGCGAACTACGAAGACGTACGCAAGGGTATGGGAACTGATTCTAGAATCGGAAGACAGTTTCTTTATGCAGGAATAGGTTACGGCGGATCATGCTTTCCAAAAGACGTTCAAGCCTTAATAACAACTTCCAAGGAAGCGGGCTCTCCTGTTCGAATCATTGAGATGGTGGAAGAAGTCAATGAATCGCAAAAGGTTCGACTTCTTCAGAAAATTATTTCCCATTACAAGAAAGAGGATTTATCAGGAATGACATTCGGAATTTGGGGGCTTGCATTTAAGCCGGGCACGGATGATATGAGAGAGGCTCCTTCCATTCCGCTTATTTTAGAATTGTATAAGCGAGGTGCTAAGATTCAGGCTTTTGATCCAGTTGCTAAAGAAACATCCAATTATTATTTTCAAGGTAAAGTTGAGTACAAAGAGAATCCTTATGATGCGATCAAAGATGCGGATGCAATGCTACTTGTAACTGAGTGGAGAGAGTTTCGGGAACCTGATTTCAAAAAAGTAAAATCTCTCATGAAATCCCCTGTGATCTTTGATGGTAGAAACCAATACCGCCCAGCAACTATGGAAAAATTAGGAATCACTTACTATTCTATTGGAACTCGTTGATTCAGCTGGATCGTTTTAAGATTTACTAAATTAAAAATTTCTTGCTTTGTTCTCTTATATTCTTAGTTTGAAGGATATCTTTTTTGGGAGCAAAGCATGTTCGGAATTCGTTTTATAAAAACTCGACCTATCGATTTTACCATTCATTTTAAATCGGGTAGGATCAAAAAGCAAGGAGCAGGATTAAGTTTTTTCTATTTTGCGCCCTCGTCTACACTCGTCATCGTCCCTGCTGATACTCGCGATGCACCTTTTATCTTCCAAGAAATCACCAAAGATTACCAAGAGATCAGTATCCAAGGTCAAGTTACCTACCGTGTCAAAGATGCAGTTAAGCTTGCCTCTCTACTTGACTTTACTATTGATGCTAATGGCCGCTATATGGGAGACGGAATCGAAAAATTAAATCTTCGTATAACGAATCTTATTCAGGTAGCTGTTCGAGAAAAATTCCGATCTCTAGAACTTACCGAAGCCTTGACAGCGGCTGCAGAATTGTACCAACCTGTACTAGATCGTTTGAAGAATTCAAACACCTTGGTAGAACTTGGTATAGATGTCTTAGATTTTAATATTTTAAAAATCTCACCTGCTCCTGAGATGGCTAGAGCCTTAGAATCAACAACAAGAGAAGTCTTTCTGCAACAATCCGATGAGGCTGTATTTCAAAGAAGAAATTTCGCAGTAGAACAGGAACGTAAGATTAAAGAAAATGAACTCCAGACCCAAATTGCAGTAGAAGAAAAGAATCGAACCATTCGCGAAACGAAAATGAATGCTGAAATTTCTGTACAAGAGAAACAAAAGTTAGTCGAAGTGGCAAAGATGGATGCAAAGCTTGCTGTAGAATCTAAGAATGCTGACATTGCTCAACTTAAGTTAGATTCTCAGATAGAACAGGAAAAGAAAAAATCAGAACTTGTGAGCTCTCAAGCTAAGAACATGGTTGAATATTCAAAAGCGAAAGCGCAATCTTTAAGCCAAGAAATTGCTCCACTTAAAGAATTATCAGCAGAAATACTTGAAGCACTTTCCCTCAACCAAATGGACAGTAGGCAATTAATTTCCAGAGCTTTTAGAGATCTTGCCAAGAATTCAGAAAAAATCGGAAATTTAAACATCAGTCCAGATCTCTTGCAATCTATCATGGAAAATGATTCTTATTCGAATCAGTCATTTAGTGGAAATTCTGGAAGAGAATCTTAATATTTGTTATTGTAAGCAGATTTTAAAAGGCTACCATGTTCGATAAAATTGTAATCGTAACAAGACAGACTCGCTTGGAAGAAACTATTCGCAAGTTCAACACCAAGGGTCAGGCTAAGTTTTATATTACCAATCGAGGTCAATCTTTCGAAGACTATGAATTGGAATATGATAACTACGCTAGGGCAAAAGAAGCAGTTGTTCAATCCTTTGAGCCAGGTGTTAAATTTCATTTGATTGATAGGTCTTATCTTCCGAACTATATGTTCGGTCCAAATGATTTGGTCCTTACTTTAGGGCAAGACGGTCTTGTTGTTAATACAGCAAAATATTTAAATGGGCAGCCTATTTTTGCAGTGAATCCTGATCCAGCTAGATTCGATGGAGTTCTTATGCCTTTCCAAACGGATCAGCTAAGCAAAAATTTAGGAAAAGTTTTGAATCAAAGTTATGATCTTCATAAGATTACCATGGCTGAGGTTAAACTTGGGGACAATCAATCACTCTATGCGTTTAATGACTTTTTTATAGGCCCTAAGTCGCAGTCTTCTGCACGTTATACGATAAATTTTAATAAGAATTCGGAAAGACAAATTTCGAGTGGAATTATAGTCTCTACTCCTGCTGGTTCAACAGGATGGTTCAGTTCTGTATTTAATATGGCAAATGGAATCAATGCCTATTCGAATTCTGAAATCAAGTGTGAACTTAGAGATATAGCATGGGAAGAGAGGATTTTACTTTTCGCAGTTAGAGAGCCTTTTGCATCAAAATGGTCGGGAGCAAGTCTCGTTGCAGGAACTATCCAAGAAGGGATGGAGCTAGTATTAGAATCTCATATGCCAGAAAATGGGGTCATCTTCTCCGATGGAATGGAATCAGATTATTTAGATTTTTCTTCTGGAACAACTGCAAAGATACAATTAGCACAAAAGACAACCAATCTGATCGCCTCCTTCGATAAAATTAAACCTATCCAAGACCTTGAGGAAATGGAAACTTCAGAAAAAAAGACAAACACGAATAAGATGAAAGAAAAGATAGATCTAAACACTAAGTCAAAAAGGTAAAAACAAATGAAGCAAGCTCTACTTATTACTCAATGTTTACAAAATGATTTTGTTGAGCCGATTCAGAAATATGATCCTATTCCAAACTTGCTGCACGTAGGATATTCGGAATCAAAAAGATTGATGGGAGAAAATCCATCTGAAGGCGCAGTCATTGCATTTATGGAGTGGGCAATTGCCCAAGAGAAAGCAGAGCTAGAAATTATACACATCCGAGATTGGCATAATGCAAATGATCCAGAACAGAAAGAACATCTCAAGCAATTTGGAGCACATTGTATTGCTGATACTCATGGAGCGAGATTCGTATACCAATCTTTGTTAGAACAAGATGGATTATCAAATCATAAAATTGTAGATGCAAGTGGACTCAATGATTTTCATAAGACAGATCTTGAAGAAAAATTGAAACCATTCGAGAATTCAAAAGAAAAAATCCGAATTGGTCTCGTGGGCGTGTGGTCGGAAGCTAAGATTTCATTTCTAAGTTACGAATTGTCCACTAGATATCCTAATTTTGAAATAGGTATTTGTTCTGCCTTAACTGCGAGTTCCTCTAGGCATATGCATTTTATATCCTTGGATCATCTTAAGAATATTTTAGGAATACAAATTTTTCCATCTATAGGTGGATTTAGTGAATTTCTCTCGGGTGAAAAAATTGAATTGCTGCCTGGCGGATTAAAGAATCGTGATAGAGTTAAGATTACTTTTGACCAAGAAATGAAGCTCTCTTCTTCCGATGAGGACATTTTGTACTATTTATATAGAGATTGCAAATCAGTGGAGTTCATCTGTTTGGATGGTGGATTTTCTGGAAATGTTGTTCTTCGTGCAAAAAGTATAGATGCTATTGGACACAACCAAGTTCCCACTGTTATTAAAATTGGCCCAAGAGATCTCATTGCCAAAGAAAGAACATCCTTTGAAAGAATTGAGGAAGTCCTTGGCAATAATGCACCAAGGATAGTTGATTTTGCAGAAGTTGGCGAAAGAGGTGGCATTAAATATCGTTATGCGGCTATGATTGATGGGAAGACGGAGGTCTTCCAAGATCGATATGAGAAGGGCGAGGATTTAGAAAGTATTTTCCCGATTCTGGAGACTGTTTTTACCAAACAATTAGGTCGTCTTTATGATGCTAAGGATGTGGAGAAACTAAATCTTTTAGATTACTACGACTTCCAGCCTAAATATTCTAAATCTGTAAGAACAAGAGTTGAGGCGCTGCTAGGATTTAGTTTAGAGGATCAAGAAACATTTCCAGTTAATAAATTGTTTCCAAAAAATGAAAAAGTCCAAGAACAATCACATAAGAGTAATATTGAATCGGATAGATCGAGAAATTTAGATGGCTCAATTCAATCGAATGGCTCAGCTAAATTGTTCAATGTCTGTTTATTTTATGAAAGAGATCTTCTTGAGCTCAAAGAACTTTCCTCAAGTGCACACTATGTGTCTTACATTCATGGGGATTTAAATGGAAAGAACATGATCTTGGATGCTCAGAATAATGTATGGCTCATAGATTTTTTCCATACACACCGAGGTCATGTAATCAAGGATCTTCTTAAATTAGAAAATGATCTATTATATATTTTTACAAAAATCGATGAATCGGATTGGAAAGATGCTTGTAAGCTTACAGATGTATTGATTAATCAATCGGATCTAGGAATCCCTCTTGATGCTTCACAAGTGAATCAGTATTCATCAAATAAGATCCAACGAGCGTACCTTACCGCTTGCAAATTACGATCTTTTTACCCCAAACTCATTGAACTCGATAGAGATCCTTACCAAATGCAAGTTGGGCTTTTGCGATACGCGATGCATACTTTATCATTTGATGAATGTTCAGATATCCAAAAGCGCTGGGCACTCCGTACGGGATGTATACTAGCTAAGAAAATTCAAACAAATCTAAGACTGTCTCAAAGACTAAGAGTCGATTATGTGCCAGTTCCAAATAGTAAAGGGAAAATGGGTTTAACTATTCTTCCAGGACGACAGGATCGAGGTCGTGATCTGAATAACGATATAGCAAGTCTAAAGGAAGATGGAGCAACTAAAGTAGTAAGTTTAATAACTGAACAAGAATACGCAGAATATGGAGTGAAGGGATTAAGGCAGGCTTATATAGATGCAGGTTTATCTGTTGTCTCTTATCCGATCTTAGACCAAGGAATTCCTGATTCAAAGACTCTTCCCATACTTTTAGAAGAAATAGACAAAGAATTGCAAGGCGGTGGGTCTGTCATTTTACATTGCGTAGGCGGACTGGGACGATCAGGTACAATAGCTGCGGCTTATTTTATGGATAAATTTCAAATTCCTCCAGAAGAAGCAATCGCTACGGTTCGTGAACATAGGTCTCAGAGAGCTGTGGAATCAAAAGAACAACTGGCATTTTTGAGAAATAAATCCTGGTAATCTATGCTTTAAATGTTTGATTTTCCATCTAATTCGATAGTTTCAAAATTACGAACTTTATAGTTTTATTCCAATCCTTTGATGAGAGGATATTCTGATTCAGTCAGACTAGACCATTCCCACATGGAGCCAGCATAATTTTTTGCATTATATCCATAAGATGATAAAACAGCAGTTATTATACTAGATCGTACTCCACCTGTGCAATAGCTCACGATTGTATCAGATTGATTGATGCCTTTATTACGAAGCAATTTGTCAACTTGTGGTTTAGAGAGAATTGCCCCGTTCTTATCAATCAGATCTTTGAAATATATATTTTTTGCACCAGGTAGATGTCCGCCACGTGATTCGCCAAAAGGACTAAACCCAATAAATTCAATTGATCTTCTAGAATCAATGAATACGAAGTTTTTATCTTTCAATGAATTTTTTACCTCAATTGTTGAAGCGGTAAAGAACTTTTGAGATGGGTAAGATAGTAATCCTCTCTTAGAAGGTGGAGGAATGTCTTTGGTTAATTTATTTCCAATTTTTATAAGGGCTAAGATTCCTCCATCGATAATTAAGGTATTTTTATGTCCTATGCTTTTCAATGACCAAGCGATTCTTCCTTCTTCCCCCCAGCCATTCAAAGGATCACCATAAACCAAAACATCTGTATCATTGGATATTCCTAGAGATTCAAATATTTTAGTTAGTTGATCTGAGGGCAGAAGATTTCCTTTCATAGATTGTTTCGATTCAGATAATTCTTCCCAGTTTAAAGATCTAGCAGTCGGTATATGACCGTCTTTATAATCTTTCTTATCTCTTGCATCGATTAGAACAATAGATTTAGATAGAATCTTCTTGCTGGATTCTTCTGCAGAAATGAACCAAGATTCGGAAGCCGAGAGATTTATAACTGAAGTGAGAAAAATTATTATAATTATTATATAGTAAAACTTAAAAATATAAAACTCATTAAAATTATTTTTCATATTTTTAATATCCTTGAATATAGATATATAACTATGAATTAGACCGCAGAAACAAATTTTCAAGAAACTTTTAATAAATGCATTACCTTTTATACATGGTTTAGATAGTCTTTACCTCGGAGTGAACTTCTTTAGTGCTCATAGAATAAATAACTCTAAGTCAATAATTTTCCCAGAGCGAACATCTCGCTTCCTATTTCGAGAATTTTCTCCCAATACACGTTTTCCTCTTGGGTGGTTCCATCTGAGATTTTAGGATCTATGTAGTGGAGATTGATTTTGGATGAGGCTCCGAATACTACCGGACAATGTTCAGAAGCATGGTCACAAGTCATTATCGCAATAAAGTTTGATTTAGGATTGGTTGGATCACTGTATTTCTTGGAAAAGGCTAGTATAGGTTCTGAATTTTGAGATAAGAAAATTTTGTAGATAGGATTTTCTTTTGCATTGTTCGACTGGATGGTAAATCCAAATTTTTCCAAAGCATGAATTACTCTTTCATTGAGTGCTGTTGCTTCCGTTCCCCCACTGAATGATTTAATATTGATTATATTGTAGTATTGTATAGCAGTTTGGAAAAAAATTTGAGATATATGCGATCGTCTTGAATTGTGGGTACAGATAAAATTGCAATTTGAAGATCCATTTTTTTCAATAGATGAAATAATTTCCTTCGCAATAGATTGGAGAATGGATTTTCTTTCTTTTTGAATCATCTCGATTTTGGGAAGAATATGCTTCTGGATTGATTTAATCAAAGCAAGATCCAAAGGAGGGTTCGATTCGTTGGATTGAGAAGTGTTCATTTGCTGATACCTTAGTCAATTGGTTTCTTGGAGTAATAGATTTTCTTGAAATACAAGCTGAGGTTGACTAAAAGTATCAATGCTGGCACTTCAACTAAAGGTCCTATCACTCCTACAAAAGCTTGCCCAGAGTTTATCCCGAAAGAAGCTATAGCTACTGCGATTGCTAGTTCGAAATTATTTCCTGATGCGGTAAAAGAAATGCTAACGTTTTGATCGTATTTAGTTCCTATGGATTTCGCAAGAAAGAAACTCATTAAGAACATGATTGCGAAATAGAATGCTAGTGGAATTGCGATTTTGAATACTTCCCTTGGCAGAGAAAAGATTACATCTCCTTTAAAACTAAACATAAGTACAATTGTGCATAGTAATGCAATCAGAGTAATGGGAGAGATTTTCGGAAGAAAAGTTTCTTCATACCATTTGACTGATATAATACGAGTAAGAAAATATCGAGATAAGAATCCTAACAAAAATGGAATCCCTAAATAGATCAATACACTTTTAGCTATTTCGGTAAAGGAAATATCAACAACGAAAGAATCCAGATTAAAAAAGTTAGGTAGAAGGTATAAATAAAAGTACGCAAGCATGGAATAAAAGAGAACTTGGAATATAGAATTGAGAGCAACTAAACCTGCGGCGTATTCTTTGTCGCCCAAAGCTAAATCATTCCAAACCAATACCATCGCAATACATCTTGCTATCCCGATAAGCACCAAACCAGAAAAGTATTCTGGTTGATCTCGCAAAAAAATTACAGCAAGAATAAACATAAGCAAAGGACCAATCAGCCAATTTAATATCAATGAGAGTAGAATTTGTTTTTTATTATCCAAGACTCTTGATAGTTCATTGTATTTTACCTTCGCTAAGGGTGGATACATCATTAGGATCAATCCAATAGCGAGTGGAATATTCGTAGTCCCTGAATTCAAGTTCACAAAATGGATCGTAATGCTTGGATAGAATTTTCCAATTAGTATTCCAATTAACATAGCAAGGAAGATCCAAATTGTAAGGTATCTATCCAAAAGTTTTAGTTTAAGTTGTTTCATAGTTCCTGCTAATTCTAATTTTTTCTATAATAATTTCTTTGGTAAACTCTCTGCCCCAACTAACAGTAATTTTTATTCAACGGAAGTTTTTGACCTTCCTGGAAAAAGTCATTGAGCAATTGAGTCATTTCCTTCCATTTTTCTTTATTTATGCAATAACATAACTTTGGTCCTTCGATTTCACCTTGGATGAGTCCGAGTAATTTCAATTCACGCAAGTGTTGGGAAATAGTGCTTTGGGCTAAGGGAAGTTGATCAACTAATTCGCCACAGACGCATGCTTTCTGCTTGATGATCAAATTGAGAATTGCGATTCTTGCGGGCGAACCCAAAACCTTACAATACTCAGCTATTTCAACTTCTCTACTCGATAGATCTTTCGTTTTCGTTAAACCCATACTGTTATATCGCAATATACCGATACATGTATTTTTTGTCAATTCAAATAATTGAAAAATCGGAAAAACCTTATACAATATAATAAGAATTATATGATATATTTGAACTATGCAATATTATATACCGCTAGCTAAAGAAATTTGAACAATCGCTTTCTTAACGAGCTAGCGAAGAAGTATAAGAACAAATTTTGAATGAGAAGAATGTTCTAGGGATAGATAAAAATATTCAAAAAGAAGAATTAGAAAGAAAAATAAAATTCTTAATACAAACAATTTTAATCTATAGCATTTTGAAATAAAAATGTCATACATTCGACTATAACTCATTCTTATTTTCCTTGCCAAGGGAGTTGGTTATTCAATTCTAAGATTAGGTTCATATATGAAATTAAGAGAATCCAATATTGAAAAGTTAAAGAAAGATACCTTTGATGTTTTAATCCTCGGTGGAGGAATCAATGGTGCTGTATCTGCGGCCTCCTTATCAGCTAAGGGTGCAAAAGTCGCTTTGATTGATATGGGCGATTTTGCCTCAGGCACAAGTCAGGAATCATCCAATCTTGCTTGGGGTGGAATTAAATATCTGGAAAGTTTAGAATTTTTTCTGGTTCGCAAACTTTGCATGTCAAGAAACCATTTGATTAGAAGCTATCCATCTACAGTTCAAGAAATTCGTTTCTTTACTACTATAGAGAAGGGCTTTCGATTTCCGTCTTGGTTTATCTATTTGGGAACTTGGACTTATTGGTTTATTGGAAATTGTTTTACAAAATCTCCGAGGTTTTTAACAAAAGGTCGTATTGCAAAAGAAGAACCTGTTGTTAAAACTACCAATGCAGAAGGAGGATTTGAGTATTCAGATTCTTATTTGCATGACAATGATGCAAGATTTGTTTTTAATTTTATTCGCATGTCTTTGAATTATGGATGTATTGCTTCCAATTATGTGGAGTCTCTAGGATCCAAAAGGGAAGGCGATTTCTGGATCACATCAGTTAAAGACAATATCTCAGGCAAAAGATTTGAAATTAGAAGCAAGGTTCTTATCAACACCTGCGGTCCTTGGGCTGATGATATGAACACTAAAGCAAAATTAACAACTGAACATAGGCATGTATTCTCTAAAGGGATTCACCTTATAGTTGATCGCATAACTCCATATAAACGTGTTCTTGCATTTTTTGCAGATGATGGTAGATTATTCTTTGTTCTTCCTATGGGGAATAAAACTTGTATAGGGACAACTGACACAAAGGTAGACACTCCTACTCCAGAAGTAACGGAAGAAGATAGAGAGTTTGTATTATCGAATATCAATAAAAGATTGAATTTGGAAAAACCACTAACTCGAGATGATATTATTTCAGAAAGATGTGGTGTAAGACCTTTAGTTGTAAAAGGTTCAAAAGGATCTAATAAGGATTGGATGCAACTATCACGTAAGCATGAAGTAGAAGTTATATCTGAATCCAATCAATTGACTGTTTTTGGTGGCAAATTAACGGATTGTATCAATGTTGGTGAAGAGGTTGCTTCTTTTGTTAAGAATTTTGGTATCGAATTTGCGTTCCCCAACAAACGTTGGTATGGTGAACCAGACCCAGCAATCCGTGATGAGTATTTCCATCAAGCAAAACTCATGGATGTAGATTCTTACACCGAAGAAAATGCATCCGAGCCCATCTCACAGAGATTATGGAGAAGATATGGTGCCCAAGCAATTGGTCTTTTAGAAAATATCAGGGAAGATTCCAAGCAGGCAGAAGTTCTTATCAAGGGAACTGAATACATTCGTTGTGAAATCCAACAAGCCGCAAGACGTGAAATGATTGAGAAGTTAGACGACTTTTTGCGAAGAAGATCAAAGATTGCTTTAATCGAAAGAAAAGAAACAATACGAAATTCTGCTGGTATAAAAGAAGCCTGTGAGATTCTTTTTGGTAAAGAAGCTAAACAAAGAATGGATGAATATTTTGGGAATTCTCTTTCGCCTAAGAAATCTTCTTTGAAAGGGAATTCTTCTAAAACAAAATCCAAGACTTCAGCTAAGAAGAAATCTAAAAAATAATTACCAAAGGAAAGAATAAATGAAACAAGTTCTAAATATCTACTACCCAATCCTGGCAATATTCTACCTTGTAAGTTTGTCTTTTCTGCCATACCCTGCAGCCCCTTTAGTTAAGGCTTTACCGATTATTCTGCTAGCTGTATTTGTATTGATCCAATTCAAAAACGATGTTACAATACGTATCTTTGGAATTGGTTTGGTATTTTCATTTTTAGGCGATATAGTCTTAGCTCTAACTATAGAAAATTCATTTATGATAGGATTAGGATTATTTCTTATCGCTCATTTATTCTATATCTACTCATTTTATAAATCAGCTAGAGTTGAGCCTATGAGTCGTAGAACATGGATAGCCCTAATCATATTTTTTGCAATCTTAATGGCACTTCTCATTCTTCCTAAAGCAGGAGGCTTAGCTATACCTGTTGGAATTTATTTATCTGTAATTGCAATAATGTCTGGTTTTGCCGCCTTACAAAAGGAAAACGGTGGCCTTTTCTTTATCGCTGCATTTATTTTTATGATTTCAGACGGACTTATTGCTTGGAATAAATTCATTCAGCCTATTACGAACTCTGGTCTTTTGATTATGACCACATACTATATTGCTCAAGGACTTTTGACTAGAGCTAAAACATCGATCAAGTAAATAGTAATTTTTCATAATATGTCTAACGAAAACAGAGAAAAGAAAGATTTTGAATTACATTCATTGCAAAATATTCTTGGAGTTACAGCAAATAGCGCTCCTTATTTGGAAAAGCTAAGTACAGAAGATTTAAGCTTATTAAAGAATCAAATCCTGAGTACAATACAGGATGGGCAGAAGGATATTTTCATTACTATTGCGAAGGTAAGTAGGTTTATGCCAAACTTTCTAAATGCAAAAGTATCCATGGATATACTCGGCCCTATTATAACTGCTAATTTGTCCTACTATCTTTCTGCCAAAGAAGCTATAGCTATAGCTTCGCATTTTTCAACGAAATTTTTTGCAGATGTGGTAGAGCATTTAGTCCCAGAAAAAATATCTGAAATGATATCCTTAACACCATTTGATCAAATGAGAAAGGTAGTTAATGAACTTATACTGAGAGGAAATTTCTTTATTATAGGTTCACTAATTGATTATACACCATTAAGTTCAGTAGAGAAAATCGCTAAAGCAATTCCTAATCCAGAGCACCTTATTATGATAACATATAATTGCCAAGATAAAGGTAGAGTTTTGAATCTATTTCAAAACTTCGGTGAGCAAAAAGTTCGTGAAGTAGTCCAGATGGGTGTAAAGGATGAATTGTATGCTCAATTTAAGTCTATTTATGAGCATGCAAATGCTACTTTAATAGAATTCACTCGTTTGGCATTGAAAGATGAACCAAATGATTTATTGAAATTTGACAAAATGATCCAAGATTGAACCTTGCATATTTCAAATTCTTTTTTAAAATCATTCGCATTAAATTCTAACTTTATTACGCTAAACTATTTCTTGAAAAAGCTCTTGTATTCCTCTAAACACTGAGGATTGGCTAAGGCATTGCTATTTTTAATTGGTTTTCCTTCGATACAATTTTTTACTGCTAATTCAACTTTCTTCCCATTGATTGTGTATGGAATATCATTCACAGAAAATACCAATGAAGGTACATGTCTAGGGGATATGGAGTTTTTAATTTTTGATTTTATATCACCAATTAAAGTTTCATCCAGCTTATAATCCTCCTTCATTTTTACAAAAAGTACAATCCGTACATCGTCCTCATAATCTTGTCCAACGATAACAGAATCTGCAATATCTGAAAAAGTTTCTATTATTGTATAAATATCTGCTGTACCAATCCGTACGCCACCTGGGTTTAAGGTTGCGTCTGATCTTCCGTATATGATCATTCCATTATTTTTTGTTAATTCGGCAAAATCTCCATGACACCAGATATCATGAAATTTTGAAAAGTAGGCTTCATTGTATTTGCTACCATCTTTATCATTCCAGAAATACAGGGGCATTGATGGAAACGGTTCCTCACAGACTAATTCTCCTTTTTCTTCAATCACACGTCCGCCTTCATCATCGAACACAGATACTGCCATACCGAGACCTCGGCATTGCAATTCACCAGAGTATACTTCTAGCATAGGATTTCCTAGAGCAAAGCATCCGTTTAGATCAGTTCCACCAGATATAGAACAAAGCAGAATATCCTTTTTGATTTTTGAATAAACATATTGGAAACCAGAAGCGGGCAGTGGCGAACCAGTTGAAAGTAGGCTACGAAGAGATGTTAAATCAATTGTATCCTCTATTTTCACAGATTCCTCTTGTTTAGAAACCTTCTTTATTGAAGAAGGTTTTTCCTTAATTGGATGATTTGATTCTGCTATAAGATCTGCTGTTTCTGCCTCTAATACGGATAAATATTTGGCTGAGGTTCCGAAGACTGCAATTTTTTCACGGCTAATCCATTTCCAGAGGAATTTCCAATCTGGGTAAAATGGATTTCCATCATAGATACAAAGTTTAGATCCAACAAAAAGCGAAGAGGCTACCCAGTTCCACATCATCCATCCACAGGTTGTGTAATAAGAAATGCTCTCTTCTTCTTTTAAATCACAGTGTAGCATCAATTCTTTCGTATGGTTTATTAGAACTCCTGCACCTTGCACTATGCATTTTGGTAGTCCAGTAGTTCCAGAAGAATACATTATGTACACTGGATCTTCGAATGTTACAGGCGTAAAAATGAGATCTTTTAATTTTATAGTTCTATCGAAATTTTTATTTATTTTATTATCGTAGCTGAGACACTCTTTTTTATTTTGAGCACACCATTTTTGTAGTTCATCAATCGGATCATTCTGTTTTTTATTTGTAAAATACCAAATTAGAACTTTTTCTACAGATGGAAGAGATGCTAGTATTTCAATCCATTTATCTATACAGTTAATCTTCTTGCCCTTAAAGAAATAACCATCAGATACTATTAATATTCTAGGCTCAATTTGTTGGAATCGGTCGAGTATGCCTTTGGCACCAAAATCTGGTGATGCGGATGACCAAATTGCTCCTAAAGATGTAGTTGCAAGCATTCCTATTATCGAAATATGTGAATTTGGTATTACAGCTGCTATTCGATCATTCTTTTCAATTCCCCATTCTAAAAAAGTATCTTGTAAGTTTTTAACATTTTGTAAGACTTCTTGTCTTGTTAAATTTAAAGAATCTGCTGTATTATATTCAGGTTGAAAATGAATTGCAATTCTGTTAGAATCTTGGTCAAATTTTCTAAGTAAATTTTCTGCAAAATTAATTTCATAACCAGGAAACCATTTTGTTTGAGAAAATGACTCTTTTCTATCGATAATATATTTTCCTTTTTTCTGGAAAATTACACCAGCTTCATTTACCCAATCTTTCCAGAATGTACTTAAATTTTTAACCGACCATGACCAGAAACTTTCATAATCTCTAAAGTGGACAGAGTGGTCTCGCTCAACTTTAGATTTGAATTGAAAGATTTGTGTTTGTTCTATTGTTTCTGAAGAGGGTGACCAAATTGCTTGCATGTTTCTCTAAACTGTGAAGGTTTTTATAAAAAGGCAAGAAAAAAGCCCAAATTCCTAACAGAAAATGGGCTTATTAAAATAAAATTTAAAATGTAAAAATCGAATAGAACTTATTAAATATAATTAAAAGAGTTCTATATTCATAAATTCTAAAGTGTTTCTAATCCAACTGTGAAGGAATTTGTGTCTGCTGTTAAAGAAGTCTGTAAAATAAACACATAGCTTCCTGCTGATAAAATTGTGTAGGTTTGGTTACTTCCACTTGTGGCTAGGGAGTAGTCTGTTAAAAGAACAGCTTCTGGCGTAGTACCAGTAACAATTTGACATTCTGTTGTTTTATAAACTTGCAAAATAATACTACCAGTATTCTTGAATGCTACCTTTTGACCAACATTGAGACTTTTTGCTTGGACAGCCGCATACTTATTGACTCCAGAAATATCGGTAAAGCCAATCCGAGCTTGTGTTGCAGTAGGTGTGTTATTTACGAAATTTAGGGTTACTCCTGATGATGTATAAGAACAAGTAGCTGAAGTGCCAGTAGCCAGTAAAAGCGCTAGAGCAGAAGCTTGGTCATCATTGTTTTCTTTTTTCTTACAACCAAATAGCGATGTAAGACTGAAAAGACAGGCAATTGTAATAATTTTATAGTTCATATATTTTCCTCTAAGGTCGATATACCTACCCTTTCAAAAAATACCCCACTGTCAAGGTAAGTTTATATCATTATTATAGAAGAAATGAATCAAACCAAATCTTAAGAAATGAAAAACGAAAATAGCTTGTAAACTAAACTATGATTAGTTTACAAGCTATAGCCATAGCTGTTTCAATTCAAAGAGATGGTGCCACTATGGCAAATTACATAAATCTTCTTTCCACTCTAGAATAAAATTGAGAATTCTAAAAATTTATATTGGAATCTCTTTACCCACTAAGAATTTCTTTTGTTGGAAAAATACAATCATCGACAAGGCAACTAATACTGAATAGTAGGCAAAATAATTTAATTCTTGAGAAAAAAAGCTAAGTATAAAGACTCCTAGAATTAAACGAAATGGTTCCCAAGCCAGAGAAATTTTACGTCCTTCAAAGATCCAACCAAAGCTAAGTAAAGAGCAGGAAACCCAAACAGTGAGAGCTATGAGCTGATTTGTATTCATTTTAGCGAGAAACAAGAGCCCAGCAAAAGAAATTACCAATACAATTACGAACCAAGCGAAACCATAAATTCTAAGTCCAGTGGAAATATTTGGATCGTATTTCTTATATTTGGTTGGGTCAACAGGAGGTGGTGTAAGAAATTGAGCTGTTTCTCCTTCTTTCATAGGTGGAATCCAACCAGGAGGCTTAAAGAAGACTTTGAATTTGTTAGTAAAACCTTTTGCTTTCCAACTTAACTTTATGAGTTCAAATAGATATTGGAAATTCGCCCATATTGGATTGAAACTTGCTAGCGGTTTTACTGTTCCGTATACACATTCTTCCTCTTCCTTTTGGAAAGTTCCAAAGATTCGATCCCAAATAATTAAGATACCACCATGGTTCTTATCGATGTATTTTGGATTAATTGCATGGTGGACTCGGTGGTGAGCAGGCGTGGACAAAATGTACTCACCAACTGTGCCAATTGATTTTACCGCCTTAGTATGAACCCAGAATTGATAGATAAGATTGATTTGTCCTGCTGCGAGAAAAACCCAAGGGTTGAATCCTATGATAGCCAATGGTAAATAAAAAATCCAAGAGATAAAACCACCAATTCCAGATTGACGCAAAGCAACGATTAAATTGTATTCTTCAGAAGTATGGTGTATAACATGCCCAGCCCAAAATAAATTTACTTCATGAGACACACGGTGGAACCAATAGTAGCAGAAATCCCATAGAACTATGCAAGCAGCCCAGCCAAATACGGACTCAATGGGAATAGTTGCCATGCGGAAATTTTCATACAGGTAGAAGTAAGCAAAGAGACTTATACCTTTGAGGAAGATGCCCCAAAGTTGAGAGAGAATTCCAAGAGATAGATCGGAAATTGAATCATTGAGACGATAGTAGTCTTTCTTGCGAAAGTATCCAATTCCCATTTCGATAAAAATCAAAAGAAAGAAAAAAGGTATGGCGAAGGTCACATAAGGAGGTGCTTGGAAATTTTCTAACATAATGCTAAACTCTGCATATATGTTTAATTTATGTCAATTTAAAAAATAATTATTCAGAAATCTTCTGAACATTTTGAAAAAAATTTAAAAAATCTTGAGGCATCAGAGCATCTGGGCGAAGGTTCTGCCATCCAATTTTTTCGAGGTGAATTAAGCAGTTAGCTTGGAAATTTCCAATTTGAGAAAGAAGAAATTCTTTTTCAACCAAGGCTAACACTTCCTCTGTAAGAAAACTTTCCCAGGGAGCCTCTCTAAAGGCTGTAGAGAGCTTTTTCCTTTTTCCCCAGAAACTAACACGTAGAAGAAGTGAAAATAAAGCTAGAGTCAAAGGATCTCTTCCTAGTCTTTCCTGTTTTGCTTCAAAAAAGATTAGAGTTGAATCTATCTTGGGTTGCGGATAAAAACAAGCCGAACGAATTGTCCTATATTTTCTTACTTCTCCAAAACCATTGATTAAGGCAGAGAGTGAAGAGGATTCTTGGGTAATTCGATCTGCAAATTCCTTCTGAGCCATGAACAGAAAGCCTGTGAGCCTAGGAAATTGCAATAAGCAAAGTAAGATAATTTCAGATGTGATGTAATAGGGAAGATTGCCAAAAAGGAAAATAGATTCTGATTGGATGTGTTCATAATTTTTTAAAAAATCCCCTTCATAAAGTTTTACATTTGGATATAAATTTCCTAAGCCTTCTCTATAAATTCTACAACTTATGGGATCAATTTCAAACAATGAAGTTGGTAAATCCCAGGAAAGGATTTTATGTGTAAAGGCTCCAAGACCAATCCCAATTTCTGCGATATGAGTAGTCTTTTCTGGAAGCAGCCCTGGAAAATTTGCAAAAACTTGATCGATTGTATTTCTATCAATGAGATAGTTCTGTCCCCAGGATTTTCGTGGGCTTGCCCCATGCTCTGCCAAGACTTCTTGGATTTTTTTGGGACTGAAGTAAGGAAAATCGGGCAAATTCACTTTTGTCAAGAATTGTCCAGTCGGAGGCTAACCCAAGCGATTTTTTTTTGAGACTAGAATTGAGATTATTAGAGTTTGGATTAGAATTTGCATCATTTAGTAGAACCAAAATTCCTTTTCTATTCATCTTCGATATTGCCTTGGGCAACCATTTAGGATCCCAACCTTCTTTATACAATAAAACAGATTTATTACTAATCTGGAAAAGGGAATTTTTCTTACCCAAGGTAACATTAGTATCTGGAAAAATGGGTGACCAATCTTTAAGGCGCTTATTGGAAAAAGTAATCAATAAATCTTTGTTATACTGGTAACATTTCCGAACTATGGGCATACAGGAGTCATGGTCAATTCTTATAGATTTTGATTGTTGGCAAATATGCATAGTTAACTTTTTCTTTAACTGATTTATTTCACTTTTACAATAACCACCCACATACAATTCATTATTTAAAAAAAGCATAGAAACCTTTTCTGAAATAGAAAGCAAAGTAAAAGAATTTGAATTAATCAGTTGTTCATCCTGAGTATTCTTGTTACTATAATATCCCAAGACAAAAAAAGATGTGATTATGAAAATAGATAAGATAGAATACAACCATCTAAGGGACTTACAATAAGGAATAATAATAAGCATCACAATAACCATAGCATAGTAGTATAGCGAAATTTGTTTCGAAGAACTCCATTCTGTATAGAAGCTTATTGTTTTACTAAGAAACTCAGTAGCTATTGTTAATGTCCGAAGAAGAAGATCTGTCCATGGCCATAGTATAATACTTATCCAATCTAATTGAAGGTATGAAATTAAAACATTTGTATATAAGATTGGTAGAAGCAAGCCAGTTAGGGGAACTAAAAATAAATTTGCTAGTAAACCTCCAAAACTATATCCTGAGAAGTAAAAATAAGTGGAACAAAATGTTCCTAGAATCGCAGAAAGACTAACCGTTAAATTTTCCGACCATATATTTTTATTTCCATGAAAGATGAATTGATCGAGTTTCGGTTTTATAAAAAAAATTCCTGCTACAGCAGAAAATGAAAGATTGAATCCAACAGATAAAAAACTATTTGCTTTGAAAATTATAATTAAAAAAGATGTCACAACTAAAAGATCTATTGGTCGAATATTACGAAATAGCATCTTACTGAAGACTAATGCAATTGCAAAATAGTATGCTCTCGATAAGGAAACTGGATAATTCAAAGTATTTAAATAAAATAATCCAAAGACTAGAGGAAGCATTAAAGATAAATAGAAGTTTAATTTGAGAATATTTTTAAAAAAGAAAAATAAAGAACCTAACAGTATTCCTAGATGCAATCCTGAGGCAGCAAACAGATGTAAGGTTCCTGATTCCTTAGCTGATTCATAAATTTCTGAGCTTAGGTTGCTACTTTCACCAAACAACAATCCTAAGGCAATACCTTGGTAGATAGGTTGAATTTGATGGAATTCCATTATATTTCGTATTGTATTCTTTGCAATTTGATTGGGGAAGGGATGATTTGCAATAATCTTACATTTTTTTTTGATTACCTTTAATTCATTGCTTCCATATTTTCTAAGAGCTTCGTAATGAATTTGTCTTGTTGATACATTCTTTAGCTTTAAGCTTGATTTTGGACAAATCATTTCGCTTCGCAGTTCATTGTACGCACGAATTGGTAAATGGAAAGTAGTTGCAACTGCCTTTGTCTCAGATCCATCTATCTCATCTATTTGCACTAAATAGTATCTCCCTGATATTGCTTTTATTGGAAGAATGCTCACTAACTCTTGGTCTATGTGATTTGATAGTAGTCTCTCTTGAAAAATTGATTCTATATTTTCTTTTTTTGTGTTATACGAATGGATTAATTGTTGAGTGTAAAATAGTCCTAGAATCAATCCCAATAAAATAAGAAATAAATTTCTTATTAGGATTCTTCTTCGAAAAGAAAATATAATAAGCAAAAGAAAACTTATTAAAAGTATCAATCCAAATAAAACTGTGAATTTATTTGAATTAAGAATAAGTAAATTGTTAAGTGGGATGCCCGTAATAAATTTAATTTTATCGAAAAAATTAAAATGATAGAATAGGGTAAAACTAAGAATATATCCTAAACAAAATAGTGAAAATTGTGATCTAGGTAGAAATTCTCTCACATTAATAGATTTCTATTAATGTTATCTAAAAGAAAAAATTATGAAAAAATTTAAATTAATAAACCAAGTTTAGTTCTTAATCTTTCTAAGGTCGGCATGATTGCAGACTTAGCTTTGGTTTTACCTGATGCTAGGATATCAGATATTAATTCGGGTTGTGAAATCAATTCTTCTCTTTTAGCTCGGTATATAGAAAAGTGTTCAAGAACTTTTTCTAGAAGTTCCTTCTTTACATCACCGTAACGCAAACCAGGTGTTCTAAAACGATTTTTCAAGTTCTCTTTTTCTTCTTTGTTGAGAAAAAGAGAATAAATGGAGAAGATTACAGAAGAATCTGGATCTTTAGCTTCATCGATTCCAGCCGAGTCGCTTACTATAGACATCACAGATTTCTTAAGTTCTTTTTCTGAATCAAAAAAATTAATCGTGTTTCCATATGATTTTGACATTTTAGCTCCATCTACTCCAGGAACTGTTGCGGTATTTTCATCTATATCTGGTTCAGGTATTTTAAAAATATCACCAAACTCTGAATTAAAACGTGAGGCTATATCTCTAGCGAACTCCAAATGCTGCTTTTGATCCTTTCCTACAGGAACTTTATCAGCTTGATAGGACAGAATGTCCGCAGCCATCAGAATTGGATAATTGAATAAGCCAGCTGAGGGAGTAAAACCTTTTGCAGTTTTATCTTTAAAGGAATGTGCTAAGGACAATTGGCTAGTTGTGATTGCCATACTTAAATACCAGGTTACCTCTGTAACTTCTGGCACATCTGACTGAACCCAAAATACTGTCTTATTTGGATCAATTCCTAAGGCTAAAAGATCAAGAACTGCATTGTAAGTATTTGATTTTTGTAAGTTAGGATCTTTTAAAGTTGTTAATGAGTGAAGGTTAGCAATGAATAAAAAAAGTTCATTGTTAGATTGGTATTCCAGCATCTTTCGAATAGCTGAAAAATAATTTCCCAGATGTAATTTTCCGGAGGGTTGTAGCCCAGTTAGAATTCGCATTTATAAATCGCCAATTTCTGAAGAGTCTTCTGCTTGAGCGTCAATATTTTGCCCGACCATGGATGTATCAAATGGCTTACCAGTGAGTCTTTCATATTCAGAATTTAAGGATTGCAAATCCGCTTCAATTTTACGATTCAAGGTAAGCTTATTCGTAGTTAATTTATCTTTAAATATAATTGCATAATTATATAAAAGTTTAGCCATAGTCACGAAAACATCAGAGATCATCAGTCCATTCATTCGATCTCTGGTGACAACTCTTGTATCATAATGTGGAATAAATCTATGTAAAATTTTTATTTCTTTAATTACTTTTTCTTTAGTTGAATAAACTTTATCATTAAGTTTACCGTCGGCTTCATATTGTTTGGCGAGAAGGTGATTCTCTACAATTACATTGATTTTACTTGCAAAACTGCCAAAAAATTCAGCAGCCTCAGTTAAAACGGTAAGTATATTTGTAGCGATCAAATCACTTGCTCCATTTGAAAAATCTTTGGAAAACTGCTGAAAATTATATTGAAAACTCGGGTATTTTCTGTTAAAGGCATCCAAAGATCTAACAATTAGATTGATGGATTCTAACTCTGGTTTGAATAGTCCAGGAGTTACTAATAAAATTTCTGTTTGTTGGTTCTTGTCCCCAACTTTGATATAGCCTTCAATGAAGTTTGCAAAAACAGATTGAAAATCACGCAATAAGAGATAGAGCAATTTATGAGGAATGGTTTTGAATTGCGATTTTATTCCTTCTGTATTCATATTTTCTGGATAGTGATGGGCAAAATAATCCTCGATTACTAATCCCAAGAAATCAAAGGAGATCTTTCCTTTTTCATCAATTTTAAAATAACGATTTTTAAGCTGATTCAATTCATTTCTTTTATGAATCTTAGTGGATATCTCATCGGTTAATCTTGCGACTGTTAGCTCAACTTCTTTGGTGATATCTGGCCCAGCTTGGTATTTTGTTTCTGTGATTGGTGGGACTGAAAGTAATTTGTTTACATCATCCCAAGTTGTCATTTTTTTATGGACAACAATATAAAATGCAGATATGGCTTCGGAAAGTTTAGGTCTAGTTGACTCTAATGAAAGGCCATAGTTTAAGCCTGAAAGTATTTGCGGAAGCTTATTTGATAATTTTTCATCTTGCTTTACCATTTCTGGAACATTATTTATAATGATTTCTTTAGAGTCTTCTCTTGATAGTAGCCTAGAATAGAACATTTGCATTTTCATGGAGCGATCTAAAAAAACTTCAGGAGAAATTCTATCAAGGAACAAACTGTCTAAGGAAACGAATGAGTTAAAAAATTTATTAAAATTATTGATAATATTGTAAATGAGAGGGTTCCACATTCTCCAACCTTGTTGTTCACAAAGGCGGAGAGCTTGGATTGTAGAAATTATTTGATCTTCTTTGAGATATTTAAAAAGTTTCTCAACTGAATTTGAAATAGTTGGATTTCTACCAAATAAACCAATATCAATGGCATCAGACTCTTTTGCAAATTTAGCAATATTCGGGTTTACCCCGAACAAGGCAGATAGAAATCCACCGCCACCACTTGTAGTTGATGTTTCTTTTTTCTTTTTTTGAGGGTCTATCGCTGATTTAGTTTTGTTAGCTTGTCGTTGATTAGAATCTGGTTCTCTTCGGGGCTCTCGTCGTTTGGGTCTTTCTTCTGGAGCATCATTTAATTTTACCCTAGCAGCTGCTTGTTGTTCTTCGTCAACCTTCTTGATGAGATCAATTCTAATAAAGACGTCATTTGATCTAAGGATAGCCTCATCAATTAATTTTTGGTGTTCTGGTGATCTTGTTTTTCTATAAAGATCGGCAAAAACTTTATGTGCTTCTGTTCGACTTATAGAATTCAATTTTATTCCTTTTGATTGAGTGGATTTTCCACGATTAGGGAACTGGATGGAGGTTGGTAATTGAATAAACTTGAAGTTAAACCAATGTTAGTTGAAATGCCGCTGAAAATGATTTCAGTTGAATCCGATCCACTGCTTGGTTTCATGCGTATAGATCTAGGCAGATTTGATTCGGAAAGGGAAACGGTGATTTCGCTATATCGCTTGGTATCTGATTTTAATTTAACAGTTCTTCCATTGGAAAAATCATCATAGCCAGCAAGTAATCCTGCTAAACCGGATGTACCACCTTTTAAATCTTGCTTTGCTGCAATTCCACGATCAGGTGAGTAAAACCAAAGTGTTTTGCCATTGGCAGAAATTACTCTACCATCTGAGAATTTTATATGTAGGTTCCCTGGCCTTTTATAAGAAAGGGTTCCAGATAGTGACCCGTTCAATGTAATGTTTGCACGGAAGGAATCAAAAGAATTCATTGCGGAGAGTAGGGATGATAGTGGGGAACCAGACTGAGAATGAATATCCCGTAGACTTCCTCCAATAATGAAGAATAACCCTATCCATAGCAGGATTCGAGGTCTACGGGACATGTTAGTCTAACCTAAAACTTTTTTAAATTCAGCAGTTAATGCTGGGACTACTTCAAATAAGTCAGCTACTACGCCGTAGGTCGCTACTTTGAAGATAGGAGCATCACCATCTTTGTTGATTGCAACGATGTATTTAGAAGAACCCATACCAGCTAAATGCTGAATAGCTCCTGAAATACCACAGGCAATATAACAATTGGGAGATACTGTTTTACCAGTCTGTCCTACTTGGTGAGAATGAGGAATCCAACCAGCATCTACAGTTGCTCTAGATGCACCTAAGGCAGCACCTAAAGTATCAGCAAGATCTTGAAGGATAGGCCAGTTTTCAGGTCCTTTGATTCCACGTCCTCCCGATACAATGATAGAAGCTTCTGTTAGTTGAACTTTAGATCCACCAGATGCATCAGTTGATACAGTCTTAACCTTCACATCACCAAAACCTTCAGCGGAAGCTTCAACAGCTCCTTCTCCAGCTTTTTCTACAACTTCTTGAGAGTTCGGTCTTACAGTAAAGATCTGAACATCAGAAGTTAGTTTAAAATTACCATATGCTTTACCAGAGTAAATTGGTTTCTTACCAACTACTTTGCCACCATCAACAGAAAGTCCAACAGTATCAGCGATAATACCTGCGTTGCATTTGATCGCTACTCTAGGAGAATAGTCTTTTCCTTGCGGGGTATGTGGCATTAGTATAACAGCTGCAGATTTTTCCTTTGCAACAGCGCTTACTATATTCGCAAATCCTTCTGGATTGAAATCACTAGCTTTAGCATTGACAATTATGTCCGCACCAACAGCTTTTAATTCTCCAGATAGTGCTTCCGCTTTGTCATCAATAACAAGAGCTATTACTTTACCACCTAAGGCATCAGCAATCTTACGACCAGCAGAGGTCAGTTCTTTGGAGATCTTTTTTAGTTCTCCATCTTTAGTTTCACCTACGATTAATACATTACTCATTTGGATTCTCCTTAGATTACCTTAGCTTCTTCTCTGAGAGCTTTTACTAATTGGCTTGCAAATCCAGCCGCATCAGCAGCTTCCAATTTTCTACCAGCGATACGTGGTGGAGGGGGCTCTAGAGATACAACTTCAATCTTACCAGCAGTTACACCTAAATCAGCAGGTGTTTTAGTTTCGATTGGTTTTTTCTTAGCTGTCATGATTCCTTTCAATGAAGGATATCTAGGTTCATTTAAACCTTTTTGAGCAGTTACAACTGCAGGAGTAGATGTTTCAACATTTGCAGTGCCACCATCGATTTCTTTAGTTGCCTTAATGGTATTACCATCGAATTCAAGTTTAAGTGCCATCGCTATATGAGCAGCTGACATGCGTTCTGCGATTTGGATTGCTACTTGAGAGCTATCAGAATCAATAGATTGTCTTCCACCGATTACTAAATCAGCATTTTCAGCCTTAGCAAAACTTGCTAGAACTTCCGATGTATATGCGCTATCAAAAGTATTGTAATCATCTGATTTGATTTGAACCGCACGGTCAACACCCATTGCATAAGCTGTTCTTAAAGCTTCTACAACTCGGTCTGGACCAACGGAGACAGCTACTACTTCCCCGCCATTTTTCTCACGAATACGAATTCCTTCCTCGATTGCAAATTCATCATAGGGGGAAATAATCCATTTTACACCTGTCTCGTTGATGGTCTTGTCACCAACCTTGATATTGGTTTCCGTATCAGGAACCTGTTTGACTAGAACTACGATTTTCATTCATTAACCCCGTTGGTTTTATTACATATTCCAGATTTCAATACTAAGTATAGGAGGGAAGACTTTTTTTCATTCAGTTTCGACAGAAGAATTCCAAATAGCTTTGATCCATTGGTAGATCCATATCAAAAAAGCTAAAACAACTACAACATTTGCATCGGATTTCAAATAAAAGGAAAATCCAACCACAAGGGGAGCTATTAAAAGGAATACGAGAAAGAGAATCCCAAACCAATCGTCCTTAGTATTGTGTCGAACCAAGGCAAGACGTAAGCTATCAATAAATTTGACATTTTGTGTTCTACACTGTTGAAAATACAAATATGCCAAAACCAGTGTCGCTATTGCCCAGATGGAACTTAAAATCATAGTTTAATTTTCTAGTTTGAGCTAGATTCCTGCAAGAATAAAATTAAGAAATAGAAGATTTCCAAAGCCAATCGTCTTGGGAATATTTCTTCAGCATTAGATCTTTTCTGAGCCGCAATGATTCCTTTAGAAATAAAAAATTTAGTTTTTCTCTTGATTCCACTTTTCGAAAGTTTGGATTTTCTTTTTGCATAAGAAGGTTCAACATATCCTGAGCAAATTGTTGGTCATCAATGGGAGATGGGATGGCGGTAAGAAAATCACGATGAGTTCTTTTGGCACGGTAATCTGGTTCTTCGGGTGGATGGAGTTGGTATCTTTCTACTTCTGTAAAAAGTGACTCATCTAAAATAAGAGTTCCATGTTGTACTATAATATCTTTCTTACGAAACTGAGCATTTCCAGAAATTTTCCTGAGTGTTCCATCGGGCATCTCTATACTTAGATCAGATTTCCCTGCGGTTTTTGCAATTATCCCTTGTTTGGCGAGTGCAGATATAGCTATTCCAAGTAAAAATTGATATGAACTTTGAACTGGATAGAGCTCTGGTTTATCTTGAATGTCTATGAATAAACTAAAATTAAGATTGCTCGTAGAATTCTGAAAAACTGTTCCACCACCCGATGCTCTTCTCGCAATCCACGCATTCGCAAAATTAGGAAACTTTTTATTGCAGGGCTTTGCTTCTAAATCTCCTCGAAGCTTAGAATCAAATTGAATTTGAAATTTTTTTAGATAGGAATTTTCAATTGTTTGATTTTCTTTTTCACTTATTCCTAAAACTAAGGTTGGGAGATTTCTCCAGATTCGAATTCCAAATTTGATTCCAAACTTTCGCATGCTGAGTCCAATTGCTTCTTCCCAGGCAAGCTGAGTGTAAGGATCTCGTATGCTGAATTGATTAAATAGAAAATATTCCAAAATAGAATCTTAATTCTGATCGTTGAAATACTTCGATGAGGCTTCGTTTAAGAATTTCTTTTCTTTACGAGTAAGGGAATTCATTCCTTCCTTGGAAATTTTATCTAAGAGTTCATCGACTCTTATCTTTGCATTCACTCGCATATCCATTTCTTCTTGGTACTTCCGCATCTTTCTTCTTTGGATGGTTCGACTGATTGAAAAATTCCAATTCCATAAATTGCGAAAGAAATCAAAATACCGAACAAAAAGAAAACCACCTATAGCTCCACCTATATGAGCTAGGTGGGCAATGCGTCCGCCACCAGAGAAGGCTAGCATAAGCATGATTATTATAACTAAAAACTTAGCCTTCACTGGAAAAATTCCCATGAAAAGAGTCTCTCGATTCGGCCAAATCAATCCAAAAGCAACTAATAGACCGATAACCCCACCTGATGCCCCTAAAACGATACCCTGGGACCACCAAAAGCTCACTAAATAAGTAAGAACTCCGCCCATTGTTGCAGCAAAAAGATAGGCATTCAGAAAAATATCAGATCCCCAATTATTTTCAAGATCAGAACCAAACATCCATAGAGAAAGCATATTGAAAAGAATGTGGAAAAAATCGGCATGCAAAAAGCTATAAGTAACCAATTGCCATATCCAAAAATCAGAGACTTTTGCGGGATTGAGCGCAAAAATTCCCTCTAAAATAGGCTGATTGAAAAGGAATGTTAAAAGTAATTGTAAAAGAAAGATTACAGAATTAATGATAATGAGATTTCGAACAATAGGAGTGATTTCAGGTCCAAATCGAGTCTGGTAACCATAATTAGAAGCCATAATACCAGGATTTGAAGTATTTCTGGTTTCTGCAAATCCATTTTCTGAGTGACTTTAGAACCTTTTGGATTTACCTTGTAGTTAGTGAAAGTCACTCTACATGGTGTAAGGGGTTCTATTCCGGCTCCTCTAAAAAATAAAGAATATAAGGAAAAGACCTTAGAAATCTTACACCTATTTTCCCATTCTAGCTTTCGAAACACAGGGGATTTGAAATCTTTCTGGCAGACATTACCGCCACATTTACGTTATACGGCTGGTGGAGACACTACCTGTGTCTCCGTGGTTTCTGAATCAGGAAATACCTATGTAATTGATTTTGGGACTGGTGCAAGGTCTCTGGGAGATGAACTAGTTCCTAAGATTTTAGCATCAAAAGAAAATTACATTCTAGATGTATTCATCACTCACACGCATTGGGATCATATCCAAGCTATCCCTTTTTTCAAGCCGCTCTATTTCCCCAATGTAACAATTCGATTTCATTCACCATATCCTGATCTAGAAGATAGATTGATTAAACAGATGGAGAAAGAATACTTTCCTATAGTATTCCATTCTACTTCTTCTAAGAAAGAATTCCATCTTTTCCAACCAGGGGATGTTTTGGAATTAGAAGATGGCAAAATAAAAGTGGAAGTCCATCCTTTAAAGCACCCAGGTAATTCCTATGCATACAAATTTATAGAAAATGGAAAACGATTTATATTTGCTACGGATGCAGAATTCACAGGGGAAGATCTAGAATATATTCGTGGTATCTCTTCCTTTTT
Source organism: Leptospira sp. (assembly GCA_009991425.1). Lineage (GTDB taxonomy): Bacteria > Spirochaetota > Leptospiria > Leptospirales > Leptospiraceae. The sequence goes on from JAACWH010000039.1 coordinate 45,129, forward strand.
TGAAAAGGTTGAACTCTTAGTCTTGGACTCTCAATATACATTAGATGAATCATTTGCAAAATTTGATTGGGGTCATACTGCTTATACTATGGCAGTTAATATTGCTACCCAATGGAAGGTTAAGAACCTGGCTTTAACTCATCATGAACCAGCTTATGATGATAAAAAAGTTTTTGGAATATGGGAAGATGCAATAGAACACAAAAGCCATTTAAAAACCAGTAAAGTAAAAATCCATCTTGCAAGAGAAGGAATGAGTTTTAAAATTTAATTGTATTAGGACTATATGAACGATAGCAAGAAGCTCTCAATAACTTTAGGAATATTTTTCACCATAGCAGTATTAGGTGGTCTTTTCTTCGGGTATATCATTGCAGAGGTCTCGGAAGGAAAGGAGCTCACGAAGCTTGCTACTTACCAACCTACAACTCCAACTAAACTTTACGATATCAATGGTGTCATGTATGCAGAACTATATAGGCATAAACAAGAACTCTTAAAATTTGAAGAAATCCCGCCTCATGTTATAAATGCTTTCCTTTCCGTTGAAGATGATAATTTCTATAACCATTTTGGGATAGATTTCAAAGCAATAGTTAGAGCAAGTGTTGTGAATCTTATCAACTTGCGAATTGTTCAGGGTGGATCTACTCTAACTCAACAGTTAGCTAAAACGATATTACAAGATCGTAAAAAAACATTTGCTCGAAAATTTATTGAAGCATTGCTTACCTTGCAAATCGAACAGGAATACGCCAAAGATGAAATTTTAGAGGTTTATTTTAATTTAATTTATTTAGGTCATGGAACAACGGGACTTTCGAGTGCTGCCTCAGTTTACTTTCAAAAGGATGTGCGCGATCTAGATATAGCTGAAGCGGCCCTACTTGCTAGGCTTCCTAAGGCTCCTGTCAAATACTCTCCTTTTAAAAATCCAGATATAGCTCGCTCGGCACACAAAGATGTTCTACGTCTTATGGCAAAATACGGCTATATATCTGAAGACAGTGTAAATATTCTTCATGAAGATTTCTGGAGAAGATACTGGCCGGTTGTAATAACTCAATCCCCCTCTAGATCTACTCGTGGCACTCGTTTAAACCGAGCTCCTTATTTTACAGAATGGGTTCGTTACAATTTAGAAAAAGAATTGGGTGATGAATTGGTTTATTCAGGTGGGCTTAAAGTTTATACTACAGTTGATATTCGTAAGCAAGAAATTGCAGAAGAAGAGTTAAGACTTGCTCTAAAAGAACAGGATAAAATCTCGTTTGGAATTAGCAACCGTTATGTGGGAGGAGCTGACAAGTCTCTCGTTGGACTGTATAATTTATTCGGAACAATTTTTCCAGTAGGTGTTCCTTACATTACAAGTTTAGATGATAAACAGCTATTTAGACAATCCTTAGAAGGTAGTCTTTCTGATTCCCTAGAATTACTAAGCATTCTTACGCCTGATGAAAATTTACATTCTTCTATTAAAGAATTTAAAAAATTATCTGCTGTATTTTCGAGAAATTTACATGTGGAAGGGGCTTTTATTACTATCGACCATAGAACGGGTTATATAACAACTATGGTTGGTGGATCAAAGTTTACTCCTAAGAACCAATTCAATCGTGCTATGCAAGCAAGACGTCAAACAGGTTCCTCTTTCAAACCTTTTGTCTATGCAGCTGGAATTAATGAACGTGCGGTTGGTTCTGGTACTGGCATGATGGACGCTCCTTTAACTACAATTACTGAAGAAGGTGAAGGCTGGTCTCCCCAAGATATATCGGGAGATTTTAGAGGGATGGTTCCATTAAACAGAGCATTGAGTTTATCATTAAATATTGTCTCTGTTCAGGTCTTGCTTAGAGCAGGAGTGGACGCGGTTATTGATTTTGCAAGTAAGGTGACAAAAGTTCCCAAGCAAAGATTCCCCACAGGTCCTGCACTTGCTTTGGGAGTTGCTGAGCTTACTCCTTTTGAAATGGCAACTGGTTATTCGATTCTTGCCAATCGCGGGAAAAATGTAATCCCGTTTACTGTTCGTTATGTGGTTGATCAAAGTGGAAATATCCTTTTGAATAAGGAGCTAGAAATTCGCCAAGAACTCGCAAGGCAAACTGAGGATGGTAGTATCCAAATTATTCCAGAAGGCACAGCTTATATCATTAAGCAGATGTTAATTGGTGTTGCAAACGGAGGAACTCCGACAGCCGCCCTTAGAGGAAATCAATTTGGTTCTAACTACAAAGGGGAATCTGGAGGTAAGACAGGATCAACATCTTCTTATACCAATGCATGGTATTGTGGTTTTGACCCCCAACTCACCTCTGTTGTCTACATGGGATTTGATAAAAGTTCATTATCTCTAGGCAAGGGGCAAACAGCAGCAGCTCTTTCGGCACCTATTTGGGGTCGAGTCTATCGTCGTTTTTATGAAGGAAAATCGTATCCATCTTTTAAGGATAATCCTGATCCATTTCCAGAAGACGTAGTTAAAGGTGGAGTCTGTGGCTTTAATGGGCTTGCCCCTAACGAAAATTGTCCTGGAGGAAGCAATCTTTACTTGAAACCAATCACAGTAGGTGGAAGAACTTTAGCAGTTCCTGGAAACCGCCAATGCGATGGTGATAGAGACCATTACAGATCTATGGATATAATGGACTTCTTAAAGAATGAATATGAATTCACAGATGAGGAAATTGGAAAAGAGTAATATACAATTTCTTAGACAAACCAATATCGTTTTGCTTACTTTCTATACAATTTGATGGATATTCGTATCAAATTGTATTTCTATATTTTATTTCTTTCTTATTAATCTGAATCTCTTGCCTTGCAAGAGGCATATTGTAATAATTAAAGGCAATCTGTATCTGGCATAGTTCTTGCAATTAATAAGGCAAGAGGTCGCAGATGAAATCATTCCATTCTAAGTTATTTTCCATTTCATTACTTTTAGTTTTTTTACTGTCAACATCCCAAGCAGGAGCTAGTCTTTTCGCTAATGAAGAATTTGATGAAGTAGAAGATGAGGTAAATGCATTAGTAGAAAGATTTGATAATTCAGTTTTAGTGGAGATTTCCAACCGTTTGATTAAAATTGCATCAGAAGAAGATCTTGATAGAGATTACTATAATGCGATAAAGCATTTTAGGCAGGGTCTTAGACTGAGAGAAAAATTGAATTTAAATTCAACTAAGAGTTATGCAAATATTTTATTGCTAACCTCAATGACTGAACATAATTTTGGTGCATCCTGCGATGCCAAAGAGCATGCAGAGCAAGCTAAGAATTTATACCAAAAATTGAATCATGAAAAAGAAGCAAAGCTTGCAGATGAAGGAATTCTTGAATATCGAAACGCTTGCCTAGTAATGGTTGTTAATGGCTAATTGGATTTAGGTCGGGAGATTGTATTCCATTTCCCGCCTTCCATTTTATAATGTTCCCCTATATAGGTTTTTTTACAGCCAATGCAGACTTTAGCTTCAGAATCTTGGAATGATTCAACCCAATCATAAATTGGTTTTATAACTACTTCGCCTTTTTCGTTAGCGAAACCCATCTTATCATCTTGAATCATTCGATAATAACCCTCTGAGATTGGATCAGGTCCATTATCAAAATTAAAAACTTCGTGAAGAATTCCTTTGTCCTTTTGAAAAGCAACCCAACCTATTTTAGTAAGTAAAAAACTGAGTTTGTTTTTATTATATTCGGGAGAAGATTCAAAAACAGAAATATGGTAGGACAAAATTTCTTTCTTCGGAATACGACATTCATAATCTATGAATTTAAAACCAGCAATGGGAGATGATTCTTTTTTCTTGTTGGACTTTTCAATTCTTGTCTTTTCTGAGACTACATCGCAGGAATACTTTGATATTTCCTCTGGAGATTTCCCATATACAGATTGAAATTCTAAAAGAGAGTAGTTGTAATTTTTATAGACTGCAGATTTTACTTTTCTGCCTGGTTTCAAAATAACACTGTCATTGTTAATTACGATTTCTGGATTAGAAATAATTTGAACAGAGTCTTTAGCAATTAAATTAACTGTAGTACTAATAAAAAAGAATCCTATTGCGAGTATGGAAAGAAATTTCATGGTTTGCCGCCTATTTTTGTGATTCCCAAACAAATTATATATTGAAATAAGTTATTCGGAAAAATATTTTCTAAGTAATCAAAACTGGAAATAAATGAAATCCTTCCCATTTTCTCCAAAAATCCCTAATAATAAAAGTATCACTACGCCAAAAATTGGTAAAAGAATATCTTGGAATTTTTTTAATTTTTGGTAAAAGTAGGGGTGTTTTTGAAATACATTGAAGATCATAGTCAACGCTAGGAAGCTTAAGATCTCATCTATTCTATCTAAAGTAATTCCTTGAACTGGGAACCTTGCTAGACCTGAGAAATAATCTATAGCAGCAGATACAGACTCAGTACCATTAGCGCCACATCTAAAGAAAATCCCAGAAACAGAAAAAATCACGAATGTAAGTATGATTTTCAATGGAGTAAGAAATTTATTATCAAGGAAGGATTCCTTTCCTATGAGCTTTTGCAACCAGCGTTCGATTGCAATGAAGCTTCCTAAGAAAGCTCCCCAAAGGACAAAATTTATATTAGCACCATGCCAAAGTCCACCTAAGGTATTTGTTATAACTAAATTCCAATTGGATCTAGCAAAACTTGCTTTTCCACCACCTAATGGGATATAAATATAATCTCTAAGCCAAGTCGATAAAGTCACATGCCATCTTGTAAATAGATCCCTCATTGAGCTTGCAAGCAGTGGGCCGTAGAAATTTTCTGGAATTTCGTAACCAAGTAAGTTAGCTGAACCCCTTGCTATGTCTGTATATCCACTAAAATCACAGTAAACCTGACAGGCAAAACCAAACAAGGTGATCCATAAAGAATAGGGATCATATTGAGATGGTGACAAATACAAAGGTGAAATGATAATCGCAATATTTTCAGCAATTACAACTTTCTTAAACAATCCTCCTATGATCAGGAATAATCCCTTTTTCATACGATCTGGATCGATCGTTGGATTATTCATCTGAGGGAGAAAATTATCCGTTCTCATAATTGGCCCTGCAATCAATTGAGGAAAGAAGAATATAAAAAGAAAATAATCATAAAATGTGATCCGCTCTTTAGCCTGTCCTCGATGGATATCAATTTGGAGAGCGATCAATTGAAAAGTATAGAAACTTATAGCTAAGGGTAGAAGAATGTCCCATTCACTTGAGAATGTTTTAACAGATTGGCTTCTAGTTAGAAAATAAATGGAATCAGTGAAAAAGTAAAAATATTTAAATATTCCTAAATTGATTAGGTTCAAGATTATGATGTACTTAATTGAATTGTTTGTATCTTCTTTTTTCTCCTTTTTATTCCAAAGATAAGATGAATACCAATAGTTTCCTGCAACCACAGCAATAAAATGAAAGAGAAAAGGAACACTGAAATAAGCATAAAACAAAATAGAAGCGATAACAATAGTTAATTTCTTGCCTGTTTGATTCACATTCCAATAAATTAGGTATGTGAAAGCAAACAAAAAGAAATAGGGTAGAGAATTAAATAGCAATTACAAGCTCCAAAGGTAGAAGAATTTAGCAGTAGAACTAGGAGTTATTATTTTCTCTAAAAGATTTTCTTTATTCTGATCAAGATTGGCTTGGTAGATATTTTCAACCTTACCAGATCCTCTAGTATATGTAATGATTCTTGGTTGGTCGTTATTAGATCTTTTTATATAGTTGCCATGACGCATTAGCTGTGGAACTAAATCTTCAAAATAACCAATATGATCAACCAATCCTAATTTCTTTGCTTGTACTCCTGTAAAAATTCTACCATCACAAAGTGGTTTCAATTGCGACTCAGTCATTTTGGGTCTACCCTTTTTCACAACATCAAAGAAACGCTCGTACATACTGTTCACAATTCCTTGTAGTATGCTTCTTTGTTCGGGACTAAGTTCTTGGAGTGGAGAGCCAATAGCCTTGTTGTTCCCAGATGTAATTGACTGATCTTTTACACCAATTTTGTCTAGTCCTTCCTTTACGTTGATTCCTTGTAGAACTACTCCAATAGAACCTGTAACGCTAGTTGGATGAGCAGTTACTATATCAGTTGCCATTGCAATGTAATAAGCTCCACTTGCTCCAACATCGACAAACATTGTCATCACTGGCTTGTTTGATTTACGTTTGAATTCCATTATTTCGTGATAAATTATATCAGAGGCAGTTACTGTGCCACCAGGCGAATTTATTTTTAGGATAACTGCTTTTACATCTTTGTCTTCTTGGGCACGTTTTAGATTTTCTTTGATTACTGAAATAGGAGATTCAGATTTTATTCCAAAAAAGCTTTCTCTTGTCTCATCCGATATGACTCCGTTTATGGATATCATTGCGATTTTATCATCATCTTTACCTTGGATCACTACTTCTTCCAGATTTGGAAATCCTGTTTTTCCGATAGGAAGAACAGAGAAAAATGAAATACAATTGTTCAAATTGAGTGCAAGCAATAGCGCAAGGGAAAAGGAGATTTTACGGATTGATGTCATAATTCCGTTTTAAAGGGTGATTGATTGGCTTCAATCTTTTTTGCAATCAAATTGAAAAACTCCGCTCAAATACGTCCAATCAGTGATGGCTAAACCAAGCTATTTACTTACAGAGAGATCCTTATTCTCCTTTCTGCCTGATAAAGGCTGCCAATGGACCGAACTATTATTACAAATCCCTACGGAATTGGAAAATGAAGAATCTATTTCGCTAATAAATGGATACGAGGAAGAGAAAGGCTTTTTCTCTTCGGGAAATTTTTGTATGTTTCCTTGGGTAAATCGCATGTGGCCAAATAGTTTTATAAAACAAAAAGAATTGCAAAATCTTTCTTCATCTTTGGACTCTGACCTTGCATTGGATGGAAATGGTTTCCCATTGCACGGAAGAATTTTTGGAAATCAATGGAATCAAACGAAACAGGAGAATCAATTTTATCTTGATTATTTAGATCCAATTCAGAATCGAAAATGTCGAATAGAGCAAAGTTTTGACTTAGGTAAATCATCTCTTACAACTAATATTAGGATAAAATATCTAGAACCGGAAGCTTGGATTTATTCTTTAGGATACCATCCGTACTTTCAATTGCCATTTGGTAATGTAGATGATTGGATAATTGAGTTACATGGCGCAGTTCATTCTGTTCCATTAGATCGAAATTGCTTTCCGATTCGAGAATATTTAGATGATATAACTTCCCTTCCAATACCGTCTCTAAAAGTTATTCCGTTAAATGGTATTCATTTGGATCATTTATACTACTTCTCGGAGGGATTACAAATTTCTTTGTACCATCCTGAACATAAGTTTGCTCTTTGGATTGAATCTTTTCCGAACAATTTGTTCGATAATTTTTCATTCTGCCAAATTTATACACCAGACAATCGAAAAAGTATTGCGATAGAGCCTATGCTAACACCTGGTAATTTTGAAACATTATATAACAAATATTTGTTAAGAAATTTTCAAAAAAAAGAAAAAAGTTTCCAATTTTCTTTACAACTAAAGTCAAACAAAAAGAAAGTAAAAAAATAGAACTATTCTAAAAATTTAAAGGTATCAATGAGCACAGAACAAATCACTAAATCAATTAAAGAAATAAGTAAAAACATTCTAGAAATAAAATATTTCGCAGAGAAAAAAAATACTAGCAGAACATCTGTTTACCGAGCTCTTCAGGATAAGAAATTAAATGAAGTAATATTAGGTAAAAATTCTCGCTTCATTGTAATGGATGATTCAGCTAAAAAATGGAAGCCTGGAAGACAAAGCTAATTCAAGTTAGCCACCGACTATTTATTGGAATTAGATCCAAGGTATTTGGATCTAATTTATATCTACCACCGGGAATAAAGAATAAAGAATTTATTTTCTCATAACTGCCCTTATTTGGAATTAAGAGTTTTTTTAATGAAGAAAAGCGAGAAGCCGAATCAAGACTTATATCCCCAACATCCCAAGATCCAATTTCTAAATTTTGGTTTTTAAATCTCAAATTCAGTCTGGGATTTTTAAAATCAATTTTAATATCTAAAGAAAGTTTTTTACGATACAATTTTAGTGAAGAACAAAGGTTTTCTATTTCAATATGAGAATAGTCGCTTCCT
>JAACWH010000010.1 GCA_009991425.1 Leptospira sp.
ACATTAGGATTTAACAGTCCTATGAATTATGCAAAATTAATTGCTTAATGAGTCTCCAGTTTCTTGGGGGAAGTTCAAATATCACTAAATCTTAGCTTAGTATTAATCAGGAGTATTTCAGGCAAAACCATTGGAATTGTGCTGTGGTTCAATAAGTTATTGCACTTTTGTAAATTAACTACATAGTTTACTAAATTTACAATATAACAATGTTTATATGGTTAGTTTCACTCTTCTGACGTATAAGGTCTTTTCTACCTTTGCAACTACACTTCCATCTTCAGCTAAGACTTCAGTGTGATAGATTCTATCCGTTTTTCTTTTCTTAGCAACTATTTCTTTGGTTAATTTTAATTCTTCAGTTGAAATTTCAAACGTTGCTCGCACTATGCCTTTGCCTGGTTTTACGAAATCTATTTTTGCAGCCTTATCCCAGACGAGATATCCATCTCCTAAATTTTTCATTAAGATGAACATATAAAATGGATCACACATGGCATAGAGTGAGCCACCGAAATGAACGCCCACATAGTTCTCGTTCCAGAAGTTAAGATCCATTTTTACTGTTATTTTTTGAAAGCTATCATCTATGGATTCTACCTGAATTCCAGCACCGATATAGGGTGGATATATATTAATTACATTTTTAAAACCTATAATCGATTCTAAGGTTCCCCATTTAGGAATGGGCGCGGATCCTTCCATAGACTTTCTCCTGCTATTATTCTCTCTATTCGAGGCCCAAATAACCAATCACCAGTTAGACGAATATTTGTTCTTTGGACTAAATCGCTATATTTATTCATTACTTCTGAATCAAAATCTAAATCATCGTATTTACTTAGCATAGGATTTTCTGCTTGCGCATACCTCCATTTATGAATCCGCCAATTATTTGGCTGAAGAGTTTCTGTTTCACTCCAGAAATCTTTAAGGTTATTTTCTACTAAAAAATTATCAAAACTCTCAGCGAAAGCATTCTTGCAAAAATCAGTAGGTGATCTATCCTCTTTTCTCCATTCATCAAAGTATTTATCTGAAAATTCACTCGAATATTGAACCATGAATACAAATCCATCTCCACCCGATTTTAACGATTCAATAGAAATATACTCGGTTTGTTGGTTTGGATAGAGAAAAGTTTTCCTAGGGATTTTTTTCATAGCAGACATGAAGCTATCAGAAGGTGATTTCCAATAAGCTGCTGCAACCAAAGTCATCCTATACGAAAAATATGGCTGGAGGAAAGATTCCCATTCTTCTTTGTGCTTAGAACTAGGAAAAAAAGATAAGGCTTGGGGCAGAGGAGCTGTAATAGTTAGGTGATCTGCAATGAAGTTTGTTCCATCTAGAAAATAAAGAATGAACTTTTTATCTTCTCTTACATCAAAACTTACCAATTCTTTTGAAAATTGAACTTCTTTTCCTTCTATTAATTTTTCGGAGATTCTTTGCAGGCCATTCTTAGAGAAATATGTAGACTTATAATTTGTATATTGGTACTGTATGCATTCAATTCCTTTATCTACAAGAAAATCTAAACAAGAAAATGTATATTGCAAATTATCTTTTCTATATTTACAAGATTCTTTAAAGAAGGTTGCTCCAATATCACAAATATAGTCTGATTCAAATGGTTTAGTTGAAGTTCTGCCACCTGGAAATTTCGCCTTATCAAAACCAAAAGCATTTTTACCTAGAGAAAGAATCATAGATCCACTGATCCCTGAACCTATAATTGCATGCATACTATTGCCAAGCTCACTAATAGAATACCGAAATCAAGAGATTTCAATTTATTTTCATTGATATTTAAAAGAAAAAAAAAGCTTCGACTCGTTTTAATTGAGAATGGTTCTCATGAAATAGTTTTTGTGAACAATTTTTCATACATACTTGCTTTTTTACCCATTCACTCATTCCATGTCACTAGAATGAGAAATTGGGACAGGACTTTCATCAGATGAATCAAAAAATCATTAAATTATCTGTACCGCTTATAGGGATAATTGCGGTAGCATACCTCATTTTTTCCCCGTCGCGGTACGTAGGCTACTCACCAGACCAACCGATTCCTTTTAACCATAAGATTCACGCTGGTGACAATGGTATAGATTGTAGGTACTGTCATACGGGAGTTGACAATTCTGCTCATGCAACAGTTCCTCCTCTATCGACATGTATGAACTGTCATGGGTTAGGTGGCGTCGCATCTCAACAAGAACACGTTAAATGGTTAGTAAATCAATACAACGAGAATAAACCAGTTTCATGGGTTAAGGTTCATGATCTTCCTGATTTTGCCTACTTCAATCACTCAAGGCATATTCAGAGGGGAGTTGATTGTTCTCAGTGTCATGGTAATATTGCTGAAGCAGAGAAAGTCGGACAAGTTAAATCCCTTAATATGGGTTTTTGTGTCGACTGCCATAGAGAAAATAACGCACCAAACGATTGTTCTACTTGCCATCGTTAATCCAATAGGAGTTTCATAGAATGAAAGAATCGACTTTTCAGAAAGAGAAAAAATCTCACTGGCAATCCTACGAATTGAAGGGAACCCAAGAAGAGAGAGAATTACAAAAACAAGAATTTTTTACATCTCCTGATCCTGTTATTGCGAAAATCAAATCAGGAAATTTTGATAGAAAGACCTTTTTAAAATTTATGGGAGCATCTGTAGCAATGGCTTCTTTGAACTGTGTTCGAAAGCCAGTTGAGAAGATTGTTCCTTATGTTAATCTTAATAAACCTAACGGCGAGAATGCTCAATACGACTTCGTAAAGCACGGACATTCTTATTATTACGCTTCAGTCTGTGGTGCTTGTTCTGCTGGTTGCGGAACTCTTGTTAAAGCAAGAGATGGCCGTCCATTGAAATTGGAGGGCAATCCTAGCCACCCAGTTTCTCAAGGTGCACTTTGTTCTTCGGGTCAAGCTTCTATATTCGATCTTTATGATCCAGATAGAGTCCAAGAGCCAGTTAAAATCAAAGGTGGCAAAGCAAGACCAAGTGATTGGATCGCTATGGAAAAGGAAATCAAGGCTGCCCTCGCTGAGAACAAAGGTAAGACAAGGATTCTATCTAAGCCAATTTCTTCTCCTTCTTCATCTGCACTTTTAGGCGATTTCCTTTCCTCTGTTGGTGGTGGAAAAGTTTACGAAACTGAAATGAGTTTCTTAGAGGATGCCATTTCCTTAGGACAAGAATTGTCTTATGGAAAAGCAATCGTTCCTAACTACCATTTTGACAAAGCAAAAGTAATCCTTTCAATCGATGCTGACTTCTTAGGAACTTGGATTTCTCCTGTAGAATTCCAAAAAGACTTCTCTAAAAGAAGAGCATTAGTTGGCACAAAAGGTGATGTAAATACTTTCATCGCTGCAGAAGTGAATCCAACTACAACTGGATCTAACGCTGATGCCAGATTGCCAATCAAACCAGGTGACCAAAGAAAATTTGCTCTAACTATCGCTAAGGCTCTTTCTGATCTCGGTCTTTCGGGCGCAACTGGAGTTGGTGGAATTAATGTTGAGGCCGCTTCCAAAGAAATGGGACTTACTCCTGAACTCGTTCGTGCGGCTGCAAAAGCATTGAGCGGCGCTAAAGGTGCATCTCTAGTTGTTGCTGGTGGAGCACAGGCTGGAACTAAGGATGCGGTTGATCTTCAAGTTGCTGTTAACATGATTAACTCCATGCTAGGTAACGATGGTAAGACTATTAATTCATCAGCAGTTCGTAAAGAGGGTAGAACCAATTACTTTGCAAATCTCCAATCTCTGAAAAAAGAATTGGATGCAGGCCAAGTAGGAGTTTTAATCCTAAATGATATAAATTTATTTTACAACTTACCTAACAGCGAAGAGTGGGAAGCAAGTCTACGTAAAGCAGCTTTAGTTGTTTCATTTGCTTTTAAAGTAGATGAGACCGCTCCATATGTGAACTATGTGGCACCTAAGTCTCACTTCTTAGAGTCTTGGTCCGATTCTTCACCTATTACAGGTTTGTATGCCGTTCAGCAACCAACAGTTCGACCGATTTTCCAATCAAAGTCCTTAGAGGACGCATTGATATCTTGGGCTGGTGGAACATTAGCTGGATCTAGTAATTTTTATGAATACATCCAGACTAAGTGGAAAGGAAGAGGCAATTGGGATGATGTTCTGAGAGCTGGTTTTTTTACATCTGGATCTATTTCTTCACTATCCGCTGATCGTGGTGCAAGATCATTCCGTGGAACAATTCGTCCACTTGAAGCTTCTACTTCAGGATTGACTCTTGCATTCTACCACTCTTTGGCTATGAAAGATGGAGAGCAGGCAAATAGCTCACTCTTACAAGAACTTCCTGATCCAATTTCTAAAGTTACATGGGACAACTACTTAGCAATCAGCCCTATGGCAGCAACGGAACTTGGTCTTGCTACCAATGATATGGTAAAAGTAACAGCTAATGGTAAGTCCGTAGAACTTTCAACTTATGTGCAACCAGGTCTTCATAAAGATGCACTCGCGATTGCACTTGGTTATGGAAGAACAGCTGCGGGAACCATAGGAAACGGTGTGGGTAAATCTGTAGTTCACATGCTACAGTTAGGTGAGAATGGTTTGGTAACTTCTGGTTTTTCTGCAAAAGTTGAAAAATTAGGTAAAAAATACAAACTTGCAACTACGCAAACTCATAATATGATGAGCCCTGAATTTATTGCTGGAACGAAATGGGATGAGAGACCTCTTATCCTTTCCGCAAAAATCCAAGAGTTCAAAGAAAATCCAAAATCAGGAATCCCTGAACCAGAAATTCCAAAAATCCTAAAAGATGGTAAACTCGTTCGATCAGCTGGTGTAAACCCAGGCTTCGAGTATACAGGTTACCGTTGGGGAATGGCAGTTGATTTAACTCAGTGCACTGGTTGTGGAGCCTGTGTTACAGCATGTAGCATAGAGAATAATGTTCCTGCAGTAGGTAGGGACGAAGTTCGTGTCGGCCGTGAAATGCATTGGATGAGAATCGATCGCTATTTTATCGGTGATCCAAATAAACCTGAATCTTTAGAAATCGCTCACCAACCAGTGATGTGCCAGCATTGTGAAAACGCTCCCTGTGAGACTGTTTGTCCAGTTGCTGCTACAGTTCACGGTTCGGAAGGAACCAATGACATGGTTTACAACCGTTGTGTGGGAACAAGATACTGTTCGAACAACTGTCCTTACAAAGTAAGAAGATTCAATTGGATGGAGCATTGGACTGGAACGGAGAAAGCAAAAGCTCCAAGAAATCTTGGATTGAATCCTGAGATTACAGTTCGTGCTAGAGGAGTTATGGAAAAATGTAACTTCTGTGCATCTCGAGTTGCTGAGAAAAAAATCAAAGCGAAGAACGAAGGTAGAAAGCTTGTTGATGGTGAAGTTAAATCCGCCTGCCAAGAGACTTGCCCAAGTGATGCGATTGTATTCGGGGATATTAATAACCCTGAATCAAAGGTTTCCAAACTCATAAAAGATCCAAGATCCTATAAGATATTGGAATATCTGAACGTCGGCCCTTCTGTGAGCTACCTCTCCAGAATCCGAAGCACCATATAACTAGGGAGAAACGAGAATATGGCATTGACACAAGCAGTCAGAGATAAGTTGGATCTCCCCGACCTGGTTACAGGCGGAAAGTCCACCAAAGATGTAACCGATGATATCCTTCAACCCACAGAGGCCTTTCCTACCAGTTTATGGTGGAAGGCATTTGTCATTGCAGCAACCATTACTGTAATTGATATTTGTGTAATTGGTTATCTTTTTTATGAAGGCCTTTATATACTTGGGATTAACAATCCAGTATCTTGGGGATTTTTCGTAGTTAACTTCGTATTTTGGATTGGGATAGGGCACGCAGGAACTTTGATTTCTGCGGTTTTGTATCTTTTCCGTCAACAGTGGCGAACAGGGATCAACCGTGCTGCAGAAGCGATGACGATCTTTGCGGTAATTGTAGCTGCATCGAACTTAATTCTCCACGTTGGTCGTCCTTGGTTAGGCTTTTGGCTATTTCCTTATCCTAACGAGAGAGGTCCACTTTGGGTGAACTTCCGATCTCCTTTGATTTGGGATACATTTGCTGTCTCAACTTATCTTTCTATCTCTCTAGTGTTCTGGTATTTAGGATTGATTCCTGACTTAGCTGCACTGCGCGATAGAGCAACCAATCCAATTAGAAGGCAGATATATGATGTTCTATCCTTTGGATGGGTCGGTTCTGCAAAAGCTTGGTCTCATATGGAGATCACTGCGATGATTCTTGCGGCACTTTCTACTCCTCTTGTTCTTTCCGTTCACACTATCGTATCCTTCGACTTCGCTGTTTCGATATTACCTGGATGGCATACTACCATTTTCCCTCCATACTTCGTTGCTGGTGCGATCTTCTCTGGTTTTGCCATGGTGGTAACTCTTATGGTTATCGCTCGTGAAGTGTTCAATTTGAAGAATTACATCACCATCAAACACTTAGAGAACATGAACAAAATTATCCTTGTAACAGGGATGATTGTTGGTCTTGCTTATGCTACTGAATTTTTCATCGCTTGGTATTCTGGAAATGAATACGAAGGTTTTGCTTTCATCAATAGAATGATGGGACCTTACTGGTGGGCATATTGGATCATGGTTTCTTGTAATGTAATTTCACCACAATTCTTCTGGTTCAAGAAAATGAGAACAAGCATTCCTGTGATGTTCGTTCTCTCCATTTTTGTGAACATAGGAATGTGGTTTGAACGATTTGTAATCATGATGACTCTTCATAGAGACTTCCTACCTTCAAGCTGGGATATGTATAGTCCGACAATTTTTGACTATGCAATGCTAGTTGGAACGTTTGGAATCTTTTTCACTCTGTTCTTACTCTGGTGTAGAATCATGCCAGTAATCGCAGTAGCTGAAGTTAAAACTGTAATGCCTGCTCAACCTGGAGGTCACCACTAAGATGTATTGGTTTAAGAAAGAACAATTTCACAAATATGAAGAAATGACCTCTGGAGTTCTAGGGGTATTCGATAATGAATCTTCCATTATGGATGCGGCCAAGAAGACTAAAGATAAAAACTATGATGGTTTTGATTGTCTTCTTCCTTATCCCATCCATGGAATTGATGAAGTAATGGGAACCGCTAGATCGGGTCTTCCTTGGATTACTTTTTTCATGGGTATAGTTGGTTGTCTTATGGGATTTGGTTTTCAATACCTTACACATGCCCATGACTGGCCTTTGAATATTGGCGGGAAAGCATTGAATGCATGGTTCGCTTATATTCCAATTACCTTTGAGATGACGGTATTCTGTGCAGGAATCTATACTTTTGCAGCTTTCTGTTATCTTGCAGGAATCCCTCGATTGAACCGTAAGGTTCTTCATCCCGATCTAACCTCACACAAATTTGGTCTTTGGATCCCAGCTTCGGCACATGGATTCAAACAAGATGAGGTTGTGAGTTTTGTTAAAAGCTTGGGTGCAACCCAAGTGGAAGTGGTTAAGGAGAATTAAGAATGTCGCAATTTCTTTTGAATAAAAATGGAATCTTGGTTGCTTGCCTACTTGCAGTTACTTTCAGCAATTGCACAAGCAAGACTCCGCCCTTAGAATACTTCAATCAAATGTATGATTCACATGCAAGGGAAGCTCAAGAAGAAGATTATTTTTCTAAGAACAAATCTGCATCTAGAATTCCACCTTACGGTGCGATTCCTGTTGGTTACAAGCCCTATCCTTATATCTCTGTTCAGACTCCTGATGCTTTAGAAGGAGCTACCAAAGGTTTAGTGAATCCTAATGGAAAGCCAAGCTTAGAGGATTATAGAACTGGGGAACAAAAATACCAAACATATTGCTCACCTTGTCATGGTGTCCAAGGTTTGGGAAATGGTAGCGTTGTAGGGCCTTATCCTAGATTTGCAACTGCTCCACCTTCTGTAGTTTCTAGCAAAATCAAAACATGGACAGATGGTCAATTGTATCATATCATAACTATGGGTAGAGGCGTTATGGGTTCTTACGCTTACCAAATTGAACCAGAAGACAGATGGAAGCTTATTGCATATGTAAGAAAGCTGCAAGATTACGATTCTCGAACTAATAAATAGGAAATAAGATGGAAGTTAAAGTAGAAGAAAAGGCGATTCAATTCAAAATGGACGGTGGTCTTAAGACCACTTTCTTAGTGATGATCCTCGTTGGTATTTTCAGTCTTGTGGCTGCCTTTCTAGGATTTGGTCATGAGAACACTAGGCATTTAGATGCAACAGGACATGCCCACCATTCTAACATGGGCTATTCGGTCTTATTAGTTGCAACATTCCTGATCATTGGACTTTCAGCAGTATCTTTATTTTTTACTGCCATCCAACATATCACTGGTGCATTCTGGTCGGTAACCGTTCGAAGATTGTTCGAGACTATGGCTACTTTTATGCCCTTCCTTTTGATTCCAATGATTGGAGTCATCTTAGGAATGCATGATTTGTTTGAATGGACTCATGAAGGTGTTGCTGCGACTGACAAATTGATCAAACACAAAAGTGGTTATCTAAATGAACCATTTTTCATTGGTCGTATGATATTTTTTATAGTTGCATGGAGTATCTTTGCTTATTTATTTTATGCAAAATCTACAGCGCAAGACAAAGATAAAGATCCAGCTAGAACTAAATCAATGGCGAACCTATCGGGTGGAGCGATTGTATTTTTTGCACTATCATTCTGCTTTATTTCTTTTGATTTAATGATGTCACTCACTCCTCACTGGTTTTCTACTATGTTTGGAGTTTATAGTTTTGCTGCAGCTTTCCAAACTTGTTTGGCAGTATGGGCAATCTTAACTACAGTAATTAAGAAGAAAGGTTTTTACGGAGATACTTTCAATGAGAACCACTTACATGATATTGGAAAATTCATGTTGGGTATGACTGTATTCTGGGCATATGTTGCCTTCTCACAGTTGATGCTGATCTTCTATGCAAATATTCCTGAAGAGACTTTCTTCTATGAGCAAAGAATGACTGGCGGATGGATGGCTGTAACTTTACTTGTTCCAGTATTTAAATTTTTAATTCCGTTCTTTTTGCTTTTGAATAGACCCAACAAAAGAAGTTCTAGCACTCTAGTGAAAATTTCTTATGTAATCCTGATTTCTCAAATATTTGAAATCTATTGGTTGGTCTTTCCTGCAAATTTCGAAAATTTCAATATAATGGGATTAATATTATGTTTCGGAGCTAGTATCGGAACTTTAGGTTTCATGGGCTTCTATGTTTTCAAAAAGTTAGAATCCAATAAACTCATTCCAGTCGGTGACCCAAGACTTGACCAGTGTTTGAACCACCATCAATAAGTAGGTATAAGATGAAAATGAAAGTATTAAGTATCGCAGTTATCACATTCGCATTGGTTGGTTGTGCTGGAAATGCAGAGATTACATTTCATAAATTATGTGATCCTTCCACGAATAAAGCTTCCTTAGAGGAAACTGTTCCCCTTTATTCAGAGCCAAATATTGAATCTAAGATTTTAGAATCAGTTCCAGTAAAGACAGTAGTAAAGGTAATTGATTATAGAAACCATAATGTATGGGCACCTAAGAATTTTGTAAAAGTTCAGACTGCTACAAATTCGGGTTATATGAGTCCTAAATGCTTTGTTGCAAACCAAGATCCTAATAAATCTATCTGGAGATATTCTAGAAGAGAAGTTACTGATTATAAATATTGGTTTGACCCTAATGATAAAACCCATTATGAAAAAGACTACGAGTATAAAAGTTTAGCAAAACTTCCTAAGGATAGAATTCCTTTGAAGGTTCTACTTGCTGAATAATTTTTTTAAAAAAGCCCGGTTCTACCGGGTTTTTTAATATCCTATGGCTGATATTTTCTTAGCAACACAGAAGTTAACGAAAAATCGCGCCAAACTTGTGTTCGGAAAAAATACGAATAGGGAACCTAACGAGCCACAGGTAATGGTGAGATTCCCTAAAAAAAAGAATAAAGAGAAATTTTTAACCCTTACCTATCTCGAAATCCCTCAAAGTAAAACAACTTTTGAAATTATGCTTTCTAAATCATCCCATCTTTGGGGTGCCGAAATGGGTGTGAATGAATTTGGCTTAACCATAGGCAAAACAATAGCTGTCTGCAAATCTGCTAAAACCTATAAAGGAAATGGGATAACAGGCGCAGAACTTGTTAGATTAGCTTTAGAGCGATGTAAGACATCTGAGCAAGCATTAGAACTTATAACGAATTATTTGGAAGAATTTGGACAAAGTTCAGATTCAGGCTGTATCAAATTAGAGAATTTTCATTTTTCGAATTTCGTGATAGCAGATTCAGAGAAAGCTTATTATATAGAAACGTTTGCGAATCAATGGGTTGCTCTGAAGATCCAAGGATATTTTTCAATCTCCGATGGATATATTGTAGAAGATAAATTCGATTACTCTAGCAAGGGTTTAAAAGAATTTGCAATTAAAAATAATTATGTTTCATCTGGGAATTCATTCTCCTTCAAGAAGGCATTCAGCGATAAGCTCGGCAATAAACTATTGCAAACTAAGATAAGAAGAAATAGCTCTAACACTGTAGGTGAAATTTATTGCCAAACAGAGGGCTTGGGTGTCAAGGAAGCTATGGATATCTTGAGATCTCATAAGAACTCGAGTTATGCTCCTCACAACGGAGATATGGGATCGATTTGTCTTCATGCAAGTGGAATATTGACGCCATACCAAACTACTAATTCGTTAGTTGTGGAAATTAAAGAAAATTCTAAAATAACAACTTGGTCTACCTTATCTTCATCTCCCTGTCTTTCTTTGTATAAGCCATTTTATTTTGGGACTGATATTCTTTCTGAAGATAAACAAGGCGATAAAAATTCAATTGAATCTTTTTGGTGGAAATTTGAAGAATTTCATCGACTAGCAATACAAGATTATGAATACGCTAAACATTTAGTTCTAAAAGAAAAACAAGAATCAGAGCGTCATTGGAGAAGAAAAGATAAAGAATTCCAAAATGTGAAAACTTCCTCTAAGCATTTCCAAGAATTTTCTCTTTATGCTGTTCAACACCATAAAGAAATTCTTAAAATTTGGATTAGAGATTTAAAATCTCGAAATAAATCGAATTTATTTTCTCCATTGTACAATATGTACTGGTCTGCTCGAAATAAAGAAGCAAATCTTATTCAATTATAAATTCGTAAGCAGATCTGTAGTCACCTTTCTTCTGACAGTAATCAATAAATCTAGAATAGAACGCATCATTAAGTAATGTAGTACTATCTCCAATAACAACCAATAGTTTGCGTGCACGTGTAAGAGAGACATTCATTCTTCTGTAGTCTTTTAGAAATCCAATCTCACCATCATCATTTGATCTTGTCATGCTAAGAAAAATAAGATCTTTCTCCCTTCCTTGGAAAGAATCAACTGTATTAATTTCAATGGCATCTTTATTGTCTTTGAAAAGGTCCTTTAGAAATTTAATTTGCTCTCTGTAAGGAGCTATAATTCCTATTTCCCTATCGTTTAGTTTAAGTTGTTCTCGCATCTCTTGTAATAAATTTACTAAGAATATAGCTTCCCCTTCATTTTTTATACTTTCAGTATCATTTGACTGAGATTCTTCGTATCCAGTTCCAGCAGTATCTATAAAGACTATGCTTGAATAGAAAAAAGGTTCATAGATTTTTATTCTTTCTTGAATACTTACGTCAGATCGAATTTGATTTTCATAAAACTCTTGATTAGAAAAATTTAGAATCTCTTCTTCCATTCGATACTGTGTGTTAAGAAAAACAATCCGTTCTGTGTTCTTAAAATTTAAAACCATCTTTGTAAACAAAGTATTCATTAATTCTTGGTTTCCACTTAGCACAGTCGGAGGAAGTTGATTCTCATCACCTGCAAGTATTACGCGTTTTGATTTTAAAATTGGTATCCAAGCGAGTGGTTCCAAAGATTGGATGGCTTCATCAATGATGCATACATCAAATTTTTCTTTAAAAAGAATTGAATTTGAAGAAGAAACATTTGTTGCAAGTAATGGATTGTGAATCCGAATGATTTCCTTTTCTATTTGCCTTTCGGAATTTTTAATTGTTTCTCGAATTCCGTTTAATTCTCTCCAAAGTTCTTTACGTTCGGCAGCTAATTTAGAGTTAAAGTTTCTGTGAAATCTTGTAGCTTTTTTTCTGATATTTTCAGCTTCACGTCTGTATTTATTAATTTGTTTGGATAAAGAATGTGATTCTATTTTTGCATCTATCGTATATGGTAATAATTCTTCTGATACTTTTGTTATTTGACCAAGACGAACAGGTTGTAGACCTTTTTCAATAGATTTGAAAAGAAGTAGATCAAGTGCAGAATTGGTTGGAGTTGAAAGTAATACCTTCAAGCCTAAGTCTACTAAATGTTTAATTCCCTCAGCGAGTACGGATGTCTTTCCTGTTCCAGGTGGCCCTTGAATAACTAGACAATCGGGAGTGGTGATCATTTTCGATATGGCAAGACGTTGGCTTTCATTAAAAGTATCTGCTAATTGGATGGATGAAGGAAGCCTGTCAAAATATGGCTCAGGAATTTTATAGCCTAAGTATAATTCCCTCTTAAATACAACTTCTTTATCCTCATCCTCTAATAATTTATTTAAGGCTCTTTCTCCTTCACGGAAAGTTTTCTCACTGTAAAAAAGATCGATCCCGACAGTTCCTTCCTCAAGCCAGTCAGGAATTTCACCATCAACTATAACAGTTAATTCGCTTTCAGAAATTCTGGAAAGAGATCCAATTTTTCTATCCTCAGAACGAAAGATGGATATCGGTGAGCCTTCAGAAAATAGATTATTTGAATCGGATAGATTTTTTTTTGTTAGAATAATTTTCCAAGAATCTCTTACGAAAAAGATTATTTCTTTAATCTCTAGTGGATATAATGTAATCCCCGATTTGATTCTTTCTTGTACATTTTGTCCTTCAACCTTAGTTATGAAATTCAGTCTTTCATATTCTGCTTCTTGTTTAAAAATCTGAAGAAGATGATTGATTTCATCCTTACTATTATTAAATTTATTTGAATTTATTTTTTCCAACCTGGAGCTACTTCTTTAGTTTATACTTTCCAATTCTATCGTTATGTAGACTTCCAAGATATAGATAGCCATCATGTTCGACAGCATGGGTTATTTCCTTTAAATTCTCACCTGTGGGGTCTTGGTAAGTCTCAAGGATACTTCCCGTTTCAGATAATTTTACCACAAAACCATAAGGTTGTGGTTTCGGCCATAGAAACTTAGGAAGACTAGCAACCAATTTCTTTTTCCACGGACTAGGGTGCATACTGTCCATTCGTTCATTTCTTACAGTAAATAAAGCTAAATAAAAATCTCCACTACTTCCTCTAGAGATGTTATCTGGGAAGCCAGGAAGATTATCAATAAAGATATCTGAAGTCCCTTTTTTTTGCCCTTTTAGCCAATACCTTGTAATACGGTATCTATAGGTTTCATTGACTAGAACGAAATCTTCATTCTTAGACAGTGCAACACCATTTGCAAAATACAAGTCTTTTAATAATGTTGTGGTTATCTTCGTTTTAGGATCGTATTTTAGTAGGCGACCATGAGGCTTTGCCTCCATAAGATCATAAAGATATTCAGTCTGTTTATATTTATAACTTGCATCTGTGAAATAAATTATTCCATCTTTGGCTATATCTAGATCATCCGTAAACTTAAATGTAAGTCCATCTGAGGAATTAGTTAGGCTAGAGATTTGACCATTGGCTTGTATGGAAAGCAAACCTTTGTAAGCATCACAAACTAATAAATTATTATTAGAATCAAATTGTATGCCTAAAGGCCGTCCTCCTGTGTTTGCAAATAATTCAGGTTCATTTGAATTTTTATTTATTTTTATAATAGAACCATCTTGAGTTGCCGCATAAATATTTCCTGATTTATCTAAATCTAAGCCTTCAGGGCCCAAAATTTTACCCTTTGCAATCAATTCTGCTTTTTGGAGTTCTGTATTTTTCAATAGTATCCCATCCATTATAGGTGCTACCTTAGGTTCGTAAGCAATTGGTTCTATCGATGAACATTTCACTGAGAGAAAAATAATAGTTAGTAATAGATAGGATTTCATATTTAATAGAATTCTTGTATAATTCGAAAGTTGCAAGTTTTAAATTAGTCCTAAATTATTCTTAATTTGGAAAAAAAATTGACTATTTTTTTAAAATGGATATAAATAGTTTATAAGCTTGGCAAGAATGAACTTACAAACCAAACATCAAACTAAAACAAAAATTCTCTTGGTAGAAGATGAGGCTTTGATTGCCTTATCCCAAAAAATAATCTTAGAGAGTTTAGACTTTGGAGTGACTGTTGTTAATTCTGGTGAAAAGGCTCTTGAGTATATAAAGACGAATGAAACTCCCGATATTGTCCTTATGGATATCGATTTAGGTGAGGGGATGGATGGTGTTCAGGCTTCCCAGTCAATTTTAAATATATTAGAGATTCCAATTATTTTCGTAACTTCAAGGTCAGAACCTGAATTTCTAGAAGCTACGGAAAAAGTATCTTCGTATGGTTATTTAGCAAAGATGAATAATGCTAATATTTTCCATGCGAGTATAAAAGTTGCTCTAAAGCTATTTGCAGCTAAGAAAGCGATGGAGCTAAAAGAAGCTGAATTGATTCGTAGCCAAGAGAGATACAAGGCTTTAGTAGAGTGGTCTCCCAATCCAATATGCATACATAGAGATGGGAAAATTATTTTTTCTAATCCATCTCTTCATAAATTACTAAAAGCTAAAAACTCTACAGAATTGGAAGGTCGCAGCATCATTGATTTTATTCATGCTGATTTTCAAGAAGTAATTCAATCTAGAATTGATTCTATGGACTCTGAACACAAAGAAGTTGAACCTAAGAAAGAAATATTTATATGCTTAGATGGAACTTTGGTTAATGTATTAGTTCGGGGCATTAAAGTTTTTTTTGATGGTAGTCCATCTATACTCGCCTACATAAATGAGTTATAGTTCCTTGCTTGCATGGAGCTAGATATTTATTGTATAAGATTAATCTCCAGAATAAAAGATTATCATTCGTTAGTCTGTAAAAATGATAATGCTAAGTTACGCCTCAATTTTATTGAACTAAGTAAAATTTGTCACTTCGTTCTATTGTAATCTTTTGCCTCCGATTTACTTTGCTGAAAAAAAGAAGATAAAGCTCCGCATCTATCGGAATATTTTCTATTAAAAATCGAAAATAAATCATAGAAAAGATGTTGCCAGGAATCGGTACCTTCCCATGATGGTAAAACACAGTTTGGGATTTGGTGGTTT
>JAACWH010000040.1 GCA_009991425.1 Leptospira sp.
AGTAAAAATAACCATGAACCAGAAACAATATCTGATTATTGGCGCAAGCGGAGAAGCAGGCCAAAGTGCTGTGGAAGCCATTCGTAATTTAAACAACCAAGCTTTCATAGTTGGAACAACGACTCAGAAAGTAAATGTTCCAGGAATCGACCTTACCTTATTTGAAATTCAAGCTGAAGAAAATATAGATAAAGACGTTCAATCTGCACTCGATCATGCAAAATGCTCTCCTAAATTCGAAGCATTGATTTATACTCCAGCTTTAGGGGAAGTGGGAATACCTATTGCCTCAATAAGTCTTACTTCTTATAAACAAGCTTTGGGAATCTCATTTGATCCCATGCTTGCTCTAGAGAAGCATCTGAAGCCTAAACTTACCATTGGATATTCTGCTTACTATTGGTTGGATCATACAAAATCATTTTATGGATCTATGGGTCATGTGAAAAGATGTATGGAAGAATGGGCATTGCAATCTCCAACGAATCGACGCATCATTCGTGCTGGGACATTTTTCTCGAAAAGTGTAAGAGGAATATCTTTAGTGCTGCAAAGACTGATTAAGAAAACGGATGATCCAGATATCCTGAAACTGAAGAATGCCTATGAAGGCTCAGGTAAGAAATTTCCAGAATTTTTCTTAGAGTATGCTTGGATACATGAAAAGGAAGGATTTAGTTCGCGATTTCCAAACGTTCCCTACCGACCAACTTCTCGAGCAGATTTAAGCAGAGGCTTGCAAATTGCTTTAGAATCAAAGTCTCCCATTGTATCCGTATTAGGTGATTGGACTTGGGAAGAATCTTTTATGCCGGAGCTTCCTTCCTGGTTTCCAGATAAACTAGATTAATAATCTATTTGCAGTGCTACTTTGATTTAAATTTGCAATATGTCTTCCAAATGCATTCATCACCAAATAATGCATAGGTGCTTGTGTTAGAACATAAATATACCAAGGCAGTGATGGAACAAATTCATGGATTGCAGAAAGAGAATATTTTTTATTCTGAACCTGGCGGAATTCCAACCATCCTGTATCTGTAGTTCGAGTCAATAGCCCACCAATGATATGGAACTTCTGTCTATCCTCTTCAAAATTTCCATGTATGTATTGCAATAGTAGAATTGGCGACTTTAAGAAAAAAATGCGGAATGCCACTAAATCTTTGTTTGGTTCCACTTCGACGAGAATCAAGGATCGAAAAACTTTGGGCAACCAATTCATATATTCTCTCGCAATCCATTCGCTATTACGACTAGGAACAGAAGGAAGCCTTTGGATAGACCGCACACTTTTACGATGGTTGATTTTTCGCTTAGGTCGTTTATGAATGATATTATCTTCTAATTGAAGAACCTTTTGTATCATGCTTGCAAAACTTTTGAACTGAACAAACTTCTCAATCAAATTATCAGGTTCACCCTGTGGTAGATCACAGACAAGACTATCAATCAATGGAGACACCAATGCATAGTGGGAATTGCCAAATATAGTAACCCAAAATTTACTGAAGCCTGTTGAATTGATGGGCACAGGTATCATAAGTCTTTTTACACCTAACTTTGATGCCATAATACTCATAAGGTCTTTGTATGTGAGCTTTTCTCCATTAACTATGTCTATGGTTTTTTTTAGAAAAGATTTATGAAGTATAGACTCTTTAAGAATTGCAATCACATCATCTATATAGATCGCTTGTGTCGTCGACTGTGTCCACGAAGGAAGAATCATGGCGGGTAATCTTTTCACTAAGGATTTTAAGATTTCAAACGATGACCCTCCTTGTCCGACTATCATTCCAGTTCGAAATACAGTCACTGGAATTTTGGTTGCTTGTAAGACTCCCTCTACTTCATGCCTGCTCTGCAAATGTTTGCTGATAAATCCTTCAGGAACTATTCCACCTAGGTAAATAATTTGTTTTATTTTATTTTGCAAGCAAGATCGAGAAAGATTATCTGCTATCAAAAGGTCTGTATCTCGAAATTCTCCCTGGAAAAGTCGAGAGGATGGCATCATGGAATGCACTAAGTAAAATACAATATCAGCATCTTTCAATGCTTCGATTGTGCTTGTTGTGCTGAATAGCTCGCAGTGCCTCCACTCCGCATTAGCAGGAAGATTTTCTATCGGAGAACGTGACAAAGCAATGATTTTATGTTTGGTTGAGGAAAGACTATTAATCAAATTTTGACCAACAAAACCGCTTGCTCCTGTAATAGCTATCTTCATAATCTATAATTCTCCTCAAACTTGTTCCAGGTCTTCTTAGATCGAGAAAATGATTCAAATATTTAATTTGAATTTTTTTTATTTCAATTCATTCTGTAATCGGATCTACTAGAATCTTTTAGACTCACGGTTCAATTGAGATTCTAGGATAAAATTTTCTGAATGATAAATTTTTCAATCTATTGAATTATGGAGCAATGAAATACATAACAACGGAAATAGTCAATGGAATCTTTCGAATCGGTTTCAATCGCCCTGATCTAAACAACGCATTTAATATGCAAATGGTTATGGAACTTAGTGAAGCCTATACTCAATACGAAGATAATGCTGACTGCCGTTGTGCGATTGTTTTTGCTCATGGGAAACATTTTACTGTAGGCTTGGAGATTGACGAAGTCGCTGAATACATTCGAAAAGAAGGCGGAATCTTCTATCCAAACAACCAGGTCGATCCATTTGGAATTGTTGGTCGCATTCGCAAAAAACCAGTCATTATTGCTATCCAAGGATTTTGTTTTACCTTAGGAATAGAACTAGCACTTGCCTCCGACATTCGACTCGGAACCAAAAGTGCAAGGTTCACCCAGGCGGAAGTCACAAGAGGGATTGCTGCCTTCGGAGGAGCAACCTTCCGTATGCAAGATCAGTTTGGATGGGGAAATGCAATGCGCTATCTTCTCACTGGTGATGTGTTTGGTGGTGAAGAAGCTTATCGAGTTGGACTCATCCAAGAAATTGTGGACGTAAAAGAACTTCTGAACCGAGCTCAAACAATAGCTGAGACTATCGCAAGCAATGCTCCTCTTGCCGTTCTTGCTTCCTTGGAATCAGCAATAGAATACCGCAGAGAAGCTGAAATTAAAGCTTTCGGTAAAATCCAAAAACGAGTTCTAGAACTTCTTGAAACGGAAGATGGCAAGGAAGGAATTCGATCTTTCCAAGAAAAGCGTAAGGCAAATTTCCAAGGAAAGTAAATTACGGAATTTTTTTTAGATGTATATACCAAATCATTTTAATTTAAAAGATAAAGATCTCATACTCAAAATAATTAAGGAAAATTCTTTTGGTATATTGATTTCAAATTCAACTCAAGCTGAAATTGAGTCAGAACCTATTGCAACTCACCTCCCATTTCTTATAAATGAGGAAATGACATACTTGCGTGGACATTTTGCACGCCCGAATCCTCAGTGGATAGATTTAGAGGACAAGACTGTTCTCTGTATCTTCCACGGACCACATACTTATATTTCCTCTAGCTGGTATGAAGAGATGCCTTCCGTGCCAACATGGAATTATCTTTCTGTCCATGTATACGGAACATTCAAAAAATTAGATAACGAGAACGAAATCTTGCAAGCCTTAAATGATTTGATTCAAACTTTTGAATCCGAAGACTCAGGTTATTCTTTGGATCAATTGGATGCAGAATATTTGGACAATTTGTCTAAGGGTATCCTTCCCTTCCAAATCGAAATCACACGAATTCAAGCAAAAGCAAAACTCAGTCAGAACCATTCCGAAAGTAGACGTAACAAAGTTATAGATCGATTGAAGCTATCTAATTCAGAACAGGATCAAGCAATCGCTGAGTGGATGAGAATGATTTTAAATCAATCTAGTTGACAAATTGTATCACACTTATATTACTGAATTAAGGATTTATTCAACCGATGTGGATATAAAACAACGATAGAAGCTAATTTCAAATAACTCTAAGCCTCTATCGTTACTGAATTTAGAACAAAAGTTCTGTTCGGAGGTTTTATGTTAGCATCCCTTTCCATCTCTCCCTTAACCATCTACCATCCACATAACGGAGAAATCCTTTGGCATCTAGACAAACTTTCTATTTCTCCTGGATGGACAGGGATTGTCGGTCGCAATGGTTCGGTTATCGAAAGTCTAACAATACTTAAAAAACATGATTAAATTTGTTTTTTAGATTTACCAATCTTGATTTGTAACTATAATAGGATCTAAAGAGTCTATTTTTATGCAAAACTATCAACAAAGAAATTCAATATCAAAATTTATTTCTTCAATTCATAGAATAACTTACTCACTAATTCTAATTACCCTTTTCGTAAATTGTTTATTTGATGAACCTGGAACTATCTCTGGCAAAGAAGCAAATCAAATAATTACTTCAAAAGCCTTAGCAAAAATTCAAAGCTGTGGAGTACTTGCTGCACCCTCTAAGGAAGAAGAAGGTTCAGATCCTGACCCATTAAGAAGACCAGCAGCTCCAGAAACTTCCAATAGCTTTTTTTTAATGGCTACGTTGTTTCTCAACTTTGAAGCCTTCAATATGTTTGATCGATACAAGAAAAAGGACATTAATGAATGTGCAGATGATCTCGACTTTCTTGATTGCAATGTTATAGCATCAGCTTGGAAAGGAAGCATTAACGCAGGTGCGGCAGTGGGTGGTATTATCTGCAAAGATGTTAAGAAAAAATGAACCATCATCCACAACCTATCCAAGTGTACAGATATCATCTAAAGATTCGTTTTTTAGAAGCGATTCGTCGATGTCGATAGATCTAAGTGCATAATCGATAGAGTTTATCACAGACTTTAAAACACAATACCCTTTATAAAAGAATGTATGGAATGGTTATATCTCACTTCGAAAAAGAATCTTCTATCATGTAGCAGGCAGAAAGGATTTTAGATTTCTTATTATAAAATCTTCCTCTCATGGAAATTGTTCCTAAATCTAAAATTGAAATCTAATTTGGAAGAGAATGAAATCTATTACCTTCCCCAAGAGATTAGTTTGGATGGCAAAAGAGAAATAAAGAAAAGTATTTTATCCTTAGCGAATATGGATAAGGCTAAAATTTTTCAAATCATACATCAATTAGGTTCTAACTCGGAAAGTTTATTGATTCTAGATTTTCCCAGTGAGGGCGAATGGAAAAAACTCCACCTTGCCTTAGGAATTGTACAAAGCCCAGTGATTCTGTTATTAGATGAACCCACCAATCACTTGGATCTGTAATCTATTGAATGCTAAGAACAAATTCTAGCAGACTTGAATGCAGCTATGGTTGTTATTAGCCATGATGAATCTTTTATAGAAAGGATTAGGATAAGAGAAATCATCCAGTTGGACAATTGAAATAACAAGACTCGATAGAATAATACTAGTTTCAAATTGAATAATACTTGTTCTATTGGCAAAAAATATTTTAAAATATTTAATTTTAAAATTAAATAATATTGACCATTAATAATTCATATCTATGTTAGTAGAAAATTGAGGAAATCATGTATAACAAATTTATTATCCTTGCTCTAACTTCCTTTATAATCGTATTTACTAGCTGTAATTTACTCTTCCCGGAAGAGGATAATTCGGAAGATTTGAGTTTAGCTTTACTTGCAATTTTAGCAGGAAGCAATACAACGAATACTAATAACGATTCAAATGCTAATTCTGATTCAACAAATGTTGCAAATCCGTCCATTTCTCCTGGAGCAGGAACTTATGGAGAACCGCAGAATATTACACTCACCTCGAATACAACAGGCGCAACAATTCGATATGCAATAGGAAGCACACCGACCTGCTCATCAGGAACAGTATATTCGGCTGCTTTCAACTTGGGGACTGTAGGTGACCCAGCTACGAGTCGAACTGTAAATGCAATAGCTTGCAAGGATGGATTGACGCAATCATCTGTTATTTCATCTGCTTACTTAATACAGGAAGAAATTTGCGATGATGGTTTCGACAACGATAATGATGGACTTACCGATGCAGGAGATGCTGATTGCCCTTAGTTTAAGGAATAGAATCAAAATAATTATTTTATTTCAGAAATAATATTGAATTCCAAAGTTCACAGATTCTGAATTTTGCGAACGCATTAATTCTAATCCTAAACCAAAATCATCGTATTTGTACTGGATGCCAAGAATTCCAAGAGCTGAGGTCTGGTTGTAAAAATTCTTCAATCGTAAATCCAATTGTATTCCTGTTGGATTGGATTCGAAGTCATTCACATTGAATCTAGAAGATACCAAGGCTATTCTCTGGGCTTGCAATCTTAGATTCCCTTGGCTATTCATGATTCCCATTCCACCAAACAGAGTAAAGCCATTCCATGAGTATGCATATCTTACATCCGCTGTGCTTGAATACAATTCTGATTCATATTTCAAATCATTGATGCCAATCCAACGCCTACGCTGTCCATTGGAGCTAATTTGACTAGGTCTCCTGTCATAAGTATTTAAATAGACAGTTTGTTCAGTTCGAAACATTCCAAATCCAAAGGATAGCCCAGACTTTAAGTCAGATGATTTCTCAGTGTTTGAATCAGAGTTACTCTGATTCACATTTGCAAATGGAAAATACCTTAGATTCGCATTGAAATTGGCAACTCTACCTTTAACATTTACATTACGTAGATTGAGAAATAAAAGATTGATCTCGGAAGGATAATAGGAAAAAAATTGAAGGTGCAAATTCCATTTGCGCCACTCTCCTGATTTATCTAAAAAATTTCCAAGGTTCGTCGCCAAAACTAAATTTGGTGATACTGCAGCACCGAATCTGGGTAAGGCCCTAAGCTCCGTTTGATCAATTAAGGGAAACCTATTTCTTAAATTGCTACGAGCTAATGAGTATCCCAGACTCACTCGATTTTTTGTGATAAGTGTTCCACCCATAAGTGTAGAGTTCACATTTTGCAAGACAGCGCTTTCTGCCATACTATTCAAGAAGCTATTTCCATAAATAGAATCTAAGAGTGGTTCAGCAGCAAATGCCAGTGCATATTCTTCCGAGGAAAGAAAGCTACATTCCCCTCCAACACAGATTGCGTTAGCTTGCAAAGATTGAAAATGAAATAGAACTAGGATGGCTAAAATTGTGATAATAGAGTGAATTGTTAGAAATAGAGTTTTCAATTTATGCCTACAGCGAAATCATTCTAAATCCAATTTTTATAAAATCCATAATACTATCAACGGAATTATGTCCCTTGTTTTTAATAGATGGAACAAGTTTTTGGAAAGATTTTTCAAATGACAGGCTAGGCTTGTCTAATAATTTGGAGATATAAAATAGACTCCAAGGATAGCCCATGACATCAGCAACCATCGGACTCGATAAATCCCTTGCAGAAGAAGTTCTTTCTTCTTCATCGAAAATCATCAAAGAAATTACCAATCGACTAGCTCAGAAATGTTCTGATGCAGGACGAGTATCCGTTCCTAAGATGGATGAGAACCAATTGGTTTTCTACCAACTAGCATGGATGAAAGCAGAGCAAGAAATTGCTGAGCATTTTGTAAAATATGCTTGGGATACTTCTGCAGGAAGTAGTGATCTTGAACAAAAGATGGCATTGGTTTTTGCAGCAGAAACAGTCTCACATATTCGTAGCGAGATTTCCCAAAGACCTAAAGAATACCAAATCACTATGGAAGAGATGGAGACTGCTCTATTCTCTGATAAAGTTAATTCATATATTGAAACTGCAATGGGAATTTCTAACTACTCAGAAATCGTAGATAAAATCCAAGAAAAAGGTCACTTTGGATCTTATGGTCTTTCAGAAGATCATGAATCATTTAGAGAAGCATTTGAAGATTTTGCAAAAAACCAAGTAGCTCCTCACGCAGAACATGTTCATAGAAACGATGACATGATCCCTGAAGAAATCATCCAAGGTCTTAGAGACATGGGTTGCTTCGGATTATGTATCCCAGAATCCTATGGTGGAATTCAACCTAATGATAAACCTGACAACATATCTATGTTAGTTGTTACGGAAGAACTTTCTAGAGGTTCACTGGGACTCGCAGGATCATTGATCACTCGTCCAGAAATTTTATCGAAAGCACTTCTTAAAGGTGGAACCCAAGAACAAAAAGACAGATACCTTCCTAGAATCGCAACGGGCGAGCTCATGGGTGGAATCATGGTTACAGAGCCTAACTACGGTTCGGATGTTGCTGGTGTTTCTGTTACAGCAAAAGAAGTGGATGGTGGATTTGTCATCAATGGTGTTAAAACATGGTGTACTTTTGCTGGCTATGCAAATCTTCTTCTAATTCTATGTAGAACAGAAGCTGATCCTAATTTGAAGCACAAAGGACTTTCTATTCTACTTGCTGAGAAACCTTCTTTTGATGGACATGAATTCTCCTTCAAACAAGAAACGGGTGGAACTATACAAGGTAAAGCGATTGGAACGATCGGTTACCGTGGTATGCACTCTTTTGAAGTATCCTTTGAGGACTTCTTTGTTCCTAAAGAAAATCTTCTTGGTGGAGACGAAGGTCGAGGAAAAGGATTCTACTACCAGATGGAAGGTTTTGCAGGTGGGCGTATCCAGACTGCAGCTCGAGCCAATGGTGTGATGACAGCAGCGATGGAATCAGCTTACCGATATGCTCAAGAGCGAAAAGTATTCTCAAAGCCAATCTTTGATTATAACCTAACTAAGTATAAAATTGCTAAAATGGCAATGATCATCCAAGCTTCTCGCCAATATACAAATTATGTTGCGAAACTTTTAGATGAACACAAAGGTCAGATGGAAGCAACTTTGATTAAATTCTACGCTTCTAAGATTTCTGAATGGGTAACTCGTGAAGCCATGCAAATACATGGTGGAATGGGTTATGCGGAAGAGTATGCAGTATCTCGTTACTTCGTTGATGCTAGAGTATTCTCTATCTTTGAGGGAGCTGAAGAAGTCATGGCACTTAGAGTAATCGCTAGAGACTTACTTGAGCAAGCACTCAAAGGCTAAATAACAGAATCAAATTTTAAGTTATTTCTTAGCCTAAACCTAAAAAGGGAGCGAATTGCTCCCTTTTTTTATACCTTTAAATTGTGTTCCATAAATAGTTATTGATTTTTAAAAAACTATTTTACATCCAAAACAATCATACATATATCATCTTC
This sequence comes from Leptospira sp., assembly GCA_009991425.1. Lineage (GTDB taxonomy): Bacteria > Spirochaetota > Leptospiria > Leptospirales > Leptospiraceae. The sequence continues at coordinate 9,168 of JAACWH010000040.1, forward strand.
CATTTCATGATTTTGAATAAACTCATTCATCTTATACATAAGTGCAGGTAGGAATTCTTTAATGGGAAGATTTGCAATTTGAATTAACTTATCGTTTAGTACTGATTCAAAGAATACTTTTGCATTATTCTCATACTTAGCAGCTTCCAAAATTCCATCTGTGCAGAGAAGAAGTCGTGATCCCTTTTCTAAGATAAACTCTTGGTTAACATACGGTTTGTATTTTAAAAGCTTAGAGTTGCTAGAGAGAATTCCTAATGGGCGAGAAGATTTTGAAGAATCTAAATTACCTACCTTACCATTACGAATTAAATAAGGACTCGGATGTCCAGCTATAGAATAAACTAAGTCCTTTGTATCAGGATTATAAATTGCATAAAATGCAGTTACAAAACGTCCTGCACAGAAATCAATTATTGATTCGTTGAGAAAACTTAATAGCATACCTGGATCCATCTTAAGATCCAAAGAAGCATTTTCAATTCCACTTTTTAACATTGCTGTAACAAATGCAGATGGCACACCATGTCCAGCAACATCGGAAATAAAAATTCCTATAGAATCATTTAGAGGAAAAATATCACAGAAATCTCCACCGATTTGTTCCAAAGGGCTATATATATATTCAATAAACGGATAAAGGCTGTGGGAAGGAAGAAGTCTCGCTTGTATCTTAGCAGCCATTTCCATATCTCGATTCATGATTTCATTCTGGTGAATTAACTTTTGATTTTCTTTGTCCAGTAGGACTTTGATCATTGCCTTTTCTGTTGTATCAAAGAAGGAAAGACGGATAAAAGTTTCTTTTTCAAAATACTTTCTTCCAGAGACTAAACAGATTCTTTTAACTCCATTCTTTCCTATAATTTCAATCTCAACTTCATTTAGATTTATCCCAGAAAGAACCTTTTCAAAAAAATCAATCATTATTGGTCTTGAAGAATCACTTAAAAAATTATCAATAAAGGACTGACCTATTATCTTTTTCTTTGTTACACCTAGCCAATCAAGAAACGTAATATTTGCCTTAACTACACTCAATTTATCATCAACTGAAGCATAACCAATCGGCGAATTATTGTACAAATCGTCCGATTCAATAAATTGATTTAATAATTGGAATTCTTTATCTTTTAAATTCTTTTTGATTTCATGATTTTCGTATAAGAGACTTATTTGATTGGCAAAAAATTTAAACTGAATTATCTGATCCTTTGTCAAAGAATCTTTATCTCTAAAAAAAATTGAAATAACTCCAATAAAATCTTCTGTGTGATTGCGAATAGAAATCCCTACAAAAAGCTTAAAAGCATTACTAGTAGAAGAGAAGTTGAGCAATGAAGTTTCGCTAATTTGCAATAAATCTAAATTTGATTCTTGAGTAAGCTGAACTAAGTGTAAAATGTCCTTACTATTTCTAAGTTCATTTTCATCAAATCCATGAGTGTAAAAATCAGGAGCATTGTCAGATTGAGAAATGTAGAGTAGAACATGATCAGTCTTAAGTAATAAAGCCAAACTTTCTAAAACTTTTTCTTGGAATTCTAAATAATGCTTATTTTCGGTCATATAATAGTTGTATTAAAAATATTCCTAATCTTTTAAAATATATAAGTTAGGTCAAATTAAAAATAAACTTTTGATTTTTTTGTGGTTAGGTAAGTTTAAATTATTTAAGGGAATAGATGTTGTTCCTAAAATAATTTTTCAAATGTAGTATGAAAAATTTAATATTACTAAATTTTCTCGATCAAATGAATTGTTTGATTTATCGTTATAAATTTTATCCCAGGAAGAATTGTATTTCCCTTCTATCCTAAATTTCATTGTCTCTACCGGAATAAAATCTATATTTATTGAAGCTGATTCTAGGGAATATCCGTTTGCAGTATAAGTCTTCATAACTATTTCATTAGGATCATAAAATCCTTCTGCCCTTAATCCAAGTTTCCAGATTTCATTTAAATGAAAATAAAACTGAATTGCAAAACCTTCCCACCGAGAATAAGATTCTCTAGAAATATTTCTTTTGTAACTTTCTAATGTTGACAAATTATTCACCCAAGATACTAAAGGTTTCCTTTGAAATCCAATATCATAAATCAAATAGACTTCCCACCAATCATAGAACTTCCCTTTTAGATAAATATTATTAAAGTAACGAGTTTGTCGTTGTTCCTGATTAGGAGCTTCATTTCCAATAAAAGTACTATAAGTAATTAACCAATTTTTACTTACTTTGTATTGTAATTCTGTACCTATAGCTTTATCAACATTAGTTTCTTTGAGCCTTTGCCATCCATTTAATATATAAAAAGAAAGCTTTAAGTCGTTTAAAGGATTCCAAACAATTCTCCCACCTGTTTCATAATAGGGAGAATTTTCAGCGACTAATGAGCGTGTGTAATTGAAATTTTGAAAAGAAATAGGAGATTCACCACCAATATGAGAAGGAAAAATTCCAACATCCAACCACAAATTTTTTAATAGAGCATAACCTATCCAAGCTTGGTAGATAGGCTTATATTGATCTGGTTCTAGGGCATAGTTTGCTTGAACGTAAGTTCCAGCATGAATTCCTATAGCATAATGGTACGATTGAGATTCTTTAGATATATTTATTAAGGCGTGGTTTATCGAAAATTCATCCATTTGAATAGCTTGAGTTACATAAGGTCTTTTCTGTTCACGAAATCGAATTGATGATTTAGTATAGTATGAATCTAATCCAACATTGATTGTAGGAATATGATCTTCCAAAGAACCTTTAAGCTGAACATTATTAGTTAGATTCTTGGAAGTCTCAGGATTTTCATTTTCATCAGAGTATACAACCTTAGAAAGTAAGAATAGAAAAATACAAAGGAAATAAATTTTAGATATTGAATTTTTCATCATAACTCATTAGAAAGTATATAATGCTTTCATTAAGTAAAATCAGCAATAAATATATTATCTTTTCAATATCCATTGCTGCAGTAGTATTTAAATTCTCTAGTATTGCAACTTTATATGATTACCAGACATGGGATGGACCTGGACACAAAGTACTTCTAAATATTTTTATTAAACTATCATCGCAATTTCTTGCAGAAGGATATGTAGATGATTGGTTTGGAGGGTTTCCTGCCTTTAGATACTATCCATCCTTTTTCGCTTTCTTAGGAAGCTTACCATTTCACCTAGGTTTTGATATAGATACTTCACTTCGACTATCTATTTGGCTAACTGCATTGATATTAATAGCAGGATATTATTATTTTGCCTCGACCTTTTTAAATAGTATACTTAGTTTCTCAGCTTTGTTTTTATACCTAAGTTTCCAAGGGCCGCCCACTTTAGGCTCATCATTTGCTGGAATATGGGGTGGGAATTTTCCTTCTTTACTTGGTACAGGTCTCTCGTTCTTTTCATTAGGTTCACTTCTACGAATCCATTTAAAATCCGAAAAGATTGATTATGCCAATCTTTGTTTCTTTTTCTTTAGTTTATGCCTTCTTGGCTTCACACATTATTTAAACTTTATATTTACATATTTAATTGTTAGCATTTATATAATTATATTTTTTCTAAAAATATTTCTTGATGATTCTAAACAAAATAAAATTTCTAAAAATGCATTTGGTATATTATTAGTTTCATTCTTTGCATTAATTGTAGTCTTACCATCTTTCTATGGACCCATTTTTCAATCATCTGAATCCTCAGGAGAAACATTATTAGTTATATATCCATTTATAGAAAATATATTAGGAATTAATACTTCGTCCAATCAGGTAAATGAAATATTAATATCACCTGTGAAATTAATTCCTCTCTTCTTGTCTGTGGGAATTATATTTTTCAAAAGAGTGAATTATAAATATACATTTTTAATTTTATCTTATGTTTGTTTATTTATTATAAGCCAAGATCTTTCTGTTCCCAAAATTCTGTTTTTCTCTAATATTCATTTTTATAGAGCCTGGGACATTTTTCTAGGAATCCATTTCATAGTTTCTATGATAGGACTTTCACAAGTTTTCAAAAAATACAACCTAGAAAATACCATTTTCGCCTTATCAGTGATATGTCTATTTTTCCTTGGTTATAAATATAAAGACAATAACTTTGATTCAAATATTTACAAAAAATGGAACAACGAAATTTCACAATATAAGTTTAATGAAAATGAATATGTCTTTATAGAAGAAACAACTAAGTTTCCTTGGGATCATTCTCCACATAAAGCTCTTAGCTGGATGCAATCTCGTAAAATAAATACAGTAAATGGCCTAATGGTTGAGTCAAGCTGGACTCCCTATGTAAATCGCCTTTATATTCCCTTTCGAAATAATTTTAATTTTATATGGGGTCATCAAGATCCATATATCACATATGAATTAGAAAAGCCAAGCCTTGAGACTACAATAGAATATTTAAACAAAAGAAATATAACAAAGGTTATAAGCAAAACACAAGTATTTGACAACGATATCCAAAGTTTAATTACCATAGATTCTGATTATAATGTTCAACTTACGAAGAAAGATACTTCAGACTCAAATATTACGATACATTCAATAATTCAAAATAATTCGAATTCACTTAAGAAAGAACCATTTATTATTGGGTTAATAAGAGAAAGTACAATTTTAAATTATACAGATAAAAAAAAGCCAATAGATTTTTTTATTGAATCATTTAAATTGCAAAATGAATTCCCTAAGGACTCCATTTTTATAGATTTAGATGCATATTGGAAATCAAAACAAATTTTGAAATATTCAATTCCATTTCATAAAGTAATTATTTATAGCTCTGATAGATTTAAAGTTAAAGAAGAATTGACGCTTAAGGAATGGGACAAATTCATTTTTGATAATAACAAGAGAATATTTCCAAATTTAGAAAGTTATAAAAAATCAAGAGACAATTGTGAAGCAAATCTTATAAACCAAAGCTATTTCCCAGATTTATACTTAGATTCTATTTCTAAAAATCTAATGTTTAGAACACATTTTAACCAAACTCTAGTTTGTGGATTAGAAAAAGAAAAACTAAATTTCCAGGAACTACATTTTCAATTCCCAATATTATTAGGTAGATTGAAATTTTTATTAATGATTTTCATTTCCTTTTTCTGGTTGGTATCTGGGTTTGCTTTATTTAAAAAAACGAATGCATGATTAAAAATATATTTTAATTCCCAAGCAGGATTTTTAATCATATGATTTAATATTTCACGACTCTCACTCTCTGGAAATATAATAGCAGTATTATATCCTAGATAAATTGGAATATTAGAATTATCTTCCATAGGCTTATGCCAAAATTTTTGAATTAGGCTATATCTTTCTTTATCATTTGCAAAAGAATATAAAGGATTTAATCCAAATGTATAGATTTTATTTGGACATTCATAAACAAATTCCTGAAACTTATCCCAATTGAGCCAAATATTATTATCAATGGCGAGCTTTCGACAAAGAAAAGAAGCATATTCTCGTTTTCCATTATTTTGAGATTTTAACTGTTCATATACTCCTGAACCTAAGAGAGAGGTTCCTATTAAAGCGATTGGTAAAAACATTTGTTTTGAAAATGGTAAATCCAAATTAGCCCGAAATTTTTCAGATGAAGCAATCCAAAGAAAACCGATAGGAACAGTCCACTCTATAGATTTAGTAGTAGTATAAGATGCAATCAAACCAATAAAAAAAAGAAATGCTAAATTCTTATCAGAATCCTTAAAATGTATGATTCCAATTATTAGAATTACTACAAAAGAAATTAAAAAGAGTTGGGTATCTGGAGAAGCCCATTCTGCAATTTTTTCTAAACCATCAGGTTGAAAGATTTGTAAGACCCATTCAATATAAAATATCTTGAATTGATTTGGGAAGGAAGGATGAAAAATTAAACCTGATAGAAATCCAAATAAAGAATAAGAAAAAGGTCTCCATAATAGATTTTTCTTTTTGCTTAGAAAGAATGTAACAAATAAATCAATTGTGGAAAAAACAATAATCAATGGTGACAAAGGATAAGACCAAACCGAAATAAAAGCTAACAAAAATAATATTTTATTCGATTGTTTTTTCCAAAAATAATAGTAAAGAAAAAATAAAGGCAAAAAAAGTAGCAAGCCTTTAGCGAATAAAAATCTACCAGTGAATCCATAAGAGCCAAATAAAAATAATAAAGTAAATCCTATGATTTGAGATGTTGTCTTTAGCTTATGAATCCACAAAAAAACAACTACACTCAATGCTACTAAAATTGAAATTATAAGTTTGACAGGAATCCAATTTTGAAGCCTAAGAACTTGGTGAAATAATAAGTGAGTATCACCAAATGAATTCTTAAATAGCCAATCATGACCCCAAGTAAGGATTTCAACTTTTCCATATTCAGAGTATATTTTAGCAACCGCTAAATGATAATATAAATCTGGATCCATTAAAGAATCATTAATATTTAAAAGAAAATAAAAGTATATAGTAGTTAATAGAAAGACAATGCTTAAAAAAATACTCAGAAATGAAAAGTATTTAGTATTAATACCCACCCCACTCGAAATCATCAAAATTCGAAGTACGAGTGATCGAAGTAGACGGTGACGTATTGATACTACCATCTGATTTGATTTTGTGAATAAAAAGGCTAGAACATGGTGGCCCACAAGTTGTCACTCCCACTAGAATAGCAAGGTATTTTCCATCTGGGCTAACTTTTATATTCCTAACCATATTAGAATTAATAATATCGTAGGAAAATAGTTCTGAAATACTTTCAGAACTTAAATCATGTTTTAATCCTTTGATTCTAACTTGCCCACCCAATATACCAGCTAAGTAATAGTAACGATCATTGGGGTGGGCAATAAATCGTTGGTAAGATTCTCCCACATTTGGTAAATCGAAATATGTATCCACTTGTCCAAGTGTACCATCTGATCTTGTATCTCTTCGTAATATTTTGTTAACTTTAAAATTATTGGCTCCAGGAAGGTTAGTATGAGTAGCTGTATATAAATATGGTTTTAATTTTGATTTCAAATGAATTCTGGTTCGATTGGTAAGATCCAATTCAGTTTGAGTAGCAATCGCAGTTAAATTCCCATCAGAATTTAATCTATATGGTATAATATCTGAATTAGCTGCTATAGCACTCGTTATGTACATATAATCCCCATTAGGAGATAAGACAGTATATGCTGAGCATAATCCTCCGAAAGGCCCAGTAGATGAACCTATTGCCCCATTTGAATCATAAGCGAATGTGTAATATGCATCACTGCTTCCATTTCGAGCAAGAAATCGATCTTGATTTGGTATGCTAATCAATTCTCGTATATTGGTGAATCCAACAAAAGGAGATCCTGCAACTTCACTAACTCCGGCTGAGGAGTTCACACGAAAACTCCTTAAATCGGTTACATTTTCTTTGTTAAAGAAAATATATTTATTATCTCTAGAGCGAACTAATCTTGAAGATGTTGTTGGCAACCCTACCGCAATTGGATTCTCTAAACCGACTATACCCGATGTCGTGTTGAATAAATAGGAACTTACAAAATTTTCTGCTCCAACACTAGAGTTTCCTGAAAGTATAATAGCTCCTGGCTTTACATCTGTAGAAAGAAGTTTAAAAGTATATGAAAGGGTCGTTACGGACGGTGAAGTAATATTCAGATTAAACTTCCATTCATTGGTCAAATTTGAATCCGGTAATGTAATTACAGATACATTTTGTTCGAAACCTACTGGCAATACGTCTGGAAAATTTGAAGAAGCCTGAAGATCAATTGTACCGATTGAGGTAGTTTCTATACTATAGCCATTAGTTTTATCAATCGAAATATTTTCGGTTCCAGTAACTTTTAGAATGATATCGGATGTCTTCTTAACAAAGGCTTGGGAAGATCCTAACTCGATAGTGGATCCAGGTTTATATTCTGCACCGTTATAAATAATGGAAAGCTCTATAGGAGGTCTTATTAAACTTCTTAATAGTAGACTTATAAATGTTGTTTCTGTGGGGGATTGCAATTCGGGAAGATTACAAACTATAAGCGACATAAGTGTTGAAACAGCTAAGAATTTTTTCATTTTATGCCCCCTTTTTCCAAAGAATTGATACAATTTATTTCAATTATATTAATTCAGAATGTGTAAACTAATTATTACCTAAATTAAATATTCAGTCTACCAATAAATACGACATTTGATTCGTTTCTTTTTGCAAAAATCCTATGATTTTTTAATAAATTCAATAAAATATTAGAAATAATTTATTTTTAAGAAAGCTATATTTTCTTTTTCAGAGAGGTGAATTTACTCTCTCGAAAAAATATTCACTATACCTTTCGTAACTGTATGAATTGTAAACCCTACCACGCCTTTAATTTTTAATGTTTGGAATATTTCAAGCAAGAGCTTTTTAAGAGCTAAATCAAATGGTAAAGCGTAAACATTCCAATCAATTTCCAATTGAAATGAACTGGCCTTATCTTTACTTTCTTCACTCTGAACATTCGTAAGCAATTCATGAGCATACGCATCTTTATGTTCCGATGTACGCATTGTACCTTTTGCCAATACAACATCATGATTGTTATCATTAGTAAATTCAGCCCTTAAGTCAATTCTATCATTTATAATAGGAAGTGGGATAACCTTCAATCCTGCCAAATCTGTCCAAGTTGATCCAGTAAGTGTGATGAAACCATGTGTATTTGAATCTTTTTCAACCATTAACCTACCTTTATCTCCTAGCTTGCATCTTCCATATTCAGATTGAAATAAAAAGCTCATGGGTGCTCCACAATCCATATTAAAATTCTTAACGAAAATTTCTGACAAAGTTATTTTATAGATAGGTGTTATATTATGGTCTTCAATGTAAAGTTCGCCACGTTCGATATTTGTATTTTGAATAATGAAAAGTTTCCTCTTTGGAAGTAGCTCTACCTTTTTCTCAGAGGCTTGGCGGTTAATATATTTTCCTTTAGGTTCAAGAACGATACTTTGACGCACCAAGAATCTACCTCGCAGCAAATTCGTAAATGAAACTCTTCCTTTAATTTCCTTAGCTGTAATTTCAATAATATCTGTATGATTGATTCCTGGAAAATAAATCCTAAACTTTCGCATAACAAAGTACATTAATGGAAAATGCAAACCTCCACCTTCCCAATGGATAGTATATGAACCTTTAGAAATACGATTTAAAAACCAAAGTAGAAATTTGCCTGATAAGAAGAATTGTAAGGTAAGAAATACAATAATGAGAAGGATCGTTAAACTAACGATTGAGATAAAAAACATAGTTTTATTGCTATAGGGAGTTAATGAATATCGTATCTCTTCTCAACTTGGTGTTTATCAATTTGACTTAATTGAAACTCAACAGCAAGCTCATCGAGAAACTCTCTTTCATCTTTCTTTAATTTCCCATCAGTAGAAACTATGCAGACCGCATCTTCATAAAAGTTTAATGCGTATTGGTCATTGCCATCTACAACTTTAATGATCGTCTTCATAGGTAGGGGGGAATCAAATACATCAGAGAGAACATCAACAACATCAGATTTTGAATCTTTATAATCAGAAAGTATTGAACCTGGTTCAAAAAGTGCCTTTACCATCTCTCCAACCAAATTACCTTCTTTATCATGAAAAGCACCGTCTGCCATACAGGCATGAGACCACAAACTCACAAGGATTTTGGCGTATTCCAAACGAATATCAACCCCATTCTTGAGAAATGAAAGTTCAGATACTTCAGGAGTATCAGGATAATTTCCAAATTTTCGTTTCGTGAGTCCAGAAATAATTCTTTTAGATGGCATCTTAATCTAGATATTAAGATTCCCTAGAGAAAGAATCAAGTCGGAAATACGGAATAATTCTCTTTTTCTTGGAAAAATTTAATATAAAAATCTAGAAAAATTCTAAAATCTTATTAATATCCACCTCCCTTTTTATTGCTAAAAGAGTTTTCGAGCAGTAAAAATTATAATTTATTTCCAAAATTCAAAATAAACAAGTTCAAACATAGATTGAACAAACTTGGCTCTTTTTGTTTAAACTATGTACACTTTGTTTGGAAATAAATAGTTTTGGAATAGATTTCTAATTTTTCGATTATTTTAATTTTTTTTCACAATTTCTTGACATATTTTCGACAATGTTATCAAATAATCAAAACATTGAATTTGAAATGAAAACAATAAGGAAAAAATTATGAAAGCTAAATTTCTCACACTCATTATGGCACTCTTCATCAGCTTCCCAGCTGGTGTATTTGCTGGTCCGTTAGACGGAACTTGTATCGCATTAGTGCATGGTATTTTAGGATTTGATGATCGCCAAGGCCCAGCGGCTGGTCTACTTAAGTATTGGGGTGGACTAGACGGTTACCTAAGATCACAAGGTGCCAAAGTTGTAACTCCAGGTAGTTCTGCTGCGAACAGCTTAAGCGTAAGATCCAGTCAAACAATCTCTGCATTGAATACTTGGATGCCAGCAAACGGTTGTTCTAAGGTTCACCTAATTGGTCACTCACAAGGTGGACTAGTAGTTCGATATATGGTTTCTAATATGGGATTTAAAGGTAAGACTGCAACTGTAACAACAGTAAATTCTCTACACAAAGGTGCACCATTAGCAAATATAGTATTGAATAGCATTCCAAGCTGGTTGCAACCTTTTGCAAATTCTGCTATTAGCCTTCTAGCCCAGTTATTCTACATGGACGGAAGACCTCAAGATGTTATCGCTATGGGTCAATCTCTTACTACGAATTATGTAAATAGTTTTAATTCTTCTACGCCAAATGTTTCTGGAATGAAATACTATTCCTACGGTTCTTCTATGGCTTGGGCTGATTTAATCCAACATCCAATTATGGCTCTTACTCATCCAATTACTTGGGCTGGTGGACTATTTTACGGACTAGGAAGCTCAAATGACGGAGTTGTTCCTATTAATTCTCAAAAGTGGGGATCTTGGAAAGGTACTCCTCCTGACTATTGGTATGCGACTGGAATAGATCATTTGCAAGCTACTAACTTTCAGTGGTCTGGTCAAAATTTCTACAACGTTACTGGTCATTACTTAAAAATTGCAAAGAACGCGAAAGCTGGTCTTTGATTTAAATAATTTCTCGAAAGGTTATAAATGCTTATAACCTTTCATTTACCTTCTCACTTTAAGTATTAATACTATTAACTATGAATCAAAAATTAATTATAGCTGCTGTTGTTGTAGCAATCATTGGATTAGGATATTTCATTTTTAGATCTGAGTCTTCTTCTTCGAGTTCAGATAATTCTATTTTCGAAAAATCTGATTCATACTCAATAAATCCTACAGATGACAACTTCTATCCACTCGGCCAAGGATCTAATATTTGGGATGAAGCACTTTCCCCTTTCCAAGAAGAGAATACGAAATCTTATTTAGAAATTCTTTCTGATCTAAAATCAGGAAAAATAAATTTTGTTTGGGAAGTTTGGGCACTAAGAGACAAATGCCCTAAAGATTATTCTCCCTCACAATGTGATGCAACCATAATCGCATTTATTGATGCAAATTATGATGGCTCCGATCGCGATAAAATTAAAGAGCTCTATACTAGTTATTTTAAATATGAAAGCGATGTAAGACAGCTAGAACTTCCTTCCAATATGAATTTTGAAGAACGATATAATAAATTGAGAGAACAAAGACTCAAATCTCTTGGATCTGAAAAGTCTGAACTGTTCTTTGGAATGGAAGAAGCTCAGGTAAATTTTATGGAAGGATCACATAATTTTATTCAATCAACTAAGAATATGAATCCTGATGAACGCGTAAAAAAATTCGAAGAGCTACGTAAAAAAACTTACGGTCCCTATTTCGAAAACGTGATGAGTAGAGAAGATAAGTTCAATCATTACGAAACTGAAATTCTCTTGAGGGAATCTGAAATGCAGAAACTTTCAAACGAGGAAAAAGAGAAAAAACTCGCAAGTCTTGAATTAAAATATTTTGGTAAAGAAAAAGCAACTCTCATTGCCAAAGCAAGACTCGAAGAAAAGAAAGAACAAGAACGCTACGTAGACCTAGCTAAGAAAGAAGAAGATCTATTAAAATCTTATCCCAATCTCTCTGATAAAGAAAAAGAAATGAAAGTTCAAGAACTACGAAGTAAAATCCTAGGCAAAGAAGAAGCTGAAATTTATACTCGTCGATTGAATTTCGAAAAAGAAACTTCCAATTTTTAAGTCAATTTAGTTAGCATATAAGGGAAAATTTTTGTATTTTCCCTTTGTGAAAGAAAAATGATGGCTCTATGTCTCGGAAAATTCTCGTTACAACTGCTCTACCCTATGCAAACGGTTCCATCCATCTTGGACATATACTAGAAGGTGTACAGGCAGATATTTGGGTTCGATATCAAAAGTCTCTTGGCAATGAATGTTTATTTTTCTGTGCAGATGATACGCATGGAACTCCCATCATGCTTGCCGCAAAAAAAAACCAAACAACACCTGAAGAATATATTAAAAAAGTACACATTGAACATGAAAAAGATCTTCGTGCTTTTGAAATAAATTATGATAAATATTATACTACAAATTCAAATGAAAATAAAGAATTAGCTGAAGAAATCTACAACAAATTAAAATCTAAGGGTCACATTAGTGCTCGTGAAATAGAACAAACATTTTGCGAACATGATAATATGTTTTTACCCGATCGCTTTATTAAAGGAACTTGTCCTAAATGTAATTCTAAAGATCAATATGGAGATAACTGTGAAGTCTGTGGTTCAACTTACTCACCAACAGATTTAAAAGAATCCTATTGTGCTATTTGTGGAAACACTCCAATCTTAAAATTCTCTAAACATCTTTTCTTTAAATTACAAGATTTTGAAAAACCACTTCGAAATTGGCTCTCAACACCGAATCGAATGCATGAGGGTTCAAAGAAAAAACTTTTGGAATGGTTTGATTCCGGACTGCAGGAATGGGATATCTCTCGTGATGGACCATATTTTGGATTTCAAATTCCTGGTGAAGAGAATAAATATTTTTATGTATGGTTAGATGCTCCTATAGGTTATATGGCAGCTTCTCGAAAATATTTCGAATCGAATCCTAGTGAATTTGATTCTTATTGGAGAAATAATGATTCAGAAATAGTTCACTTCATTGGAAAGGACATTCTGTATTTTCATGGTTTATTTTGGCCAGCAATGCTGATGGGTTCTGAATTCCAAACACCTGCCAAAATAAATGTACATGGATTTATGACAGTTGCGGGTGAAAAAATGTCAAAATCTCGTGGAACATTTGTCAACGCTTCCACCTTTGTGAAATATAATAATGTCGAACATTTTCGTTTTTATATGGCAGCAAGATTATCAGCAGGCTTGGATGATGTTGATATTTCTTTTGAAGATTTTATATCTAGAGTAAATTCTGATTTCATTGGTAATCTTGTTAATATCGTATCTCGTGTTGCAACATCCATTCTCGATAAACTGGATCGTCGCCTAGGAAAGATATCTCCTGAAGGACAAAATATTCTTGAAAAACTTTTAGAAAGTCAAGAAGACATTAAAAAAAATTACGAAGACCGAAATTTTCATAAAGTCATTCGGGAAGTAACTTCGCTTGGTGACATTGTAAATAAATATGTTAATGATAAAGCACCATGGTCACTCATAAAAACTGATCCAGAAGCTGCAAGATATGTCATTACAGACGCTTTAAATGCTGCTAAAATTCTATTCACTTACATAGCTCCTGTTGTACCAACATCTTCTCAAACTGTTGCAGAATTTTTAGGAATTAAAGACGGATTAAATTTTCTTAATTTAAAATCATTTATTGAGAATGTTAACCTCAGTAATTATAAACCTATCTCACAAAGACCAGATGAAAAAGGAATTAAATCTATGATCGAAGAAACTAAAATTGAATTTGAAAAAACCCAAGAAAACAGCCCTACTTCTGTTAGCAAAAAAGTAGAAGAAAAATCAGAGCTTAAATCTGTATCTGAAGATGGAACTATTTCTATTGATGATCTGATAAAAGTAGAGCTTAGAGTTGGATTAATAACAGAAGCTAACCATATTGAAGGTGCAGATAAACTAATTCAAGTTACTGTAGATTTAGGTGAGATTGGCAAGAAAAATGTTTTTGCAGGAATCAAAGCCGCATACAAACCCGAGGATTTACTGAATTTGAAAGTTGTTGTAGTAGCAAATTTAAAACCAAGAAAAATGAAGTTTGGAATGAGTGAAGCTATGCTTTTAGCATCTGGATCCGGAGAAACCTTATCGCTTTTTATTCCTCATAGAGAAGCTAATTCTGGTGATTTACTGAAATAAATTATAAGTTAATTTTTATAATGTATCCAAATCATTGTTAAATCGTCTTCTCTATCGCCATTCCCGGAAAACTCATCTAGTGATTGCAATATGTTATTTAAGATTTTTTCACCATTTTCATTTTGATTTTTATTTATGATTTGAATTAATCTATCTTCTCCATACTCCTCTTCCTTTTCACTAAATTGTTCATATGCTCCATCAGTGAATAAAAATATTTTAGCGCCAGGATTGAGTGTATGTCGAATGTCTTTATATTTGGTATTTCCAAGTATACCGATAAGTCTTCCTTGCTTTTCCATTATATGGGTTTGATTAGAATCTAGAAATAACTGTGCTGGATGTCCGGCTGATGAAAATAATAATTCATTCTTTTCTAAGTCTAAATCTAAAATTATACATGAGAAAAAAGTAGTTAGATTTTTATATTTTTTATAAAACTGTTCATTTATTATAGTTAGCAATTCGGAAGGAGTTAAATCTAAATTCTTAATATTTTCATATTCACTCTTAATTGTCATAGTTAAAAGTGCAGCCTGTAGTCCATGACCTGTTGCATCTGCAATAAAAAATCTAAATTTTGTATCAGAAATCTTCGTAATATCATACAAATCCCCTCCTACTTCATTTAGCGGAAGAAATGCTATATGTATATCAAGCTTAGGAGAAAGTTGAAGGTCTTGAGGAAGTATGTTTTGTTGTATTTTCTTTGCAAGCAATAAGTCTGTCTTAATTTCTTGTAAAAGCTTTTCAGCTATATTTTTTGATTGTTGGAGTTCTTGGGTTCGTTCCAACACATTCTTTTCTAGATTTACATTTTGATCCTCTAACAATCGTTTTGATAAAATTATATCTTCAACTAGTTTAGCATTTACAATAGAAATAACTGCCTGGGAAGAAATAATTCTCAAAGTCTCTAATCTATCCTCAGTAAAAGCATCTTCTATAAATTTATTTTCCAAATATAAAACACCAATTTGATCTCCTTGATGAATTAAAGACATACATAAAATTGATTTAGGCTTGGCTGTCTCTATATACTTATCTTGTTGAAATCTTAAATCAGATGATGCATCTCCAATAACTAAACTTTCTCTAGTTCTAATTACATAATTTAAGATTGCTGTAGATAGATTATCCACTTCTTCAATAAATAATGCACTATTCTTTAGTATGATATCTTTTTCAATATCATACTCCACATTTACAATCCATCTATCCTTATTTCTTAAAATTAAAAATCCATTAGTTGCGCCTGCATTCTCAGATGAAATTCGCATAAATTTAGTAAGCAATTCATCTAATAGAATTTCACTTGAGATAAGATGAGTAGTTTTTAAAGCTGAAGTAGTATCTATAAAACTAATTGTCTTTGATGATGTTGATAAAGATGATGAATTAATTTTTGCGGGATTTTGATCTGAAGATCTTCTTTTTATTGCAAAATGAATTTTAGAAGGAGTTTCTAAATAGTAAGTTTGCATTTGCTTTAATTTTGCTTTAGCTCCCCATCTTTCATAAAGATAGTAGGCATCACGCAAATAAGGAGAAGCTATTTTTTCTAAACCTATGCTCAATAAAAAATTACCAATTAATTCATTACTTAAGGCTTCTTCATGAATAAATCCATTTTGCTTTGCTTGGTTAATTGCATTTGCATAAAAAGAAATTATTTTCTGGATATTTCCAGATTTTTCACTTTGCTTAGCAACTATTAAAAGATATTTATGCTTAAGGTTTTCATTAGAATATTTGCTCCAAGCATTTAGTTTTTTAACATTCTTTTTAATCTTATTATGAAATTTTCTAGGAATTTTCTTTCCTGCAAAATAATCAAGATATATCAATGATTCATAAAAAGATGCTAAATACACAAGATTTTGTGCTAAAATTCCAGGAAGTAAGGGCTCTATTTTTTTAATTACTTCAAATGCTTCTTCAGTTTTGTTAAACATATATAACAAGATTGATTTATACAAATATATCCAACAGAGAGCCATAACATCATTATTATTTTCTGATTTTTGAATTCCAATTTCTTCATCATAACTTTGGCCAGTTAATATAGTTGGATCTTTAGAGAGATCGAGAAGATTGTGTACAAATTGTTGAATCACTAAATAAACATTTAAATTTCTTTCTTGGCCACTATGAGAAATAAATTGGGTATAATTTATAATTTCCTGATTTAAGTCAACTAAATTACGACCTATATTTAATGAACTCATCGCATGAAATAATAAATTTCCAGTAGCATATTCTAAATCCCCAAAGTCGATTCCATACTCATAGGCTTTCATATATTTCTTTAAACTATCTCTTAATGGATGAGTCCAATGGGAAGTAAATGCGTGATAAAGAAAATTAGTTCTACACCTTAAACTATTCGCATCAAATTTATCTAGAAGTTTAAGTGCAAGTTGTCCGAACTTTTCACCACCAACAACATCATTCAATGCACCACATAATAATAAAGCATAACCACTATAAAAATACGCTGAGTAAGGAGAATTGCCATGTTTCGCCGATATAGTTACACCAGATAGAAACATGCAAGATAACATTTCTGCAGATGTAAAGTAGGCAGCACTAGCTGCGCTAGTTATAATTCTACTAGCTGCCAATAAATTTGGATCAGTCATCACAGGTAGATTTTCTAGATCAACCATAGATTTTCCTCGTAATGCAAATTTAGCTTTGAACAAATAAATAAAAATATCTTTTAATTTAGGTTTCTTAGGAAGTATTACGCCTAACAAATATAGAACTTCTCTAGATGCATTAACAGCTTCATGTAATTCAGTTTTATAGCTATGATATAGAATTTTTATTTCGAAAATTGGAACTTTATCAAGAATCGTTTTGGCGTTTTGGATAACTTCATCAGCAATCGCATGCATCACTCCATATTCTCTTATCAATAAAGATGCTTTTGCATAGGCTGTTAAAATATTTAAAGTTAAATCATACTCTGAACTCCAAGAATTTTTTGGTAATAGATTTCTCGCAACTTTTAGATATTGATAAGATTGATTGTATGCTGCTGACTCGTGAGCTTTTAAACCAGCCTTCAAAAATATATTAGCATAATTAATTTTTTCTTTAGGATCATTAATCAAATCTATAGATTGTTGAAATTGATTTGCTATATCGAAAAGATAATCGTCTAAAGGTTTATCTTTCAATAGCAATTTAGCAATTTTCAGATGAGTAGATTTTCTTTCTTCTTCTGGAATTAAAGAATAACTCGCTTGTTGTATTCTATCATGAATAAATTTGTAATAAATAAAATCTTCTTCTTTGGCTGAAATATAGATAACTTCATCTTGAATTGCCTTAACTAAAATTAGATTTAAATCTTGAATGGGAATATTTGAAATTATTGAAATTAAATTTATCTCAAACCTGTTGCCTATACACGCAGCAATTTTTAAAACTTCAATAACAGATTGTGAAAGCTTATTAATTTTTCTAACAGCCATCTCAACTACATTATCAGTAACGCTAAATTTTTTAATTTCATTTAAGTCCCAATACCATGAATTGTGATTGGTGAAATCTATATAACCTTCATCATAGAGTTGGTTTAGTAAAAGCTTAATAAAATAAGAATTACCTCCTGTCTTATTTAAAAGTAACTCAGCAAAATCTCTAATCTTTCCTTCGCTTAAGGAAAACGTATCAGACAAAAATTCAACAATAGCTTCTAATCTTAAGGCCTCTAGATGAATAGTATTTATCCCTCTATTTGAATTTTCATAATTTTTTATAAACAAAGCTAAAGGATGAGAAATCATAACTTCATTATCGCGGTATGCACCAATAAATAAGAAATTTTTCAAGTCAGACTCATTCATGAGCACTTCCATAAGACGCAATGAGGCAGAATCAATCCATTGCAAATCATCAAAGAAAACTACTAAAGGATGAGAAGGATTTGATAATCCTTTAAATAACTTAACAATAACCGATTGAAATCGATTTAAAGAAGAAGTAGGATCTAGCTCTTCAAGATCGGGTTGTTTACCAATTAATTTTTCAAAATTAGGAACTAAATTTGTAATTATCTTTCCGTTTGTACCTAAAGCACTTTTTAAAGAAGTTTTCCATGATTCTATTGATTGTTGATTACCGGACAAAATGTATCTTATTAATTCTTCAAAAACATTTTTGAAAGCAAAATATGGAATAGTCTTTTGAAATTGATCAAATTTTCCTGAAAGAAATATACCTTTTTCCCTGAGAATTGGTTTATGGATTTCTCGAATCAATGCTGATTTACCGACACCGGAATAACCAGAAACTAATATCATCTTATGCGATTCCATGTTTTCATATGATGCTAATAGAATTTCAATTTGCTTTTCTCTACCGTATAGTTTTTCGGGAATTTGGAAAATGGGAGAGTAATCTTCCTTTCCTAATTCTTTGGGTAAATTCTCTAAATCATAAATCAACCCCGCAGAAGATTTATATCTCATTTCAGGATTTTTTTCTAAAAGTTTTAAAATGATATTTGACATTTCATAAGGAATATCAGGATTTAATAAACGTATATTAGGTGGAGCTTTAGCTATATGAGAATGAACAACTTCTAATAAGTCTGTAGATGGAAATGGAAGGTGTTGAGTTAATAATTCAAAAAGAGTAACGCCCAAAGAATAAAAGTCTGATCTGTAGTCAATGGAACGGTTCATTCTACCTGATTGTTCTGGTGAAATATAAGAAACTGTTCCTTCTAGTTTATTCAAATTGGATACAGTTTGTATTTGTCTTTTTAAAATGGAAGAAATACCGAAATCTATAATTTTAAGTTTATAATTTGATTCATTAATTAATATATTATTCGGATTGATATCTTTATGGACAATGTTATTCTTATGTATTTCTTCTAATGCGCTTGCAATTTGAATTGCAATTTTTAAAAAATCAGGAATAGTAACTTTATTTTTATAAATTAAAGATGAAAGAGGAATAGCATCAAAATATTCTAAAACTAAATAAGGCTTATGATTATGTTCAAAATATTCTATATATTTTATAATATTTTCATGGTTAAAACCTGAACCAATTTCAAATTCTTTCCTTAGCTTATCAAATTCATGAGAATTAGGATATTCTGATGCAGTAGTTTTTATGAGGACTTCGGAGTTAGTTTTTAGGCTAATTCCATAATATACGACATAAACGCCAAAATATAATTCTTTTACAATTTTATATTCTAGCTGTTTTTGCATATTTTCAAGGTAAATAAATTATCAAATCTATGCAAATAGGATTCTATTTTTAGTAAATTTAAGTAACTTATTTTTTATTTTAAAAATTCATAACCTATAATTTGATCCAATGATGGCGAACTTTGAATAGCATAAGAGGCAAGCATACCTGAAATAATTGAAGTTTCGGCACTTCCAAAATTCAAAGACGTGTTAATCCAATCACCGCATAGAACTAGATTTTGAAATCCTGACTCCCAAGCATTCAATCTGTACTTACCTGATCCAGGAACAGAAAGTACGTAGCGTTCTGTAGGATCTACGTTAACACGAATGTAAGATTGATTCATCCTCTGGATACCGATTTCGGCCTTTGTTTCGTCATGACAACTCAAAAGATCGTAATCCAGAGCCAATGGATTTGTAATATTTTTATAAGATTTCGGGAAGATATTTCCAAAATTTTGTAAAGATTGAGTAGCCGTCCATTTAACACGTTCTTTCATTCTTTCAGGATATGTTGTATCTTTAAAGTCAGGAACGGGTTCTGATTCTTGCATAGGACCGCAGAAATAAATCAATGATTTTGGAACATTTCCTTCTTCCCAATCTTCAATCGAGATTAAATCGCTAAAATCTGAAAAATCATTGAACGGATTATTATAACTCGCTCCTAAAAGGAAATCAGATTCCTTAAGGTTCGTTTCAAAGCCGAGTTCTTTAGTATCTTTTTTTAGCCAAATTTGAAAAGCCTGGGTCTGTATAGTCTCCACCTTCTCAACCATTGCCTTCCATTTTGTATTAGCCTCAATCAGTTCTTTACAAATTATCGGAAGTGCCGCTATAGAAATGCCCAAAACCACAGTATCATAATCAGAATCATACTTTAATATTTTACTTTTAACAGGTTTCCAAGCTGACCAATAACTTTCCAAATCAACCTTTCCCTTCTTAATCTCAGAACCTTCTTTGAGTTGATTAAAATCTGGTTCACTCGGCCATCCATATCTACTTTTAATCTTAACTAATGGCTCATAATGATTATTAACCAAGCTTGCTTGAACTTCCATTTCTATTTCTGCAATAGACTTTTTATCAGAGCTTAATTTTACATTTTTAACCTTATGAAAAAATTCAAAATTTACACCTCTTTTCTTTAGTACACGATACAAAGGAGCTATTACAACTTCTCCTGTTCCTCCAGAGAATCTATAAAGAGGCGCTCCTTTAGCTACGATTTGTCGTATAACAAAATATAGATATCCTGCAGCAGACATAGATGGTGAATCATTTGAATTCCCTTTTGGATATTGAAAGCAAATATTTACAGGTACGTGAGGGATAGGAGACCTTAATGATAGGTCAGAAAGTCCATGCCTTTTCAACCAATCTTTATAATCCTCTTCATCTAAATATTGTATTCCCTTCTGAAAAATATCATCCTTTATTATTCCCTTTATTAAAGTTCCATAATAATCCAACTGGATAAATAGTCTTCTCAAGTAATCATTGTTTTCAATAGAAGATTGGAAGCTATTGAACATCCAAGTTGTAATCTTATCTAAATTGGAAGTTATATCCGAAAGAACTTGAAAGTCATTGCTTTTAGAAAATTTTTCCGTTAGGTGAACAATACTTTCTAAAATTTTTTCGAATAGTAAAATCTCTGGCTTATCCTTAATTTCATTTATAGAACTAAGAAACGATTCAAGCCAAGATTCTACAGATTTAGCTGTAGATTCAGCAACTTTTGGAAATGCTTTTCCTGTAAAAAGAAAATACATAATCTGAGCTATTTCAATAAGAAAATCTGGTAGAGTCGGTAAAAAAGAATCTCCTTCCCAAGGTTTCTCATCGTTATGTGGTAACCAAGTCGGCCATTGTTTAACTTGGCCATTTATAGTTTCTAATTGTAATGCAAAATTACTTGGAATAAAAGCTTCATCCATAGTTTTAATAGGTTCATCAGGTTCCCAGTCAAGTTCGGAATAAGCTGCTGAAACCATGTGAAATAAATTATTGTAAAAATTTCCAAACACATGAATACCATGTTCTTCGATTCGCTGACTAGCATTAGCATTTCTACCGCTAGCACATTTTCCACCAAGTCTCCAGCCCATTTGGTAAACTGTGATATCATATTTTTCTTTCCAATTCGGATCTGATGTTAGATGGAATACAGTTGATAAACTAGATAGACCACCACCTAAGACTGCTATTTTCTTTTTTTTCTCTTTCACATCTAACTCCAAAAATTAAATTTATATATCCTTAACCAAGTTGGTAAATTAATGATTTGTATCCAAATATGTAATTTAATGTAAATTATTTTCACTTAAATACATTCCATGAAATCCAAATGGTATTAAATATGGAAGTTCTGCTCTACCAATTTCTTTAAATGATTTTGCATCAAGGATAAGAACGTAGGATGATTCATTTTTTCCATCTAGAACAAGGGATAGTAAAATTCCATCTTCTTCTAATATAGAATTTGGATTAGCAACGAAAATGGGTTCAGTTGGATAAGACCCTTCTTCAAACCATACATCATATTTGCCTGAATCCATATTTACTTTCACTAACTGATTGTTAAAATCATTAGATTTTAATTTGCTGTTGCTTACGCCATATCCAAAGGAATATTTTTTACCGAAGAAATTAGAGTTTATAATTGGCATTTCTAATCCACAGTCTGATACAATTTTATAATTTGAAGAGTTGGACTGAAGATCTAATTTATACCTTCTCAATTCTCCTGGAAGAATATTGCCACCTTCTTCAGAAAATATTCTTTTCAAATAAAATTGATTGATGATTTCCATATCCTTATATACAGGAAGGTCAAGTATAATGGAACCTTCTGATTCATACGCATTCATATGATGGAATGTAAAAAAAGTATCCGTTGAAAACTTTTCTATGGTCTTACCAGTTTTTTTATCTACAATAATAAATTTTGTACCGAGATTTTCCTTCCATTCGAATGCTTCAATTAGGGAAGATCCAGTTATTCCCATGCTTATCATTTTCAAAAGATCCAAGACCAATGGATGTTCTGTTAGAATGATATAATTTTCCGTTGTAATAAAGCTATGCATGTAAGCTGCATGCTCCGTATGAATTTTCGCAATAGGAATTCTAGTCCTAGTTCCATCGGGAATTTTAAAAATTACATAATGTGTCCCTAATAGATCAATTTCAATTCCAAAATTCCAAATAACCTTATTTAGATGATCTATTTGTGGGTGAGGAGAATTAATTACTAAGTTCAGTTTATCATCGTATTTAAATTCACCCTCTGTTTTAATATCATTTGGATTTATAGAAACGGGAACTGGAACATCAGCAATTGCAACCAAGTGCTGCTTCAATTTCATAAAATTTATAGAAGCATTATCTCCAAATTGAGTATTTGGTAGTAGACTAACGAATATTTTTTCAAAGATATTTCTATCTGGTACTGATGCGAATTCTGAATATGTAATTTTCTTTTCTTTTGTTGATGAGTTATAATCCTTACTTTTTAAAAATTGTCCAGAACTGAATATTCCATCCTTGGTAAATTCAACAGAATGAATCTTCGATAAGCCATCAAAGAAATGTTTCATTTTCTGTGAACCTAAATCATACAGTGCAGGACCATTTCTATACAAAGTACCAATTAACCATTCAGGAAGTGTATGTCCCGAATATTTAACGGACAGCTTGTCCCATTCATTTACCTGTGATTGAAAACCTAGTCGAAAATCTTTCAAATTTAATCCTTAATTATATTACAAAAATACTAACTAACATACTTTATATAAAATGATAAAGATGTCAAGGAGCAATAAAACAATTTACCAGCTACTCGAACTACCGCCACCCCCAAAACTTCCACCTCCGCCACCGAAGCTGGAACTAGAAGAGCTGGAACCTGAAGAACTAAATCCACCACCGCTACTACTCCACCCTCCCTTTGATCCAGAACTTGATCCTGGTGAAAAATTATTCATTTTCTTTCGACCCCATGGGCTTACTAATGCAAAAATTTTCCAACTTATCATTAATGCTAAGTAGGTAAATAAAATTGGTATTCCATATTTTTTCCCTAAAATAGCTGAAGGAAAAATTGCCCAGAAAGGAACTAAAAATGCAGCAATAAACCAACCAACGTAAGGTGTGAATGCAGCAATATATGTAAAAATACCAACGACTAATAGAAAGAAGGCGGAAACAAATACTTGAAAAAACCACGGAATATCTGATTCATAAGGTAAACCATCCAAAATGGATAAGGGACCAAAATTAGCAAAATCTCCCTGATTACTAGTTGCATAATAATCAGAATTGGGATCATAGAAATTAGCTTCTTCATTAGTATAGGATTTACCAATTGCTGTAATAATTGTTTCTATTCCCTCTTGTATTCCCTCGGCATAATTTCCTTTTTTAAAATTTGGTTTTAATTTGTTATCTAAAATTCTCTTGCAGATTATATCAGGAAGATCACCTTCCAAGCCATAACCAACTTCAATCCGCATCTTTCTATCCTTAATTGCAATCAACATAAGCACACCATTGTCTTTGTCTTTTTGCCCAAGCTTCCAAGACTCAACTACCTTCAAGCTATACTCTTCAAGGATCTCACCCTCTAAAGTAGGAATAATGAGAACAGCAATTTGGTTGGAGGAATTTCTTTCATGATCTATCAAACGATTTTCCATTAAACTTTGGAAGGCATCATCTGTCACATAGGCTAAATCAATGAATCTTCCTTCTAAGGGAGGGACTTCCAATGATAAAATAGAAGTTGTATGGAAAACTAAGAAACTTAAGCTAAAAATGAGAAATTTAAATTTCATAATATTTTATTTATTTCCTTTTCTTCTACTTTTGAAAGTAAGAACTCTCATAATTTAATTCAATTTGATTCGAAATCAATTGTTTTTTTGAAAATATTCTCTTGTCAAATCCTGTATTCTGATGTTTTCTAACCAAGTCCCTTGAATCTTTTAGTAAATCTATTGTTTCAAAATTCGGTCACAAATAAGGAGCAAATCATTGGAAGCAATTTTTACCTGGATACTCAATCAGCCATTTTACACAGTTCTCATTATAGGATTTACTTTTCTTTTAATTTTATTTCTTCGCGATATTTCTCAAACGAAACATACAATCACTCACAACTTTCCCGTTGTCGGTCATCTGCGCTACTTTTTAGAAATGATTGGACCAGAGTTAAGACAATATTGGGTTGCAAATGACAAAGAAGAAAAACCTTTTGATCGAACAGAAAGAAGATGGATTTATGCAACGGCAAAAGGTGAAAATTCTAATTTTGGATTTGGTACTACAGAGCAGCAATATGAGCCGGGTTATCCTATTATCAAACACAAAGCTTTTCCTTTTCCTGAGCATAAAGCATTTAAAATCAATAATGATCCCACTTGCATACCCTCACTAAAAGTTATGGGGGAATACAATAAAAGAAAATTTCCATTTCGACCTTATTCGATTGTAAATATTTCTGCTATGTCCTTTGGTTCTTTAAGTAAGAATGCAGTAGTTGCACTTAACAAAGGAGCATTAAACGCCGGTGCTTTCCACAATACAGGGGAAGGTGGATTATCACCGTACCATTTGAACGGTTCAGATGTAGTCTGGCAAATAGGAACTGGATATTTTGGAGCAAGGGATGCAAATGGCCGTTTCAATATAAATGTTCTAAAGGATAAAGTGGAAGCACATCCATTTATTAGAGCTGTTGAAATTAAATTATCTCAAGGTGCCAAACCAGGCAAAGGTGGGATTTTACCTGGAGTTAAAGTCAATGCTGAAATTGCTCGCATTCGACATGTACCAGAAGGTAAAGATTGCATATCACCAAATTCTCATTCTGAATTTAGCAATGTAAAAGAGTTAATAGATTTCATTGAGATGATAGCAGAAGAAACAGGTCTTCCAGTTGGGATAAAAAGTGCAGTCGGTGAAATCGAATTTTGGGAAGAACTAGCTAAGGAAATGAAAAAGCAAAATAAGGGACCCGATTTTATAGCTATCGATGGTGGGGAAGGAGGAACAGGTGCAGCTCCACTAACTTATGCGGATCATGTTTCCTTACCATTTAAAATTGCTTTCCAAAGAGTTTACACGACATTTCAAAAAATTGGCATTACTGATCGAATTGTATGGATAGGTGCTGGGAAATTAGGATTCCCAGATCGCGCCGTTGTAGCTCTTGCTATGGGTTGTGATTTAATTTACATTGCTAGGGAAGCAATGCTTTCAATTGGATGCATCCAAGCAGAAAAGTGCCACACAGATCATTGTCCGGCTGGAGTAGCAACTCAAAATTGGTGGCTGCAAAAAGGTTTAAACCCGACCAATAAATCCGTTCGAGCTGGTAAGTATATACAAGGTTTTCGTAAAGAACTACTATCCTTAGCGCATTCTTGTGGGCATGAACATCCTGGACAATTTACAGGAAAGGATATTGAAATTTCCGTAGGAATGAATAAATTTATTACACTAGAAGAACAACTTGGATATAGCAAAGAACCAGTTTCATTTTCGAAAATGGAAGACTATGCGAAATTTCCAAGTCGTTGATCTAATTCAGAGTAGATAAAATCTACCTTTTATTTGTATGTATATCCTGATATAGTACAAGAAACAGGTGTTAGTACCAAACTGAATGGAGGTAGAATAAACCACCATGGATTGCAAGATGCATCAGTTATCATGTGCTTAGTAGCTCGGTCTTTCTTCGCAGCTAATGTGAAATCGTTCACAGTATTGTCCAAGCTAGCTTTATCATAAACTTCATAAGCTACTATGAATAAATTAACTCCAAGGTTAGTTGTAGATTGGTAAGTAGCTGGCTTGCCATCTGGTGTATCTACATTTGAAAATCTTTTGGCTGTTTTGGTACTTGAGCAGTTGATTGCAAACAGTAAAATGCAAAACAGAGCTATAGAAATATTTTTAATTTTGTTTATCATTGGTATCCTTCTAAATCTAGAATCTTTTTTGCTTTCGCCATATATTAAATTTTGAAAGTTAAAGTCTTAAACTGGAAGAATTCTATAGTTCTGTCAATTGTATTTAGGAAAAATAATACCTATCATACTTGTCCTGGGAAATCCCCTGGCTTAGTCTTCCAACGTCTATGCACCCAAAAATATTGTCCAGGTGTCTTTCTCACTTCTTCTTCCAAAGTTCTCGTCCATAACTCTGTATAATGTCGGATTGCCTTTTCCTTATCCGGAAATTTTGTTTTATCAATGAATCCTAAATCAATTATATTTGCATGGACTTTTTTATCCTCTATGCCTCTAAGAAAATACAAAAGAATCATTTTAGCGTCTGTTAGGTAAGCCATTGTAATCGGCCCTTGGAATGTAGAAGCAGGTCTATTAAAAAAATTGACAAAGATTCCACTTTTACCTGCATTTTGATCAGCACCAAAACCTACCCATTTTCCTTTCTTTAAGCCTCTAAAAGCAATGCTAGCCGATTCTTCCATAGGGACAAGAATGACTCCCGATTTTGCACGAATCTTCTTATACATTTTATCCACAAATTTGTTTCGAATTCTCTTGTATATTCCTATGGCCTGATGCCTAATTCCAAGCCAATGAACTAACATCTCCCATGTACCAAAATGTCCTGTGATCATTACTATCCCAACACCTTCTTTGGTAATACGTTCTTCTATTTGTTCAGAATCATTATCCCATACAAAATAATTTTTAATCCACTCATCATCTATTCGTGGAGTATAAAAAGAATCAGCAGCCAACTCGCCTAAGTAGATAATATGATCTTCAAGGATTTTTTCCCTTTCTGATTCACTTATATCTGGAAAAGCATGCTTAATATTATCACGAGCAATTTTAATTTTACTACCAGCGAATGGTCTAATGCAACGAACAATTCCTCTTCCTAAAGCAAGACAAGCTTCATAAGAAAGAAAACGAAATGGTAGAAATATAATTTGTAAAAAGATAAATCCGATAATGTGTTCAATTTTTTTCATATCATTATTCCAAAATAATCCATTCAATAAGAATTCGATTTGATGATTCTATTTTAATTTAAGTCTAAGATTGTAATATGGCAATTGATTTAAAGAATAAAACAATCTTAATTACTGGTGCAAGTGACGGAATTGGTAAAAATACTGCAGTAAAATTAGCAAAAATGGGTGCAAATCTCATTTTGGTAGGACGAAATGAAGACAAGACTAAAAAAGTTTTAAACGAAATCAATTCAATTTCTAGTTCACTATCAAATCATACCTATTTCATTGCAGATTTATCCCTTCCAAGTCAGGTCAAGAAATTAGCATTAGAAATCAAAAAGTCTGTTCCAAAAATTGATGTTCTCTTTAATAATGCTGGAGCTTTTTTCCAAGAAAAATCTATAACTGCCGAAGGACAAGAATCTACTTTTGCACTCAACCATCTCAATTATTTTCTTTTAACGCATCACTTACTAGATGTAATTTCAAAATCTGAATCTCCACGTATTGTTAATACCTCTAGCCAAGCTCATGTTGGGATTGATATCGATTTAGATAATTTGCAAGGTGAAAAGAATTATAGTGGCTGGAAAGCGTACCAAATGTCCAAGCTAGAAAATATTCTATTTTCTTTTGAATTAGCGGATCGATTGAAAAATACAAAAATCACTGTAAATACATTTCATCCTGGTTTTGTTGATACCAATTTCGGGGATAACAATGGAGGATTCTTTGGTAATTTGCTTAAAGTAGCTAAAAAGTTGATAGCAATCAATGAAGACAAAGGCTCAGAAACAAGTACCTATCTTTGCTCATCTGCAGAAGTAGATAATGTAACAGGTAAATACTTTGATAAATGCAAGATGAAAACTAGCTCTCCCCAATCCAGAGATATGGAAACAAGAAAGAAGCTTTGGAACCTTACAGAAGAAATTCTAAAAGATCATTTATAAGATAAGCTTTTCATTATTCAACTCGTTCAATTGAAAATTGAAACTATTCATTCTTCCATTTGTTCTAATTAACTTTTTTGAGATTAAGTCCCTTGCTCACGGAACTTAATTAATCATAGGCTAAATCATGCCTGAGCCGACAAAGGCGCAGGCAATAGCATCCCAAGCATCATCATGACCTTTCACATCCACACCTAATATAATTTGTATGGAACGACGGATCGCTTTTTTATCAGCTGAACCAGAAGCAGAAACTCCTTTCTTAATTTGATTAGCTGTTAACTCATAAATTGGTATGGAATTTTGGCCAAGTATCAATAGAATAACTCCTCTAGCCTCATAAACCATTTGAGCGGTTTTTTTATTTTTAGCGAAGAATAAATTTTCAACACAAGCTCTCTCAGGCTTGTGGAATTGAATCAATCTTTGTAATTCTGCATAGATATAAATTAGATTTTCAGGGGATTTAGTTTTCGCCGGAACCTCAATAGTTCCATATTCTAAAATTTCAGGTCGAGTTCTTGAGCTAGAATTTTTCTTTAGGAAGGCAAAACCAAGCCTGTGGGAACCTGGATCGATTCCCATTACAATCATAGAACAAAGCCTAGTTTCATTTTAGCTGAATAAATAATTAAATCTATCTCAGAAAGAAGTGCTTTAGTTGAGATTTGCATAATGAATTTGATATAATTAGTATGAGAATATGTTTTTGAAATTGAATCTATTTTCAATCCAATTCAAGCCCTTCAGCCATTTCAAAATTCGAACTTACACTTTGAACATCATCATTTGCTTCTAAGTTATCAATTAATTTTATAACTTTTTCAGCTATTTCCTTGTCAGAGATTTCAACAGTTGTCATAGGAATGAATTTGACTTCCGATTCCTCTGTAGCTAATTCTTTTGAATTAAGTGCATTTTGTACATCTTCGTAGGAATCTGGAGGACAGGTAATCGAATAGATTCCATCTTCGTTGCTAATATCTTCAGCGCCTGCACCTACAGCTAATTCGAAAAGTTCTTCCTCAGAAATAAGCTCAGTCTTCAAGGTTATCAAACCTTTTCTTTCAAATAATCTTGATACTGATCCAGGATTGCCCAATGATCCACCTAATTTAGTTAAGATGCTTTTAATTTCAGGTGTGGTTCTTGATTTCTTATCTGTAAGTGCATCAACTAAAATTCCTACTCCACCTGGCGCATAGCACTCATATAAAAATTCTTCGTAGACCTGACCTTCCAGTCCTCCGGTTCCTTTTTTAATTGCCCTTTCGATATTATCTTTAGGCATATTAGAACCTTTTGCTTTTGTGATAGCAAGTCTAAGTCGCGGGTTTGCTTCGGGATCACCGCCATTTTCTTTGGCAGCAACAGAAATTTCTTTGGCTATTTTAGTAAAAATGGCACCGCGTTTTGCATCCAAGGCTCCTTTTTTTCTTCGAATAGTTGCCCATTTTGAATGTCCCGACATACGTATCTCCTAAATCTATTTCGATTCCAATTTGAAATTACAGCCTTTACTGTCTATTTGATTTCTAGAACGCTAAATTCAACTCTACGATTTTTCATTCTACCTTCTTGGGTGGAATTACTAGCAACTGTGTCTGTTTCTCCATAACCACGAGATTCTAGATTTGATGCAGACACACCTTTTGAAATTAAATAATCATATACAATTTTAGCACGGTGCTCAGAAAGTTTTTGGTTATCTTCTTCCGTTCCAATCCAACAAGTATGTCCAGCAATACGAACAATTAAATCATCATGCTTTTTCAAAACATTGGCTAATTCATCCAATGCATTTCTTCCCTCATTCGTAAGAACTTCAGCATTACGAGAAAAAGGTACCTGCAAATGATTTACAAAACTAATGCTACTTTTCTTAGAATTAATGTCGTAAGGTTTTCTAACAATAGGAGCTGCTTCTTTAGGATCTTTCAAATACTCAGATTCGGATGTAGGACCTTGGTCAGTCTTACTTTCATTCGTATTTTCATTCTCTGCAATTGAATCCGTCTTAGAAGAATTATCTTCTTCAGATTTAATTTCTTCAACTGGTTCTAATTTTTCAATAGTTTCAAAACCTTGCTCTTGTTCAATTTCAGGAGAGACATTTCCCTTAGGTCGACAAACACTCCAAGTTATTCCAAGTAATAAAAGTAGAAATAATACTATCAATCCAATCCGAATCATTCTTTTTTTCCTTTTGTCTTCTAGCTTATCAATATCACTAACATTTGATTTGTGGTATTCTACTAAACCACGGTAATCTGAATCATCTTCTTCTAAAACGTCTTGATCCAAGTTAGCTTCTATTGAAGTTGTTATACTTTCAGGCTTCTCCTTTTTCTTTTTGGTAGGAGAGGCATGAAGAGCGGCAAATCTTCTGATTTCTTTACGAATGTATTCATCCGCTTCGGGAGTAAAAATATAATTATCCCGAATATACTTCATTGTTTTCTTCTCTGTTGAAGTATATTCTTGTCCATCAGCAAGTGCGAGAAATAATTTCTCAGCAAGTTTGATTCCAATTACGGGCTTGCCATCCTCTGTTGTAGGTTTCGCTTTCTTGACAACATCAAGCATGCCTTTGTCGTAATTCTTTCCGTCGATTTGTTTGTAATAAGTTCCAGTCATAGGGGTTTCTTTAATTTACGGTAAAGTCTATGCGGTACCCGAAAAGAAGTCCACTAAAAATTGATTATTTCGAATTTTATACTGCAAAGCACCTCTAGATATACCTAGCAATTTTGCTGCTTCTTCTTGCGTATTCGCTCTTTGAAATGCTTCTCTAATCCACATAGCTTCCAATCTTTCAGTGGCAATTTTTAAAGAAAGATTATCCGTTGGGCTTAACATATCTAAATTCATATTGTTCGCTGTTGCCTGATTAGGTGAATCAGAAGAACCTAGATCTATGCTTTCTTTTGATGGAAAATTAGTAGACTCTGATTTACCAAGTATCTCCCCTTGGAAATGATTGGGAGATATTTCTGTTTGAGCATTTACAATGATTGAATATTGAATAAGATTCCTTAGTTGCCTTACATTTCCAGGCCAAGAGTAATTACTTAAGACTTTGATTGCATCGGGAGAGATTGTCTTCGATTTTCCATAAACTCTATTGAATTCTAAAATAAAATAATGAGCAAGCAAAGGAATGTCTCCCCTCCTTTCCCTTAGAGGGGGAAGTCGCAAAGGAATCTCTGCAAGTCGATAATAAAGATCTAAATCAAAAGCTTCCTTTTCTATATCATTTATTAAATCTCGACTAGTTCCAGAAATGATTCGAATATTCAGATTCGTTAAAGATTTTCCTTGGATCAATTTCCCATTTTTAAGAACTTTCAATAATCGCTTTTGTAATTCTTTGGGTAAATCACCTATCGAATCCAGAAATAAAGTTCCGTGATTTGCTTTCTCTAATTTTCCTTTTAAGATACGATTTTCTGTCCCCACCTCACC
The DNA here is from genome assembly GCA_009991425.1 of Leptospira sp. Classification (GTDB taxonomy): domain Bacteria; phylum Spirochaetota; class Leptospiria; order Leptospirales; family Leptospiraceae. The sequence continues at coordinate 41,180 of JAACWH010000040.1, forward strand.
TGCACCAAATAACTCTACTTCTAATAGATCACTTGATAAGGCAGAGCAATCAACTGTTTCGAAAGGAAATTTTTTTCTAGATGAAAGCCTATGCAAAGATAAGGCAACAAGATGTTTGCCCGTTCCCTCTTCGCCTAATATGAGTACGGATGTTTCAGTGGAAGCAATATTACGAATCCTTGATTTCAGAAAAAGTATCTGAGCATCATAACCGATCAATGCTTCCAATGGCTCAGCACTTTCCTTATGAATCGAGACTGCATCCTTTGCGATACGCTCTTCCAAAAGCACAAAAGTCAATTGGTTAGCAAAAACTTGAGAACGATTGATTGCAATTTGATTAAAATGGTTCTTCTTATCGGATTCAATATTTAAAACACCAATCGTTTCGCCTTGTGCAATCAAGGGAATTGCAAGTTCTGATTGAACGGAATCAATAAGTTTCACATAATTTGGATCAATTGTGACATCAGGGCAATAAATAATTTCTTTCTTTGCTGCAGACATACCTGTGATCCCAACACTGAATGGAAATTTCGCGGCAAGTTTCTTTTCTCCATCCATGCCTTTGGCAGCAACAATCGTAAGTAGTTGTTGGTCGGGATCTGTAAGAGAAATGCTACCCGTTGAAGCATCAAATAATCGTAAAGATTCATCTAAGATAAAATCCATCTTTTCAGAAATTAATTTTTTCTTTCTGAGTTCTTCTTGAATATATGAGATCCATTCCGAGAAGTCTTTTTCTTGGTTTGCGTTTTTCATTTTTATGTTTTAATATATTAGGATTTTACTACTGATTCATTCTCTTTTTGTAAAATTCGTGACTTTAAATATGCCATGATAAATGGCTCTAAATCTCCATCCATAACTCCATTTACATTCGCAGTCTCGTAATCAGTTCGATGGTCTTTTACCATATTGTAAGGATGGAAGACGTAACTTCTTATTTGGGAACCCCAAGCTATATCACGCTTTTCTCCACCCGATTTTTCTTTTTCTTCGTCGGCTTTTCTCTTCTCGAGATCATACAATCTAGCTTTCAACATTTTCATAGCCGTGTCGCGGTTTTTAATTTGAGATCTTTCATTCTGGCAAGATACAACAATTCCTGTTGGAATATGAGTCATCCGAACAGCAGAGTCGGTTGTGTTGACGTGCTGTCCACCTGCACCTGAGGATCTATAAACGTCTACTCGTAGATCTTTATCATCGACTTGGATATCAATATCATCGTCTAACTCTGGCGTAACATATACTGATGCAAAGGATGTATGTCTTCTCTTATTGGAATCGAAAGGTGAAATACGAACGAGTCTGTGAACTCCTGATTCACTCTTCAAATATCCGAAGGACTTCTCTCCCTTGATATAAAGAGTAGCATTTTTAATTCCGGCTTGTTCTCCTTCTTGAATGTCAATAAGATCTGGTTTATAACCTTTTTTCTCTAAGTAACGAGTGAACATACGAAGAAGCATTTCAGCCCAGTCTTGGCTTTCTGTTCCGCCTGCTCCCGGATGAATATTGATAAATGCATTTTTATCATCATCTTTTCCATTGAGAGCTTCTGCCATTTGAAGACTTTCTAATTTATCTAATATTGTTTGGTAATCCTCATTTAGAGACTTAATGCCTTCTTCACCCATTTCTTCCATGGTCATCTCTATAAGATCGGGAAAATCAAAAAGCTCTTTCTTTAGCTCTAACCAAGGTTCGATCTTCATTGATAATTCATTTTTCTTTTGAGTAATCTCTCTGGCCTTATCTGGATCATCCCAAAGAGTAGGATCCTTTGTTCTTTCTTCGAGAGAATTCAATCTGTCATAATCTTCTTGAAGATTCAATTGTTTCCAATAGTTTTCATAAGATTCTATTGACTCTTTAGCTAGACGAAGTAGTTCTTTAGGTGGTTTAAAATCCATTCAATAAAGAATTTCCATACTAGGTGAATTTTTCAAGGAGAAAACAAAGGCTTGGAAATTTGACTTTGACGATTTCTCCCTATACAGGAATTTAGTACCAAACTTTGCCAAATAGAGGCTTTTATGATAGATTTTTCCCTCACTGATGAACAAAAAGCGTTGCGTGACCTCGCAAGAGACTTTGCTAAGAACGAAATGATGCCAAAAGCGGAACATCATGACCATACTGGTGAGTATCCTATGGAAGTTTTGAAGAAAGCTTGGGAAATTGGCCTTATGAATATTCATATCGAACCTGAATACGGCGGTGCTGGAATGGGCGATCTGGACGATGTTATTATGAATGAAGAATTATTTGCTGGATGTTCTGGTATGGCGACTGCCATGCTTGCCAATCATTTAGCACTAGCTCCTGTTCTAGTAGGTGCGAGTCACGAACTCAAGAAAAAGTATCTAGAGCCTATGACTCGTGAATTTGGAATTTGCGCTTACGCAGTTACTGAACCAGGTGCAGGATCAGATGTTGCAGGAATTCGGACCACAGCAAAGCGTGTTGGAGATGAATACATAATCAATGGTTCTAAAATGTGGATCACAAATGCTGGTTATGCGGATTGGTTTTTTGTCTTAGCTAAGACTGATCCAGCTGCTGGGCACAAAGGTATGACTGGTTTTATCGTAGAAGCTAAATCTCCCGGACTTATTATTGGAAAAAAAGAAAAGAACATGGGACAACGATGTTCTGATACAAGAGGTTTAACTTTCGAGGATGTAAAAGTTCCTATTTCCAATATGGTTGGAAAAGAAGGCGAAGGCTTCAAGATTGCAATGGCAGCTTTTGACCACACTCGCCCTGGAGTTGCTATGGGAGCCGTTGGTGTTGCTCGTGCTGCGATGGAGCATTCTATTCGCTATGCCAATACTCGTTCGGCTTTCGGTAAACCTATTTCCATCAACCAAGGTGTGAGTTTCATCCTCGCTGAGATGGCTCGTGATGTGGAAGCAGGAAGATTGCTTTGCTACCAAGCAGCTTGGATGATAGACAATGGATATAGAAATACTTACCAAGCTTCTATTGCCAAAATGTTTTGTGCTGATATGTGTATGAGAGTTTGTACAGATGCAGTTCAAATTTTTGGTGGATACGGTTTCAATGAAGAATACCCAGTTGAAAAATTAATGCGTGATGCCAAAATTTTCCAAATCTATGAAGGAACATCCCAAATCCAAAGAGTGATTGTTTCTAAATTTCTCAATGATGGCAAAGGAATAGAAGGTCCAAACATCTGAAAGAATTCTCTCTAACACTTGAGGAGTTCCGTGAATCAAGTAAGCGCGGAAACCTCATACCGATTTTTAAACAATTTTTATGTGATAAGGAAACTCCTGTTTCCTTATTTTTAGATTGGGGTATGGATGCAGCAGAAGATTCTGTTCTTTTAGAATCTGTAATCGCTGGAGAATCCTTAGGAAGAAATTCATTTCTAGCAAGAGATCCTTCTCTTACTCTAAAAGGAAGAGAGGGACAATTTATCCTCAGGACAAGAGATACAAATGGAACCTATTCGGAAGAAGCTATTTCTTCTACTGATCCTTTGCTGATCCTGGAAGACAAAATTGGATCAATTAAGCAAGCAACAGATCCAAGACTTCCTTCCTTCCAAGGGGGAGCTATTGGTTTCCTTGCCTATGATGCGATTAGGTACTATGAAGTTATTCCTGATTCTAAACATAACGAAGAAAATCACCCTGATACCTATTTCGGAATCTACCATGATCTTATCGTTATAGATCATATCGATCATACCGTAAAAATTGTAAGCAATGCATACGTCCCTAATGAAGGGAATCTAGAATCTGCTTACCAACAAGCAATTGAATCCATTCAAAGAATTGAAGAACAAGTTTTTCAGAATCCTAAAAATCATCCTTCCATTGTTATCCCTGAGAATTCAGAATCCTCCCTAGTATTAGATCCAGTTATGGGCGATGATCATTACAAAGAAGCGGTTGAAAAGGCTAAGGAATATATTTTTGCAGGAGACATTTTCCAAGTAGTTCCTTCGAGAAAGGTTCGTTTCAAACCTGAGGTTCCTGCTTTTCAAATCTATAGGGCTTTACGTGCAGTAAATCCTTCGCCTTATATGTATTTTATGAAACTAGGTTCTTTGCAAATAGTAGGAAGTTCTCCAGAAATTTTAGTAAAACATACCCTAGAAAAGACTACACTTCGACCCATTGCTGGTACTAAGCATAGAGGAAAGAATAACACAGAAGATGAGGCTTTAGCAAAAGATCTTCTATCCGACCAAAAGGAAGTTTCTGAGCATATCATGCTTGTGGATTTAGGTCGGAATGATTTAGGAAGAATTTCCGAAGCTGGAACTGTTGTTGTAGAAGATTTCAAATTTATTGAAAAGTATTCTCATGTGATGCACATCGTTAGTCAATGTGTTGGCAAAATTCGAAATGATAAATCTGTATATGATGTTATTAGAGCAACGCTTCCAGCAGGCACTGTTTCTGGTGCACCGAAGATTCGAGCAATGGAAATCATAGATGAATTAGAAAATAATCATCGAGGAATCTACTCCGGTGGACTTGGATATATTTCATTTGCAGGAGAAATGGATTTAGCAATTATCATTCGAACTATTCTTATTGATGGAGATACAGGCTATCTCCAAGCAGGAGGAGGAATAGTCTATGACTCAGACCCTGAGGCAGAACTGCAAGAAACCAAGAATAAAATGGCTGGAATGCTGAAGGCTATTGAATTTGCACGCCATGGTTTGAAAGGAGAACTTAAATGATCCTAATCATAGATAATTACGATTCCTTTACTTACAATGTGTACCAATATGTTGGTGTAATTCGTAAGGATGTAGAAGTCATTCGAAACGATAAAATATCAGTAACAAAAGTGGAAGAAATGAAACCTGATGGAATCATTATTTCACCTGGACCAGGCCGACCTGAAGATGCAGGTATCTCGGTTGATGTAATCCGAAACCTGGGTCCAAAAGTTCCTATATTTGGAATCTGTCTCGGTCACCAAGCAATAGGTTATGCGATGGGTGGTTCCATAACTTCTGCACCTAAAATTATGCACGGAAAAGTTTCCATGATCGACCATAATAGAGACGGAATTTTTGAAAATATATCTTCACCTTTTTCAGCTACTCGTTACCATTCCTTGGTAATCAGCCCAGAATTTTTCCCAGAAGAACTAGAAATCACAGCACAAACCCAAGACGGTGTAATCATGGGCGTGCGCCACAAAAAGCATCGATCTATGGTGGGGGTTCAATTCCACCCTGAATCTGTAATGACTGAATCAGGTATGGAGATGGTTCGCAACTTTTTAAACTTCTGTGAGAGATGAAATTTTTCCTAAGGCTATTACGCTATTCCATTTACTATAGAAATCGTTTTGCCCTTGGAATTGTATTCGCATTATTAACTGCACTGCTAAACGGAATATCACTCACAGCAATGATCCCCTTATTTGATTCTTTGGGTGCAGACAAGAATACCCGCTTTCAATTAGATCTTACCCTTCCAGAAAAAATCATTCAATTCAAACAAGTTACCTTTGGTGAAAAAAGTTTAGATGGTCTAGAACGTCTCAAAGGCCTCATAATTGATGTAAAATTGAAAATCAATGAGCTTACCAAAGATATGGAACCTAAGGAAGTCGTCTGGTCAGCCTGTATCATTGTTCTACCCATTTATCTTATGAAGATGGTCTTTTATCTTCTCTCAGTTTATTGTTTAGCAACAGCCGGGTACCGAGCAGTTCGAGATATTAGGCAAGAACTTTTTGACAAAATGCAACGTCTTCCTTTAACCTATTTCTATAAAGAAAAAACAGGATTGATCATGAGTAGAGTGATCAATGATGCAGAAATCGTATCAGCAGTAATTTCAAGTAACTTTCGTGATGCGACAATAAATTTTTTCTATGTCGTTACTCACCTTCTAATATTAATCTATCTCAATACGGAACTACTTCTCACTGCCATCTTTATAGTACCTGTTGTAATATTTCCAGTAACTCTTTTCACTAAAAAAATATCTAAATCCACTGAAAAGTCCCAAGAAAGAATGGCTGATCTCAATGGTCATATCCAAGAAGTAATATCTGGAGTTCGAGTGATTCGTACATTTGTTACGGAAAAATTCGAAGAGGATAAATTCAAAGATATCAATCAAAAAGTTTTTCGTCGTATCTTCAAAGGTCAATTCTACCTTCAGATGGCGCCGAGTCTTGTTGAGCTTACTTCATCAATTGTTGTATTAGGATTTTTTGCCCTTGGAGCTAGCTTAATCTATTCAGGTAAATTCACTCAGGGTGAGTTTATGGCTTTTTTATTGACTTTACTTTTCTTACTTAGACCTCTGACTCAACTATCGCAAATGGTTGGTAAGGTGACACAGGCCAACACAGCTGGCAAAAGAATTTTTGAACTCATAGATATGGACACTGGCTCTGAGGGTGAAAGTGGAAAAGTCGAGTTGGACGAACTAAAGGATTCAATTCACTTCGACCATATCACATTTACTTACCCAGGAACTTCTACCCCTGTTCTAAAGGACATAGATCTAAAGATAAAAATTGGAGAGACATATGCCTTCGTTGGAACCAGCGGAAGCGGAAAATCTACTATGATGGATTTACTTCCAAGATTTTTTGACCCAACCAAAGGAAAAATATCTTTCGATGGAGTCGATATTAGAGACTTAAATTTAAAAAATCTGCGTTCCAAAATTGGAATTGTAACTCAAGATATCTTTCTCTTTTCAGGAACAGTTGCAGAAAATATTGCCTACGGTGTGGATAAGTGCACAAGACGGGATGTAATTCGAGCAGGTCGTCTTGCCCACGCGCATGATTTTATTAAATCTATGGAAAAAGGTTATGATACATACCTCGGCGTCCGAGGTTTAAATCTTTCAGGAGGCCAAAGACAAAGACTAGTTATCGCCAGAGCTTTGTTACGTGATCCTGAGATTATGATACTTGATGAAGCAACCTCAGCTTTGGATGTTGAATCAGAACGATTGGTATCGGAAGCCTTAGATCGTCTCTTGAAAAATAGAACAACTTTTATCATTGCTCATAGACTTTCTACAATTCGAAAAGTTAAAAATATCATTGTTTTACAAGATGGGGAAATACGTGAAATGGGTGACCATGATTCTTTGATCCAACAAAATGGAATCTATAAAAAACTGAATGACAATCAATTTGCAGGAGCAGAAATCAGCCTATGAAAAAAGTTCTAATAGTAGATGATAATGATCGTTATGCTGATAACTTAAAAGCCTATTATTCGAAGTTGGGTTACGAATGTTCACGCGCCTACGATGCCAGAGAAGGATGGAATTTATATAGTAAGAGTAAATCAAATGCTGATGGGTCATCTGATTTTGATACAATAGTTACAGATATTACTATGGAAACTCAAACCTCTGGTCTGTGGATGATTCGTCGGATTCATAAAGATGGATTCAGCGGAACGAAAATTATTGCTACGACTGGTTTTGATGTTTTCGGTGTGATGGGAGTTTCAAAATTTATCCTTCCTTGGTTTGCAGGAATCTCTTTTATGATTCCAAAAGTCCCCTTGAAAAAGGGAGAAGTAGTTTTGGTGCCTATCCAATCTTAGAGAATCTCAGTATTTTTTATTTCGTGAAAGGAATAAGTTTAAATTTAAAATTATGAAGAAAATATATATTATAACATTTTGAAATCTGACTCGAATCAATCATCTAATTCTTTTTATGATTTAAAACCAGATCATGTGCTAGATCGCCTTGACAAAAATGGTTACAATACCTCGGGTCATATTCTTGCACTCAATAGCTTAGAGAACAGAGTGTACCGTGTTGGATTGGAAGATAAAAACAACGTTGTTGTTAAATGCTACCGTCCAGGCAGATGGACTAGAGAACAGATCCAAGAAGAACATGACTATATCTTAGAATTACAAATAGCGGGATTGCAGGTTCTTCCACCAATTCCTTTTTCTACTGGAAGTACAATTTCCATTGAAGAAGATGGAATTCCCTATTCCATCTGGCCACTAAATCCTGGAAGAATAGTTGAGGAATTCAGTTTCGATGATCTACCTATAATCGGTCGAATGCTTGCAAACCTTCATAATATTTCAGAATCGAAAACCACCCAAACAAGAACACATTTAAATATTGAGAATTATGCTAAACCTGCATTAGACTACATATTAGAAAAAGCAAATCTACCTGATTCGCTAAGAAAAACCTATCAACGCACAGCTCTTAGTACATTCCAAGAGTATGAAGCTTTAGCTGATTTTGTTCCCTTCCAAAGAATTCATGGTGATTGTCATAAAGGAAATATCCTTAGCTCTAAAGATGGTTTCGTATTTATAGATTTTGACGATCATTGCATGGGACCCATCGTTCAGGATTTTTGGATGCTTCTTCCTTTTGGCGATGAATCTTCTACTTATGAAAGACAGATATTCTTGGATGCATATAAAGAATTTCGACATGTTGATGAGGCCTGGTTTCGATTAATTCCTGCTCTTCGTGGAATAAGATATATTTATTATTCAGCATGGATTCTGAAACGATGGGACGATCCGTCTTTTCCGAATGCATTTCCTCATTTTGGTACAGAAGAATATTGGGAGAAAGAAGTAAGAGATTTAGAATCCTTATTGGAAGGAAATGATGATACAAATTTTCCATCCTTCCTTGAAGAAGATTCCAAGAACTATGAAAAAGAAAAATCGAATGAGCACATCAATAATCAAGACGAAAATTTAGAGAAATTAGATAATTCCAATCCAACAAATAAAAAAAAAGAAATCACAAACAAGGATCTTTTTTGGGATTGGGAAGGAGATTGATCTATTGCTCTATGACAATTTTAATAAATAAAAATTATATAAACTTATAATTCTTAATTGATAGATTTTCTAAGCTTAGAATAAGTTATCCTTTCATGAAATAAATCTATGAAAAGTATACTTTCACTTATAGCAATCTGTTTTAGTTTAAATTGTCTAGCAAATCCAGAAAGACCATACCTTGAATTATTAGATAGAGATTTGTCTTTTGAAGATCTGTCTTTAGAATCTGAAAATTGGAGTAAAATTGGAAATAAGATTCAAAACTTTGGATCGAATCGAAGCCCTCTTTGGGTTAGATCCACTTTGTCAAATTCATCCAATTCACGAAAAAAATACTATATCGAGATTGGAGCCGCTTACCTTGATGAAATCGATTTCTATTCAGTGAATCAAGGAAAAATATTTCATGAAAAAAATGGAGTACTAAACGATTCATCGATGAATGAAGTCTTCCATAGGCATCCCATTTTTTCGGTAGAATTATATCCTGGCGAAACAGCCTCTTATTATATTAAGTTTTTTAATTCAGGTCTACTAGTCGTGCCCATACGACTTTGGGAAGAGAATGAATTCATTCGAAAAACCCAAAGTGAATACATCATCCATGGATTGTATTTTGGAGCAATGATCTCGATTTTATTCTATAATTTAATCATCTTTTTAATTATTAAAGAAAAAAGTTTTCTTTACTATTGCATTTATATTTTCACCGTTTTGTTTAGCTACTTGATATTAGGTGGTTTCTTAAAGCAATTTTTCCCTTCAAATGATTCTTATTTACTTAAGCCAGGTTTATTTATTTCCTCCTATGTTGCTATAGCTTCTGTTTTATTGTTCACAAGTGAATTTCTAGAAGTTAAGAAAACGAATAAAATTCTGGATTATATTTTAAGAACTTTTGCAGTTGGAGCTATCTTAACTGCAATTCTATCTCCCATTATTCCTTTTAATCTCTTAGTTCAATCTTTTAATTTTGTTATCCCTTTAGGCTCAATTCTAATGATAGTTAGTGCTGTATTTAGTTATTTTCGGGGAATTCAACAATCCGGTTTTTTCTTACTTGCTTGGATTATTGTTACTTTTGGAGTGATTCTTGAATCACTTACAAATTTAAATTACATTTCTATGGAATATTGGATAGCAAGATATGCGACTCAAATATCTTCATTAATTGAAGTTATCTTATTTTCTTTTGCAATTGGAAGTCGGATCAAATCCTTAACTATTGAAAAAGAATTAGTACATTCTAGATTAATGTTAATCGAAAAAGATCTAGAAGTGGCAAGGCAAATTCAAAATCGAATCCTACCAGAAAGTTTACCTCAAATACCAAATGTAAAATTCCAAGTGAAATACATGCCGTTGCATGCAGTTGGAGGCGATTTTTATGATTATCATCTTATTGATAATAATCATTTTGGAATTCTTGTAGCAGATGTAACCGGTCATGGTGTAAGTGCAGCAATGGATTCCTCGACTGTAAAAATTGCATTCAATCACGAACCAAATTTAATATCTGAGCCAAGACTATTGCTAAAAAACATGAGTAAGTTCATAGAAAACACATTGGATCATCGTTTTGTAACTGCAGTTTATGCTTTCTTTAATTTAGATAAAATGGAGATGAACTATTCAACAGTAGGTCATCCACCTATACTATTAATACGAAATTCAAAAATTAAATTTCTCGATGGGGAAGGATTTTATTTAGGTTTGAATAGTGAAAGCGATTATTCACAAAATACAATAAATCTTAAAGCTGGAGATTTATTTCTTTTTTATACAGATGGTCTAGATAGTGATATAAACACAGATCTTACATCAGAGGAAATAATAGAAAATCTTTTATCAGATTTAAATTTAGAGGATATAAAAGCGGATAAGTTCTTGGATCAAATTTTAAATCTAGCTCAAACCAAACGTCAAACTACAACGGATGACATAACCCTTTTTTCTGTTAAAATTTCTTAGTATTCTATAACTTTTTCGGTATCATCCAATAGGGTGAAACGACATGGATCTAATTTTCTCTTATAATATATTTTATAGGAGAAAAGAATTGGACTTAAAACTTAACCAACAAAAAAAAATAGGATTTCTATTTGTAACTGGAGTCATTTTCATATTGATTCCTTATACTATTCTTACGATAATTTTCGAATACCCAAAGATTCTCCGACAACCTGTAGCTGATATTTTAGTGAAATTCAATTCACTAGGATCTACTTTAATATTAACATGGTGGCTTTTTGCAATTAGTGGGATTATACTTCTAATTGCTTATAATCTTTTAGGATCTAAGCTAAAGGATAAAATTTGGTATGCTGATTTACTCATTCATCTTGGAACAATATCTGGAATTCTCCAAATAATTGGTTTAATTAGATGGACTTTTATAATTCCGATTTTGGCAAAATCATATGTTTCAACTGATTCACAATATTCCAAAGAAATTATCGAACAGGTATTCTTTGTTATCCATCAG
>JAACWH010000108.1 GCA_009991425.1 Leptospira sp.
TAAATGTTTCTTTAAAATTCTTTAAGGAAATTTCTTGGTTGGTAACAAGTAGACATTTCGTTAAGGACAATTGACCTTCCCCTAAGATACGAAGTGCACCCATAAATGCTTCTTTAGGATAGCGTTCCTTTACTATGCAGGCTGCTAATGAATGGACCCCGGACTCTTCGTACGCCCAGACTGCTTTTACCTGAGGCATAACGATAGGAAATACTGGAGAAAGTAAATCTTGTAAAAATTCTGCAATGTAATGATCTTCTTGAGGAGGTCTACCCACAACAGTTGCAGGCCAAATTGCATCTTTACGGTGGTAGATAGAATTCAATTGAAGGATGGGATAATCATGTTGTAAGGCGTAGTAACCATAATGATCACCGAAAGGACCTTCCGGCTGACGGATTTTAGGTGGAATTTTACCAACTAAAGTAAAGTCAGCATCTGCAAAAAATGGAAGTGGAGAAATTCGCTCATCTTTATGAGTTCTTATCTTCTCTCCGCTGAGTAAGCTAGCGAGTACTGTCTCAGGGATTTCTTCGGGAAGAGGTGCAACAGCAGAAATCGTTAAGGAAGGAGGACCACCGACAACAACATGACAGGGCAAAGACTCACCCTTAGATTCAGCTTCGTGGTAATGAAATCCTCCACCCCGGTGGATTTGGATATGCATTCCTACAGTTTTTTCATCATGAAATTGAATTCGATACATTCCAAGATTTGGTTTATGGCTTGAAGGACTTTCGGTATAAACAAGTGGTAGTGTTACGAAGGCTCCCCCATCCATAGGCCAGCTCACTAGCTGTGGTAGCTCCCTAGTGTTTGGACCAGGAATCTTATTTTGAAGAATAGGAGGTTTCGAAACTTTTTTTAAGCCAAGTTTAAGGAGAGTAAAACCAATATCTCGGTAAGACCAAAGTTTGGATGGTTTAGGTGGAATAGCATTTTTTGCAAAATCTGCAACTCGTTTAACAAATTCTAATGGCTCAACCCCAAAGGCAAGACGAATCCTTCCCTCAGATCCATAAAGATTTGTGGCCATAGGATATTTACTTCCTTTTACATTATGAAATAGAAGAGCTGGACCTTTCTTAGCAACATTACGTCTTTGAATTTCAGCTAATTCTAAATAAGGATCTACCTCATCATGAATTTCGAGTAATTCTTTATTTTCTCTCAGTAAATCTACAAAATCTTTGGTCGAACGCAAATGTTTCATTATTTCTTAGACCAGTTTTCCTATTTACAACTCGGAAAGAAAAATAAGATTTTTCTATAAAATGAATTGAATGGTTTCATAATCAGAACTATTTTATCCCATAAGGATAAGTTTCCTTATTTCCAATTCTCAGAGGACAAATGGCTGATAAAAAAATCAAAATCGTAGATAAAAAACGAATTGCAGTATGTGGTGGAACTTTAGGAAGAGAAGATAAATCCTATGTCCGAGGTCAAATTGTCGATGTTGGAATAGATGATATTACGAAAGCGGAAGAAATTTGGGATTTATTGACAGGCTTGTTCAAGGGTGAAGAAGAAGAAGTAACACCTTTTTTAGATTTTAGTTTAGCTCCTGTTAGAAAGCCATTATTAAGAATAGAAATCTATGATAACACAGAAAAATTAGTATATACTTCAGAAACTGTTGTCGCAGATGAAGATGGATTTTTCTCGCATGAGATAAGTAAACCACTAGATGCTGGTAAATATATTTTTGAAGTGAATTTGGAAGGATTAGACTCTTACCGTCAATTTTCCAAGGATTTAGCCAATAATCGTAATAATAAAAAAGATTCTGATAATAAAAAAAATCCAGTATTAGGCAGAGGAAGACTCAGAATCCTTCCAAAAGATTATTCTGATTTTGTAGTTACTTCTGATATCGACCAAACCTATCTAGCCACAGACATTGCATCCAAAGCAGGAAAATTATCTGCGCTCTTCGAATCCGCAGCACAAAAACGTGCCTTACCTGGAATGCCTGAATTATATAGAAGACTTCGGAAAGATTTAAACGATGCACCACTCATTTTTATTTCTGCGAGTCCTCATTTTTTTCGAAGAACTCTTTTTGCTACCATCAAAAAGCATAATATTGAATTCGAATCTATACATCTTAAATATTTAGAAGGAACCATTAAAGGAGTACTAGATAAAATTATAGGAACGACTGTAAATCCTGTTAATTTATTATCTGGAGGTTTTCGATCTGCCTTAACTCGAACTACTAAATTTCTTGGTGCATCATATCAGTCATTATTTGATCAAATGGCATATAAGCTTTCTATACTTTTGCAAGCTAGGACTTATATGCCAACTAACACAAAAGAAATACTTTTAGGTGATAATACGGAATCAGACTTTATGATATTTACACTGTACCAACTCATACTGCTCCAAGATTGGAATGGCGATGAATTGGAAGAATATTTATATAAATTGAATTTCTTAGGTAGAGATGCGATAACAAGAGACAATGCAAAAAATATAAGAAAAATCGCAGAATTGAATTGGAAAATTCATGGTAAAGTAAATCCAGTTCAAATCGCTGTTATCAATAAAACTGCACATGGTCCAGATGAAAAGGAAATGATGACAAAAGTAATGTTAGCTCTTCCTGGTGGCGGAAAAAGAGCAGAGCAAACTTTGGGTGGGAAAGTCCCATTCCAGGCTTCCGAAGGAGCTCTAGGACTTTCAGTTTTATTGCATTCAGCGAATTTTATGGAGTTTGAGTCAATATTTCAAGTGACTCTGACGATGGTGGGTGAGTGGATGGAAGGAAAAGTAATTGATGATCAATATCTTTTTGATCTTTCTAAAAACCTAACAGCTTCTAATCCTACCTGTCAAGAAAAAAGAAAATATGTGGAAGAAGTATTCGAAAAAATGATGAGTTTATAGATATTGTTTATTATCTAATTTATTAATCTTATTGAATTTATTAATAAAGTACTTTACACGATATATTTTTATAGGTATATTTTAATTGTTATTAATCAAAATTTTACATAGGAGATAAATAATGGTTCAGAAAATAAATATATCAATACCAGAAAAAGAAAGAGAACAAATAGCTAACGGTTTAATGATACTACTCGCAGATACTTACACTCTTTATCTAAAGACACATAACTACCATTGGAATGTAACAGGACCCATGTTCCAAACCTTGCACATAATGTTCATGGAACAATACACAGAACTTTGGAATGCAATTGATTTGATTGCAGAACGAATTAGATCTTTGGGGTATTTTGCACCAGGATCTTACAAAGAATTTAC
>JAACWH010000041.1 GCA_009991425.1 Leptospira sp.
TCTTCGTAAAATTTGTTCCCTTTGCTCATATCTCTACTCCTAATTTATTATGATATGAGTGTCCAGAAAATTAGGGGAAGTTCATATCTTTCATTTACTTAAATTCTTAAACTATATTATTTATTAAAAGCGGATTCAACAAAATAATAATGATAAGAAAATGTTTTCATTTAACATATTTGCATCATTTTTTGGTTCGTTATTGTTTATATATAGGAAAATGTATCTTTATCGTTGTCTTTTTGCTATTGCTGAATTTACAATTTTTCATATCATCTCATACTTTTCAATATCACTAAATACTTAGCCTATTCTATTTCTAGCTTTTTTGATAAGGATTCTATTGGGCTACTTCGCAAATCGAATTTATATTTACTTTTCACTAAAAGAAATATTAGTTATAGCATCCAAATTTTCATCGATTGAATACCAGAATCTATTGCTAAGTAATAAGGGTGGAACTAATCTTTTAGGTACAATATATTTTATTTTAGCTACAAATTAATTTTGCCTGCGATATTTTCAAAACCGGTAACCAGCATTTCAATTGCAATAGCTCCTATAAATAAAGCATTGATTCGCATAAGTATAGCCATATACTTTGATACTATCAAATTAAACTTTTCTCCTACGCGATATTGAAATTGATGATATAAATTCAAAAATAAAAAATTTCCTAAAAGGACAATTGCAATAAGTATTAAAGTCATCGAAAAAGAATTTTTCCTACCAATAAGTATTGCCATCCAAATGGTACCTGGCCCTACCATAAAAGGTAGTGAGATATTTGGAGCAAGTTCCGATATTTTCCCCTGGAATAAGATATTACTACCTGGTCCTTCAACTATATATTTAAATGCTATAAATAACATGATTAATCCACCAAATATCTGAAGAGATGCTAGTCTGACTTGAAATACCTGTTTCATCAAAAAATTTTCACCTATCAATGCAAAGATGGCAAAAATGATAAACGAAATTAATGAAGCTTTAAAATGTACAATTAAAAATTCTTTGGGATTTAATTTTGTCATTAATTCATATAAATATAGAATTTGAGCAAATGGATTTAAGATAACGATAAAGAGAATAAGTTCATCCACAATATTATGAAATAGTAAACTCTCAGTTTGTCAATAAAGTTTCATTTTTCTAATTCCATTAAAAAAATCCCTTTACACTCAAATCCTTTCTACTTTAATTTTCAACAACTACTATCGAATATAATAAATTTACATCGGGGGATGGAGCTATCGCATTTCAATTAATTTCAATTTTCATTTTTTATTTAATTATATTTTTAATTGGTGTCTGGGCTTCCCGCAAAGAAAAATCTGCTGCAACTGGCAGTTCAGGCGATCTCATTCTTGCAGGTCGCAACATTCCCTTTTTTGTAGGTATATTTACAATGACAGCAACCTGGGTTGGTGGTGGCTATATAAACGGAACTGCTGAGGCTGTTGCAGATCCAGGTCAAGGGTTGATCTGGTTAATAGCTCCCTGGGGATATGCAATAAGTTTGATATTGGGTGGTAAATTTTTTGCAGTTAAAATGCGTTCTCTTGGTTTTACAACAATGCTTGATCCATTTGAAATTCGCTATGGCAAAAAAACTGCAGCATTACTATTTATTCCTGCACTCATTGGCGAAGTCTTTTGGAGTTCAGCTATATTGACTGCGCTAGGTACTACTTTTGGTGTTGTTCTCGGATTCGATTTTCAAACATCCATACTAATTTCTTCAGCAGTAGCAGTTGCTTATACGGCTTTAGGAGGATTGATGGCTGTTGCTTATACGGATGTTATACAATTATTTTGTATTTTGGTAGGACTCTCTATTGCTGTACCATTTGTAACTGATTCTCATGGCGGTTTTTTTGCCTCTTGGGATCTCTATAAAATAAAAATGGGGGAAACAGCTCATCTATTTCCAGACCTTAAATTTATAATGGGGAAATCTGGATTTACTTGGATAGATTCCGTTCTATTATTAGCATTAGGTGGAATACCTTGGCAGGTTTATTTTCAAAGAGTTCTTTCTGCACCAAGTCCTAAGAAAGCGAAACAACTCTCTTATATTGCTGCGGTCGGCTGTATTATTATGGCAATTCCTTCTATATGGATTGGAATTGCAGGAGCAACTGCAGATTGGGAAGCTCTTAACATTCCCGCTCCTCCATCGTATTCAATCATTCTACCCTATGTAATACAATATTTAACTCCACCAATAATAGCAACTATTGGTCTCTCGGCAGTGGCAGCTGCTGTAATGAGTTCTGTAGATTCTTCGATTCTTTCAGCAAGTTCAATGTTCTTTTGGAATGTTTATCGTCCTTTTTCGAAAGACAAGAACTTGGATGCAAAGAAGATCAAAAAAATTGTGCAGACTGGTATCTTAGTTGTGGGAATTACTGCGACTATTATCTCACTACAAGTTCAAAGTGTCTACTCTCTTTGGTTTTTATGTGCCGACCTTGTTTATGTAGTCTTATTTCCTCAGTTAACAATGGCTTTATTTTTAAAAAAGGCAAATAAGATAGGAGCTATTTCTGGTTTTATTGTCTCAATCTTTTTAAGAATTGGTGGTGGTGAACCAACATTTAATTTTGGTGCATTTTTACCCTATCCAGATGAAAATTTTCCTATTCGCACATTTTCAATGTTATCTGGACTTTTAACTATTATTGCTGTCTCCTACCTAACTCAAAAAATAAATCCTTCTATCCCATTAACTACGAATAAAATAGGAAAAATAAATGAATAAGCCTACACAAGTACATTGTTTTATTAATAATAAAAAAGTTATAGGAAAATCAGCTAACTCTTTTCCTGTCTATTTTCCAGCTACAGGAGAAATTCTCTGCACAGCAAATTCAGCAAGCGTAGAACAACTCGATGAAGCAGTTGAAATAGCTAGCCAAGCTCAAAAAAAATGGGAGAAAACACCAAGCCAAGAGAGAAGTAGAATTTTAAAAAAGGCAGCCGAGCTCATACGTTATCACACCAATAAAATTGCTGAACTGGAAGTTTGGGATACTGGCAAACCTATTTCAGAAGCAATTGAAGTGGATGTTGTTACTGCAGCAGATGCTATTGAATATTTTTCGAATCTTGCCGTCACCTTGCATGGGGATTACTACAGCATACAAGATGCTGATATTTTAACTAAAATAGAACCAATTGGAGTATGCGCTGGAATCGGAGCTTGGAATTATCCATTTCAAATTGCAGCTTGGAAATCTGCACCTGCTCTAGCCTGTGGAAATAGCTTCATTTTCAAACCTTCTGAACTTAACACATTATCAGCTGTTTTGTTAGGTGAAATCTATGCAGAGGCAGGTTTACCAGCTGGACTCTTCCAAGTATTGCAAGGCGATGCAGAACTTGGTCAAATGATTACAGCTCATAATGGAATTCAAAAAATTTCATTCACAGGTGAAGTGGGAACTGGCAAAAAAATAATGGCAGCCTCTTCTGTGAATTTAAAAACCTTGACCATGGAATTAGGCGGTAAATCTCCTTTAATAATTTTTAATGATACAAATCCAGAAACAGCTGCTAAGGCTGCACTTGCTGCCAATTTCTACACCCAGGGTGAAGTCTGTACGAATGGTACGAGAGTTTTTATCCAAGAAAATTTCTTACCCCAATTCAAGAAGGCTATTGAAGGAAGAAGTAATAATGTTAGGTTAGGTAATCCTTTTGAAAAAGAAGTAAATGTGGGATCTTTAATCAGTGCAAACCATAAAGAACTTGTGGAAAATTTTATTAATAAAGGAAAATCAGAGGGAGCAAAAGCATTTACCATGGGACAGATTCCTTCAGGTGATTGTGCCAAAGGATATTTCACACAACCAGTTATTTTTTATGATTGCAAAGATAGTATGAAAATTGTTAAGGAAGAAATTTTTGGACCCGTAATGTCTGTATTAACTTTTAAAACAGAAGAAGAAGTTATCGAACGAGCGAACAATACTGAGTTTGGTTTGGGAGCTGGCATCTTTACAAAGGATATATCTAGAATTCAAAGAATGATAGATCAACTAGAAGCTGGAATTGTTTGGGTAAATAATTATAATATAACTCCAGTAGAGATGCCATTTGGTGGAACTAAGCAATCTGGATTTGGAAAAGAAAATGGTATTGATACATTGAATCATTATACAAAAAGAAAAAGTATTTATATCTCTAAAGGCGATGTGTTCAGTCCTTTTTAAATATAAATAAAATTAGTGAGGTTGGAAATTGAAAGAATATGATTATATTATAATAGGTGGAGGATCGGCTGGTTCCTGTTTGGCAGCAAGACTTAGTGAAAATCCAGATAATAAAGTTCTAGTTTTAGAAGCGGGACGAAATGATTCGCTCTGGGATATATTTATTCATATGCCAGCAGGGCTAGCAACACCAATTGGGAACAGATTGTACGATTGGAAATACGAATCTGAACCTGAACCATATATGAACGGTCGAAAAGTCTATCATGCAAGAGGGAAAGTCTTAGGAGGATCTAGCAGTATAAATGGTATGATTTTTCAGCGTGGTAACGCAATGGATTATGAAAAGTGGGGGCAAGGCAAAGGTATGAAAAATTGGGATTATGCGCACTGCCTTCCCTACTTCAAAAAGATGGAGAACTGCCTTGCTGCAAAAGATGCAGATAAGTTTAGAGGACGTAAGGGCCCATTAAAATTGGAAAGAGGTCCAGGAAAGACAGAACTTTTTCATGCATTCTTAAAAGCCACTGAACAAGCAGGCTATCCACAAACGGACGATGTGAACGGTTATAAGCAAGAAGGTTTCGCACTCTTTGATAGAAATATCCACAGAGGAAGAAGACTCAGTGCAGCACGTGCCTATCTACACCCTGCCATGAATCGAAAAAACCTAACAGTTAAAACTAGGGCCTTTGTTTCCAAGATTCTTATGGATAAAAATAAGGCAATAGGCGTAGAATGTAGCTTTGGTATTTTCGGAACTCGTAAAATTTTTTCAAAGAACGTCATAAGTTGTGGAGGAGCATTTAACTCACCACAGCTTTTGCAATTATCAGGCATTGGGAATAAGGAATTACTTTCTAAATTGGGTATTGAGACAGTTGTAAACTTACCAGGTGTAGGTGAAAACTTACAAGACCATCTAGAGGTATACATTCAGTACGCTTGTAAAAAACCAGTATCAATGGCACCTGCCCTTAAATGGTACAATAAGCCCTGGATAGGATTTCAGTGGTTATTCTTTCGTAAGGGTCCAGCAGCATCGAATCATTTTGAGGCAGGTGGTTTTATTAGAAGCAACGAATCGGTGAAGTATCCGAATTTGATGTTTCATTTTCTACCACTTGCGATTCGTTATGATGGTAGCTCTCCCTCTGAACAAAAGGGAAATGGTCATGGATACCAAGTACATGTTGGGCCGATGTATGCAGATACAATTGGACATGTTCATATTAAATCTAAAGATCCAAGAGTGAAGCCTTCCATTCAATTCAATTATCTTTCAACTAAAACAGATCGAAAAGAATGGATTGAGGCTGTCCGTGCAGCTAGAAAAATTCTAAACCAAGAGGCCTTTGATGAATACAATGATGGAGAAATCTCTCCTGGTGCTAAGGTAGAATCCGACGCAGAAATACTTGAGTGGGTTGGCAAAGATGCTGAAACAGCATTGCATCCATCTTGCACTTGTAAAATGGGAACTGACGAAATGTCAGTTGTTGATCCTGAAACTATGCAAGTCCATGGCACAGAAGGTTTATATATTGTAGATGCCTCTGTAATGCCAAATGTCACAAACGGAAATATCTATGCTCCTGTAATGATGATAGCCGAAAAAGCTGCCGATCTTATCCTGAAGAAGACTCCTTTGCCACCATCAAAAGAAGCATTTTATAAACATAAAATTGAGAATTAATTTCGAGAGGAATAAATAAATATATTTTTTATATCAATTAGGTTTATACTGTTTTAGTTTTAGTTATCTTATGCTAAACATTGATTGATCTTAGAAATTAATTCATTCTCATCCCAAGGCTTGGAGACTAAGTCAGTCAAGCTAGCATATTCTCTAGCATTTTCAATGGCGGATGGATCAGCTTGGCCTGTTAACATAATCTTTTTGATTTTAGGGTATTTTTCATGAACTTTAATTAAAAATTCATCTCCTTTCATTCCAGGCATGAGCCAATCAGATAGAATCAGCAAGACTTCCACACCATCATCAAAGAAATCATCAATCAATTCCAAAGCTTCATCCGCACTTTCTGCAAATTCCAAGCGATAGAGTTGCTTAAAATAGGATTTTAGTTGTCCATTTAGACTTTGTAGAATGATTTTTTCATCATCTACACAAAGAATTGCCTTTTTGGATGCTTCCACCATAACTGAAGTTTCATATTTCCTTATTGCTTGTTAAATCTCAAGAATTTTATCTAAAAAATTTGATATTCCTAAAAATTTTCATTCATACAGACGAATAGGATTTTCTGATTGAACAAAATTTCAACATATGATCCTTTGATCCTCAAGGAATATTCATGAAACTACCTAGAATTTTTAATTTTTTATTTTTATTTATTTCTCAAATTACTATACTACTTCCGATGAAACATATCTTTTATAGTCTCATCATTTTATTCTTCCTTTCAACTAGTTTCGATCAAAGAATTTTACTTGCTCAGGGGCATTGGGATGGAACCATTCATATAAAAAAAAATCAGAAATCATATGCTATCTTTGGAGAAAATGTAAATATACGACAAGAGCCAAATACTACATCCAAAGTAGTTATGAAATTGCAACCTGGCGATCTTGTAAAAATTCTAAACCAGGACAAGAATCTAGTTACTATCGCTGAAGATACTGAATACTGGTATAAGATTGAAATTAACAAGAAGATTGGTTATGTTTGGGGAGGGCTCCTCGCTGATACTTTCTATTGGAAGAATTCTTATCTTATCCTATTTCGCTCACTTGGAACTAAGTCTGCAATGAGTGAAGTTCGCATATTAAAAGATAATAAAATTCTAGACTCTATGAAGTGGCAATCTGGCCCGATAGGATTAGAAGATTATAATACACAACCCAAGATAGATTTTCTTTCAACAAAGCTATTAACAAATCCTCCGGAAGTATTTTTTAAAGTAGAATTTTTTGCCTATTCTGAAATTGAATATGGCTACACCTATCAACAATTCTTTACCCTATCCAAGAAAGGTAAATTAAACAAAGAATTTGGTTCCAACCCTGCTAGCTGTGATCCGCCTTCTTGTGGGGAAGAATTTGTCCTCTTTCCAGGAGATATATTAGAATCAGATCCATCTAAGAAAAGAACTTCATCATATAAAGCTAACAAAAACCAGATTCTATTAATTTTTCATGGCTTTTCTTCTGATGAAGAAGATTACCATGAATGGTTGGAACAGATCTACAATTGGAATGGAAAGGAATTTAAATTAAAAGAATAGGTTTAGTACGAGTAGAGAAAAAAATAAAAAAAGGGAAAATAGCGATCAACTATTTTCCCTTTGTATTTTCTTAAGAGTTAGGAGTAATTGTCTTAATTAAAGTTAAATCAGACCTTTTGAAGACTTTGATTGTCGTCTTAGCCGATCCTTTGCCTTTTCCAGTAACGTAGATTTTATCTTTGAAAAATGTGATTTCCGAATTTTCTTCAACAGGATCGGAAGATCGAATATCTAATGCTAAATCTGGTTTAAATCTAGATAAATGATAGTTGCCCTCGAATTTTTCTATAACATGAATCTTATCTTCAGTATAGATCATAGGAGTTCTCCAGAATACATCAGAAACATCTGATTGTTTCACAACCTTCAAGGTATTTGTATCTAGAAGGATGAGTTTATGCTTTCTATCATCAACTTTATCACCCTCATAACCAAGAACTAGAATACCTTGGTTCTTCACTTCTACAAATTCCTTAGAGCAAATGTTTGTATATGGACTTTTGAAAAGCGCATCATCCTTTATTGGATCAATTGCCCAAAGTTCATTTGAATAGTGACCATCAGTGTCATATTTAATGAACTTCATGAAAATGATTTTATCTCCTATTACATTTTCACTTTTCTCTTCTTTTTTCTGAAGTTCTTCTTTTACTTTCGCAAGCTCTTCTTTAACTGCTTCTACTTGATTCTCTGAAGTAGGTTTGGTTGCAGGCTTATCAGCGGTTCCTGAAGAAGAATCAGATGAAGTTGAACTTCCTGGAGTTTTAGATTCTTCTTTTTTAGCAATACTTTCTTCTTTCTTATCTAATTGTTCTTTTGTTTCAGCTACTTGTTTCTTTTCTTCTTCAACTTTCTTTTGAGCTTCTTGTACTTTCGCTACTTCTTTTTGTTTCTCTTCAATCTTAGTTGCATTCTTAACTGGATCTTTATTCAGTTCTTGCAATTCTGCTTCAGCTTTGTTTAATGCTTGCTTGTTAGCATCTTCTTGTTTTTTAAGATCTTGTTCTTTCTTCGCTAGTTCTTCTTTCTTTGCTACAACTTGCTTTTTCTCTTCAGCAAGTTTATCTTTTTGAAGCTGATCCATTTTATCCTGTTCAGCTTTCATTTTTTCTTTCGTGTCTGGATCTTTTTCTTTATCTACTAACTTTCCAACCTCATCTTCCAATTCATCCGTAGTCACATCTGAGCCACTGTCTTTAAGAACATTGGAAACAATAGGAATGATTATTTGAGTTTTTCCAGGCCAATTGCGGTAGCTGGTATCAATACCGATTTTGTTTTTATCTAATTTGGAATTTAGTTCTGCTGTGTATTTTTTATTAAAGAAATCAGGATCTTTTCTATGTGCTGCGTTGTAATATAAAACATACAATGCAAGAGTATCAGAATTCGCTTCTGAATATTGAAACGATC
Organism: Leptospira sp.; assembly: GCA_009991425.1. GTDB lineage: Bacteria > Spirochaetota > Leptospiria > Leptospirales > Leptospiraceae. The sequence continues at coordinate 8,879 of JAACWH010000041.1, forward strand.
TTTCGATATAAGCCGCTAGAATACGAACTATTGAATTGATATGATCAAAGCTTTGGCTATCAGAAATGCTTAATACATCCGCTCCAAATTTATTATCATCTCCTGGAAGGACGCGAGTTATACTGAATCCATCAATTTCTGAAACTGATTTAGGATTCTTGGTAATTTGTTCAGAAAGTTTCTTTCCTTTGTCTGTATTTTCTTGAATAATTTCAGCACTTGCTTTTTTTAAAGAACGGTTTTGAAATTGAATTTTCTTTGATGATTTAATTTCTTTCATGCCAAGAGGTGCCTTCGACTGAGAAAGCAAAGGCAGGCTTAAAAAGGAAACGATTAGAATTGCGAAAAAGCTAGATTTTTTATTGAACATTTTATCCTCAAACTGTTAACATTTTAACGATAAATTGATTCTGAAAAGCAAAAAAAAATGATTTCAATTGCCTTTTTAAGTGTTTTTCCGATCCTATAAATAAGATGGAAGTTTCAACCAACCAAATTTTCAATTTTAACGCAGGACCTGCTATGCTTCCTGCTCCAGTAATGCAGATAGCCCAAGAAGAATTTCTTAACTATAGAAATTCCGGCATGTCTGTTATGGAAATGAGCCACAGAGGTGGGTATTTTCAGGAAATTTTGGACAGATCACTAATTAATATTCGAAAATTATTGAATATTCCTGATTCTTATGAGGTAATCTTTTGCTCAGGAGGAGCCACAGCTCAATTTACATCCATTCCTATGAATCTTTTGGATGAAAATGAAACTGCTGCTTATTCTTTAACGGGAGTTTGGTCAAACAAAGCATACCAAGAAGCGAAAAGATTTTATCCGAATGTAGTTTCTATCTTTGATGGTAAGCTTAGTAATTTCTCTGAGATTCCCGAATTAACTGATCTCTCTATTCCCAAAAATTCTAAATACGCATATATCACTTCGAACAATACTATCTATGGAACAAGATATTCTCGATTTCCAAAATTATCAATTCCACTGATTGCTGATATGACTTCTGATATCCTTTCTAGAGAACTAGATGTATCTTCCTTTGGGGTTATCTTTGCTGGTGCCCAAAAAAATATTGGCCCCTCTGGACTAAGTATTTGCATAATTCGTAAGGATCTATTGCATGAAAGAAAGTCTGCTATCCCTGTAATTTTGGATTGGCGAGTTACTGCTAAAGCAGGATCACTTTATAATACTCCACCAACTTATTCCATTTATATGGCAGGTTTGGTATTTGAATGGCTCTTGGAAATGGGTGGTCTTTCTAGCATAGAGAAGATCAATGAGAAAAAGGCATCCTTAGTTTACAATGCCTTAGATGAATCTGAATTCTACCGAACCTTTGTACCCCAAGCTAACAGATCAATTATGAATGTAGTTTTCCATCTAAAAGATTCTAATTTGGATTCCAAATTTGTAGAAGAATCAGAAAAGTATGGCCTAATTGGTTTGAAAGGATATAGAGATGTTGGTGGTATGCGTGCATCCATTTACAATGCTATGCCATTAGAGGGTGTAGAAAGATTGGTTAGCTTCTTAAAGGATTTCGAAAAGAGATGGGCTTAATTTTCCTTTTTCTAATTTCGATAAGCTCTAGTATCCAACCCCTACTTTCTCAAACAATTTATTTCCCAGGTAAAATGGAAGACTCACTTCGCCGTAAAATCACAGCCTGTGAATCTAAACCGATTTCTAAATTTGAATACAAACAATCAGATTTCTACCAAGAGTCCTTGAAGAAAACTTTTTCTATAATTTCGAAGAGATCAAAAATGGAAGGAAAGACTCGTATGGATTCCATTCAATGTTTGCATAAATTGAAACTAAGTAAAGATGAGAAAAAATTGGTATCATCCGCATTACAAGATCTTTTCGATGTTGAGATCCTTCTCTACCAAAACTACTTAAAGTGGATCCAAGCTGAACAAGGTTTGGATGCGAAATCTTTTGAAAGTTTTTTCCAAAGTCGCTATGACCTAATGATATTAATTCAAACAAAGACCTTGTCTCTTTGGAAATCAGAAGATCCTGATGATTTGAAAGATGGAGAAAGGGATTTATCGAATTTGTACCAATCTGTCCACCGTTCTTATTTTGATGTAATTTATGGATTAGATCCAGTTGAAAAAGAAAGATATTTTCAAATTAAACAAGGAAAAAAGCAATGAAGGAAAAAATTGGAATCGCAAGTGACCATGGTGGATTTGAGCTCAAAGAAATATTAAAAGAAGAACTAAAAAAACATTCTGAAATGGTAGATTTAGGAACTCATTCCCAAGAATCGGTGGATTACCCACAGGTTATAGGTTCAGCCTGCCAAAGTCTTTTAGAGGGAAAGGTGGATCGCTTGGTTGTTCTCTGTGGCACTGGAATTGGAGCATCCATTATTGCGAATCGATACAATGGAATTAGAGCAGCACTTTGTCATGATGAATTTACTGCTGAAATGTCTAGAAGACACAACAACTCAAATGTGCTAGTCCTAGGTGGAAGAATTTTAGGAAAAGACCTAGCGATTCGAATTTTAGAAAAGTGGTTGAACACAGAATTCGAAGGTGGTCGCCATGAAAAAAGAATTCTCATGATAGAGGAAATTAGTAAAGCGTCTAAGTAATAACAATATATGAAAAATGTTAGCTTTGCAATCTCGTTTCTTTTTATAATTGGGATGGGAAACTATCTTGGATCTGCTCCAGCGTTGAAAAATCAATCTTATTTGGAAAATGAAATTCAATGGGAAGATCTAAAATTGCAGAATTTAAAGATTGAACTAGATGGCAAAGGTCGCAAAGTTCTAAGTCTTTCACCCAGATCCATTCATTCATCCTTAATTGAACTGGATTTTGAAGGGAAAAATAGTCCTGGGAATTTAGATAGTAGCAACCAATTTAGAGGTAAACATTCTGCTAGATTCAATGGAAAGTCTGATACCATAGAAATTCCTAGGGGCAAATCCAGTTTATTTCTAGAACCAGAGGTTCGTGAACCTTTTTACATTTCCTTTTTTATAAATCCATCTTCTCAATCTGGCTCCACGACTATTTTAAACAAATCAATCTATAGATCAGGGCAAGAATTTGGTTTTAGATTGAATCTCGAGCAAGGAATATTAGATCTATGGATTGATAGAATGATTCTTACCGAATCAAATGCAAGACTTTCTACCAAATTATCATCCATTCATGGAATTCCTTCCAGAAAATGGAGTCATATTATATTAGAATTTTCTCCAGCAGATAATCAGATTATTTTATACATCAATGGATTGGAAACTGCAAGATATGATGGTCTTGCCAATCCAAAAGATCGAGTAACAGGTTTTAGTTTTCATTCAGATGATACTTCCTCTTTATTTCTTGGTAAAAATTTCTATGGCAACATGGATGAATTTCTTATTGCTTCTGGCTCAGCAAATGCAAATAAATTATTTAGTGAATACAATGCAGTGGATTTTAATCTCGATTCAAAGTTAGTATCACAAACTTTAGGAATCGGACTATCACCCGTATATAAATCACAATTCAGTCATTCCTATTTAAAGAAGTTCTCAATGGAAGCCCAAGAACCTAAAAATTCTATCCTTGAAGTATGGTTTCGATCCTCGTTAAATTCATTTGGTGCTTATGATTCAGATTATAAAAAAGGTCTAGAATGGAAAAGACTCAAAAACAATGAGATAGAAGATATTTGTTCCAGCCAAAATGCAAAATCTGAAACCGAGAATCCTTGCTTCCAATTCTACCAATGGAAATTTGTTCTTCGAGCCGATCCTGATGGTTTAACTTCGCCTAGACTTTCTAGTTTCCGTTATAAAATTAATTACAACCTACCACCAAAACAAGTAACAGGGCTTATTTATAATAAATCTGCTTCTAACTTAGAAGAACCTAAAATTTGTATGACTTGGATTGCAAGTGAAGAATCGAATGTTTGGAATGGTGGTGGTTATATCTTATACTACGGCTTCAAAGAAAATGATGTAGCTGGAACTATTCACTACCACAATGCGAATAATCGAAAGAACGACTTACCTACTTCTTCTGAAAAATTAAATCTCAAAGACGATAGCAAATCAACACGAGTTAGTATCATCCAATCTTGCATAGATAATACAATTTTAAGTAAAAATGCAGAAACGATTGATCCTGAAAAGAACCTTCCTTTTTTAAGACCAGGGATAACTACTTACTTTTGGGTTTCTGCTACTAATTCTTTCTGGTCTGAAAATGGTCCTGGTAAAGATCAGGAAGGCCCAAAATCAAAACCTATTTCTGTTACGATTCCAACGAAAGGTCAATAATTTTCATCCACTTACTTGGTTTAGCCTGACCTTTCCAAGTAATGATAGAATCCATTCCGCGATTTATTGCAACGCAGATTTCTATACCTTCCAATCCCTGCCCGCCTAAATCTGATGAAATTTGTGAATACAACTTCAAATCATCGTTTGTAACGGGAAATATTTCATCACAGAGAATTCCTGATTGATTCAGAAATTCTTTCTGGTCATTTTGATTAGAGAGAGACTTACCTTGGATTATTTCAAAAAGGGATAATGCTGTTGTATGAAACTTATGGTGATCTTGGATAGATGATTCAAGCTTTTTTAGTAAAACTTTGGAATTATCATCTGAATTCAAAAGACTTTTCAATATAGATACCGAGATTAAATGTTTCATCAGATTGAAGATTGGTTTCCTAATTCATAAATTTTCTGAAGAGCTCTCAATTTATCGGCAATCGATTTATGAGTAATTTCATTTTGGACAGAAACTCTAACTAATTCACCAACAGACATTCCCCTTAGGTTTGCATTATGCTTAAGTAACATCAGCTCTTCATCTGAGAATAGGATTGTAAATCTTTTATCTATCTTAGACATATTTAATCCTAAATCAATCTTCCACGTTCAGTTCTTTTTCTGCCTGATAGTAACGTCGCCAAGAATTCTGTGCATCTACAGATTGCCCCATAGAATCATATATAGCTCCAATATTATAGTAAGCATCTGTTATAGTAAAATCTTTTTTAACAGATTTTCCAAAGAGCTTAATCGCTTTTTCTTTATTCCCAGAAAACCATTCTGCAGTTGCCCAATGAAAATACCATTTTCCTAAACTTGGATCTCTGGGGCGAACACTTTCAAATACTCGAATATTCTCTTCAAACAATTTCGCACTATGACCATAATTCGCTTTGATCGCCTTCCACTTTTCCGATCTTGTATAATTGTCCTCTTCCCTGGAAGGGATAGGAAGATCTTCTTTCATGAGTAAGGCTTGGGCATAAACCAATCTCATATAGATTTCTGCTGGTTGGATTTCTAAATACCTCTCTAAATAAGGAATAGATTCAGAATATTTTCCTTCCTTAAATAACTCATAAGTCTTGGCTCTAAGTTCTTTTGTAAGTCGTCCTTTTTCAGAAGGAAGAATTGAAAAAGCAATAAGGAAAAAACTAAAGATAAAGAAGGATATTTTCGCCATAGGTTGGATATATTTTTGTGTTTATTTTCACACTGAGACTATCTAGTTCAGCTTGGTCGATTATATAATCGGAATGATCTTTATCTCCGATTAATAGAAAAGTATCTATATTCAATTCCATTAATTTTTCTCTAGAATTAAGAGCTTTCATGAGCTTACTAATAAATTGCCTTTTTAGAAAATAAACATTTTCGGTTTCTGAATAATTCTCAATTTTAATGATATGAGAAAAAGAGGAAGTTGACCTTTCTCCTACAAAGGATTTAAATAAATAGATGCTATGAGTAAGCATGTCATTGGTAACAGCGTTGCTGTTTACTCTTTTATCTCGGTAATTGGCAAGACCTGGAATCAAATTATGCAATTTCGATTGAATCATTTGTATCCATCTTGGTGAGATTTCATTGGTATCAATTTCAACTTCTTCTTCTGATTTCTTAAGTAGATCTTGCTTTGGAATAAAAGCAACTAAACAGGCATCGATACCAGGTTGATTCAAAAAGAAAAATAAAATTTTGCCAAATAGATTAATCGATTCAATAGAAAACTTCTTGGCAAAAAATGGATCCAAAGTTAATTCTGGAGTTATTTCCAATTCAAAAAAATTATTCTCTCCCAATTGGACAAAAGGATCATTTTTTAAAAAAATAAAATTTGTTCTCGTTACAGAATCAAGTCCTGTAGACATTTCACAGAAATAAGCTTGCGAATCATAAGAAAGAAAATACCAACCAAAATGTTCTACACCGATTCTATCCAATAGAAAACTTGAGTATTTCATGATGGATGATTCCTGAGTTCCAGCTCCTTCGCTGTATAATGACATGAGTGTTTTAAATTCTTCTTGCTTGGAAGGTTCTATTAGATCTGAGAATATAGTTCTAATCCTGCAAGGGCTTGTTGTGGATTTAGGATTATTGTGATTAGGTGATTCACTTTTGATGAATTGATCAGACTCATTACTAGACGGATTTGTAACTTTTTGAACTAACTCTTTTAATTCTGGATTAAAGATAGCCGATCTTTTCGATTCTAATTCTGTATCCACCTTAGAATCTTGAAAATATTCGCGGATTCGTTTTGGTGAAATTATTTGAAAAGGAGTGGATTTCATCTTAGTCTTACTTACTTTATTTAGTGATATAGCATACTCGCAAGCGAATTTCTTTTTAAGAAATAGATTGTATTCTATTTTAACTCAGTACATAGTCTAATTACTATGATTTTTTATGTATTTTTGGATGGAATTGGTTTTGGTGAGAAAAACTCAGATAAAAACCCTTTCACCAGATTTCCAACACATGTTTTTAGTCCCCTTTCAGGTAATTCTTCCTCTGAACCTCGCATTCGCTATGTTGAGACCGACGCTAACATGGGAATTTCAGGTCTTCCCCAAAGTGCAACAGGACAGACAGCTTTGTGGACTGGATTCAAAGCTCCCATTATTCTTGGGCGGCATTTAAGTGGATTTCCAAGCTTTACTTTAAAGAAAATCATCGCTAAACATTCTATGATCAAAATTCTGAATGAAAATGGGGTCTTGAGCGATTTAATCAATTGTTATACACCTGCTTTTTTTAAAAAGTTTGGCCCCACTGCTAGACATCTTTCTGCATCAACCCTGATTCAAATGGCATCTAGTCGAGAATTGAAAACTTTGGATGATCTTAGGGAAGGAAGAGGCATCTACATGGATATCACACATGAGTTTTTGCGCAAAATGAATTATGACTTGATTCCTGAATCAGATCCTGTGATGGATCTACGAGATCCCTATGAAGTTGGTAAATCCATCCCTTCTAAGTTTAGTCATTATGGTCTATGTATCTATGAATATTTTCTAACCGATAAAATTGGACATGATCAGAATTGGGAACTAGCAGAAAAAAGCATTGCCATACTTGAGAAATTTATCCTAGGTTTTCTGGATGGAATGAATCCAGCAGAAGATACTTTGATACTTACGTCCGATCATGGAAATATGGAAGACTTAAGCGTAGGAACCCATACTAAAAATCCTGTTCCGACTATGTTGTCTGGAAAATTTGCAGTAGAACTAGAAAAGTCAATCAAAAACCTAGCAGATATTCCGCCTAATATATATAAATTGCTAAATCTATCTAAAGCCTATGAAAGCTGGGAAAGTTCTAATTTTCATGAGCATAGAATCGAAGCAATATAATTACTAGAAATCAAAATCCTCATCATTCTTTGCATCAAATTGATTGGAATCTGTATTTGTTGTTGAAAGATTGGTTTTTTCTTGGATTTGATCCAATGATTCTTTTTTCCAAGCAATAGATTTTTCAGTTATATGGTTTTTAGCATATTTTTCAATCACTACTTGGAAAATTGAAGCTGCATTTTCATACTTTCCTTGTTTAAAATAGATAGTTCCTTTCTTAAATAATGCTTCTTGGTCTAAAGAATATACACTGTTATTCAACAATTTATTGATTGTTTTAATTGCTTCTGTGTATTTTCCTAGTGCATCATAGCTGGAAGCTATGTAATAAAGAGATCCCTCTTCGTTCTGACCGAGCTCGATAGATTTCTGGAAATATTCAATAGCTTTATAATAACTCTTATTAACGAAATAGGTTTTCGCTTTTTCATAGACACCCGTTTTGTATTCTTTGGCAACATTAGGATCAGTTCCATCCATTTTGGATGACTCTTCCAAGTAACCATCAAATAAATCAAAAGCAGCATAGTCTTTACCTTGCTTTTTCAATACTCGCCCTAATCCAATTCTTGCTTCAGTGTAATTACCATCTTCTTGGATTGCCAAGATATAATTCTTGCGAGCTATTTCCCATTGGCTTAGATTATAATTGTACTCAGCTAATGATTTGAATACTTTCGAACGAATTTTTCTATCAGTACTAGTTCGCAGTACATTGTCTAAATGAACTCTTCCTTCATTTTCACGGTTCATTCTTAATAAAAGATCACCTAAGGATAGACTTAACTTCTCTTGTTCTGTTATAGAAATATCTTTTGTTCGATTTATACTTTGATAGATTTCTAAGGCTCTGTATTTATCTCCTGAATTTTCAAGAGCTTTAGCTAGATTATATCGAATTCGAAATTCATATTGAGGATTGTTCTTAGCAACTAACTCAGAAAAAATGGATACTGCTTTAGATTTAGAAGTATCACCAGTTTGTTGTAGGTATTCTTCACCTTCTAATATTTTTTCTAGAATTCCTTCCTGAGCATACATATCCTTTTGGAATAAAGTTTGGTAGGCAGCTGTCATGAGACCAGCCGAAATAAGTAAGAAGCCTGTTAATACAATAATTGAACGATTCATTTTCCACCTCTAGCAATTCGATCTAAACTTCGATTTCTCCAAAACTGAGATCGTTCTGAATTGTATTGAACACTCTCGTTTCGATTGAATAATTTTAAAGATTTCTTATATTCACCAATATTAAAATAACATATCCCCATAAAAAATATGGCTTTTCCTTTTAGCTTTGGATCGTTTTCTACTTTTGCAAATTGTTTTAACTTATAGATAGCAAGAGAATATTGCTTTTTCTTATAAGTAGATTTTAGGATTTCATCTAAATCCTTATAATCAGACATATAAACTACTTCAGGCTCATTTACTTTTAAAATTTGATTTTCTAAATTCTCTGCAATAGTAGTTTCATTTTCAATTTTCTCTTCTGTTTTACCTAATTTTGGAATATCGCTAGGATTGGTTTTTGTAATTTCAGAATTACTATTGGTCAAATTATTTTCGTCTTCTTTTTGTTCTGCGACTAGATCTCGATCAAACTCATATTTAAAAAATGAATTACCTTCCGTTAAAGTAAAATCTTCAGGGATATCAGCTTTTTTTGCAGTAATTGCAAAAAACAATGATTCAACCTGCTTAATTTCTTTTATACTAATTGAGGTCTTTGGATGGGAAACAACTCCAACTTTTAATATGGTTCCCCCAACAAAAGAATTAACTCCTCCCTCAAAAGATCGCGTAGATGCATAAATTGTATATTGAGTTGTATCATCAGCTCCAATCGGTGGATTCCATTTTAACTTAGCACCTTTTCCAAGTCTATCATAGCCAAACCCTCTTGTTGTAAAAGATAGCTCTGCTTCTGATTTTGATTCTTGATTAGGACTATCTGAAGAATCTGTTTTGGAGAATTCTTGGTTATCTTTTACAACTTCTGCCTTTCCTTTTTTATCGAGAATAAAGAAAATTCTTTTGTATGATTCATTTTTTACAAGAGGTAAAACTTCTTGTTGGTTATCTTCTTTTACTGACACCCCATAATACAATGTTTGGGACTTATTAATATCTAAATCCAGGTAGGTATTTATTGGGTGTGATAATTCTACAAGCTTATCAGCTTTCTTCATTTTATCTATTGTATTCATAGGAGAACTTGATCTATATACAGAATAGATAGTTTGTTTGGCGACTGCATTCCAAGGAGGAGACCAACTTACTCGGATATGAGAACCTTCTGCTTTAATAGCAAGTGAGCCTATTGTTTTAGTTTTATTAGTAGAATTGGAATTTAAACTTACTAAAGGAGAACTTATAGATTTCAAAACTTCTTCAATAGAGATAGGCTTGGTTGTAAAATTTTGATCAGGAAGCATTACAACTGATCTTTTTTTGACAGCTTCTACAGTGATTATTGCGTAATAGTAATTTCCCGGTTTTAGATTGTAGTCATAATAATTGGACGGAGTGTTCTTTCCTTGGATAGGAAATCTACCAAGTGAATCTGCAACATATAATTTTTCAGGCGTATCAATCACAGAATTTGACCTGGCTATTATTACTTCCCCTTCTTCTGTAGGTGGTTCCCATAATACATAAATTGATTTATTATCAGGCAAAATACTTGCACGAATGCTAGAAGTTTCCTTCTTTTCGAAATTGGAAGAAAACAAACCCTGTCCCAAAATTGGGAAAGTGCTCATCCACAGAAGAATTGGAAATATATAAAAATGAGTCTTCATGCCTTCTAATTATCGGAAAGAGTGACTTAGAATATTGAGCTTCCATTTGGTCTTTTCCTTGATTTTGTAAGTTTTCTCAGTAACCTAGGTATCTATGGCAGAAACAGAATACTTTGAAAGTGAAGATTACCAGAATTTCCTACTCTCAAGCCAAAGGCGAGAAATCTGCCCTCCTGAGTTGATATTTGAACATTTTAAAATTTCAGATGTTGAGAACTTAGTAGACTTTGGTTGTGGCAAAGGATTCTATCTCCAAGATTTTCGTAGAATTCTGCGAAAGGAATCTTGGATATGGCCCTGTGAATGCCAACATGATCTTATTGATATCATCCTCAAAAGGAAAATCGATGAAGCCATTCCAAACCTTACTCCATTTTATATGGATCGTTCAGATCACCCTTTGCTACCTGAGTGGATTCCTACTCCAGATTTAATTTTTACAAGTCTCTGCCTATCAACCTTTCCCAATCCAGGTCTTGCTATGGATGGTTTAATTCGTTCCATGAATCCAGGTGGACGACTCATTATAATTGATTGGAACAAACATGAATATAATTTTGGACCCAAAATTAATGATAAGGTTTCACAAGATAAGATGGTATTTCTTGCAGAAGATTATAAATTAAAAATAATCAAACAAGTACGAATTAAAGAATTATTCTATGGAATAGAAGTTGTAGCAGGATCAGATTTTGTATATGGTTTTTATGATTTAAAAGAAGAAGAAGCTGATGGAGGAATATGGGACAAAAGTTAAAAATTTTTCCTGATTTCTGCATCCTTCTTTTTTTATTTTATACAAACTCCATTCATGCGGATGCTTTGGATCAAAAAATTAAAACCATCCCTCTTATGTCCTGGGAATCGAGTTTCCATGCAGAAGATCTTTTCCAAAGAGGAACACTTTGGGACAACCCAGATCTTGTTCAATGGAAAAGTCTTAAAGAATTAGGAGATCCGATTTACTCATCAAAGAATATGGTTCCTCCCATACTTTGGACTAGAGTTAAATTACCTCAAATATCTAAATCCAATACATATTACATGAGGAAACTTTTTCTTTCCACATTTTATGATGTTTATTTTCGCAAAACAAAAATTCATAAATATAGAGAGTTTGAAGATTCTACATTTCTTCCTATTTATGAAAAATTAGATTATTTCCCTCTTCCTAGTGCTGCGGAAGGAGAATACCTCTATATCCGAACAGATTTTTTAGTGAAGTTTGATTATGCATTTGAAAATTTTACTTGGATAGGCAAATTAGGAGACTTACTTGAATACAATATCAAGAAAGCTATTGTACCTCTTCTTCTATCATTAGTTATTATATGCATAGGACTCATTGCCTTTTTTTTATTTATTTTAAATTTAATAAATTCCTATATGCCTCTATTGTATTTCAGTATAATGAATATTTCTATAGGGCTTGCTATACTATCACAGAATGAATTAACATTGATTATATACAATCATCCAAACCTGTACTTTTCCATCTTAAATATTACTAGTCTCTTGATTCCTATTGGAATAATTGGATTCTTTTCGCATACACTCGGAAAACATTTACATAAAATTACGAATATATTCCAAAAGTTCAATGTCTTTTTTTTATTTTTATATTTCATTAATTACTATTTTATTTTAAATCCAGAAACATATTTTATTTCAGCTGTTATCAATCGTTTATTGCAAACCTTCTATTTTATTGAATTTTCCTATATTTTAATTAAATCTATAAGATTGGGTAAAGATAGCCTTGAGGCTAGAATTTTCTCGATTGGAATATTTTTCCTACTAACTTTTATCATATCATTTATCTTATATCTTTTTATATTTTATGAATCAACTAAATTACCCATGTGGGGTTGTTTACTTTTTCTTATTTCAATGGGAGTTGCCTTAGAAAGAGACTTTCGGTTAAAGAGACAAAAGTTAATTCTAATTAAAAAAGAATATGAAATTCAACAAAAAACTTTTCATCTAGCACAATTAAATCTATTGAAAGAAAAATTAAGTCCTCATTTCTTTTTCAATTCATTAAATACTTTGCATGCCTATGCAAATCTGAATTCTAAATTAGCTAAAATTTCCATTGATTCTATGATAGAGAATTATAATTTTTTGGAAGAACATGTAGATTCTAATTTGGTTACTTTTGACAAAGAATGGGAATTTACAAAAATCTATTGTCGCTTACAGAAAGTAAGGTATTTAGATAGATTAAAAATCAAATTTAAGAAGTCGGGTGATTTCACTAATATTGCAATTCCACCCTTATCTATACAGCCACTCATTGAAAATGCTTTTAAACATGGATTCCAAAATTCCTCAGAAAGAATTTGGAAATTAAATATTGAAGCAGATATTATAGACAACCAGATTACTATTTCCGTAAAAGATAACGGTTCTGGTTTAAAACAGAAAGAGGATTATTTTAATAGATCTTTAGGAAATATCCAATTTAGAATGAATTATTTTTTTGAATCAAATTCAATCAAAATTTCAAATTTACAAATGGGTGGCACAAATATCCAAATTCAATATAAGCCCATGCTCAAGTCTCATAGCCATGATTGAAAATAAAATTAAAGTTTGTATAGCCGAAGATGAATATCCTGCAAGAGAGCTTTTATTAAAATTCATCAACAATAATGAACATTTACATTTGGTTGGCTATGCTGACAACGGGATGGACGCTGCTGAAATGTTACAAAAACATGAGTATGATTTGGCAATACTTGATATAAATCTCCCCCACTACTCAGGAGTGGAATTATCAAAATTTTGTAAAAAAAATTCCTATTTAATTTTTGCTACAGCACTTAAAGAGCATGCAATATCAGCCTATGATTTGGGTGCTATTGATTATTTGCTTAAACCTTATTCAGAAGAAAGATTTCATACAGCCATCGATAGAGTCATTCAATTTTCACGAATTAAAAAGAATGAACTAAACAAAACAACAGATTTAGGTTTTACAATTTATGAAAAGAATAACCATTATATCATCCCGTATAAGGAAATTATATATCTTTCTTCGCACGGGAAGAAAACTGTAATCCATACCATAACAAAAGATTATGAAATCAATAAATTACTCAAAGAAGTCGAAGGTAAAATTCCAGAACAAGTTTTTAGAAGAATCCATAAACAGATTGTCGTTAACATTAATTTTATTTCTCATATACAGTACAATCAGGGTGGCTCTTATATTGCCTATTTAAAAGATGAGGACGAAACAGAACTAGCAATTGGACGTTCTTTTGCTAGCGATTTGAAAGAAGTTCTAAAGATTTAAGTAGCGATCATTCCTAAATGTGTAACACTTATTCTGATTTTTAACGAAAAGGCACTATTAGATGGTTTCAAACTTGACTTGCAGTTTTAGGAAAAGTTTATTGACAGTAGATTAGAAAATCTCAGGAGCATTCTATGATTTTATTCTTTCTTTCATTAAATAAGAAATTATCTACTTCAATTACATCAAATCAAATAAAAAATACCAAACCAACATTAATAAAAAAAGCATCCATGATGATTTTTTTTCTATTATTTATTTCTTGTGCGACCAGTTCAGCAGGTCTAGTTACAAGTAATACAGCAATAGGAGATCGAAAGTTTACTGTTGTTGGTCCTGTTAAAGATAAAATGACATGGTATTCTTTCGATATAGGTTTTGTTGGTCTACCTTTCGAAGAACCTCCCATTGACGAATTTACAAATAATATCTTAACACAAAATAATGCAGATGCTCTAATAAATATTCGATACTGGAATGAAAAATCCGTTTATCTATTCGTAACAAAACATAGTTTTGGTTTATCTGCAGAAGCAATCAAATGGGAAGCAATTCCTGAACCGGTTCCCTCAAAATCAAGAAGATGAAGTATATTTTCATAGTCATATTTTCGTTAAGTTTACTGAGCTTAGCCTGTGTTGGTGATGGAAAAGTTAGGGATATTTCCATACATCCAGAAGCAACGCGAGTATTGTCTTCCAATTATGATATTCTTGAATCCTCTGTAGGAGAAAGCTCAACATTCTTTATTTTAGGTTTAATTCCTATCACTCAAGAAATTAGTATGGAGTACGCACTGAGTCAAGCAGTTCAAAAAGTACCGAATGGTCAAACAATGATTAACTTAAAAGTTTGGCATGAAACTAGATATTTCTTTCCTTTGGGAACGATAAGTGTTCTAAAGGTTAAGGGAGATGTCATAGGAAGAAGGATACAAAAATAATGAGTCAATTTCTTAGATATTTTTATATCAAAACCAATCCATCTAAAATATTTTTTCATTTCGGAATAATTTTATTACTTTCTTTTACCTTATTCAATTGTGCAGGACAGGAACAAGTCAGTAGAGATGAAGCATACAATGAGATTTATTTTGCTCTAAAAGTTAAAACAGATGAATGCGGAGTTGAATTTCCAAGACTTCCTATTCTTATCTCCGAAGATGTATCAAGAAGAAATTTAGATTTATGTACTATTGCTATTACCAGTGCTAATTGTTCTTCTATTGATTATCCACTTCCCTGTCTTTTACTTTATTTTAATGATGATCAAGGTGATATTCCCTGGTATGCAAATTTTTCAGATCTTACAAAGATAAAGGTAAACTTATGAAAAAGTATCTCATTACTTTATCCTACCTTATATTCTTTTCTGGTTCTCTTATTGCAGAGACAGTACGTATCAAATTGTACAGTAGAATTAAAGAGAAACCTGAGGATAATCTTGGTGTATTGATTTTCGAAACTAAAAAATTATATCAGACTGATGCTGATGGAATCTTTGTTGGAGATATTCCTAGTTCAGGAAACTATACAATCAGAATACTACGTCCAACAGGAACACAAGAAATTATTGCTACTTTACAAACTGGTGGTGACACGAATACAATCTACACCGACAAGAAGGCTTTGCCAAAAGGTGTGATCAATGTATCTGGTGAAAAAGATAAGACAGTTGTATCAAGATATAAAGTAAAATATGATGAAATCAAAAGAATGCCAGGTTCTTTCGGTGAAGCACTTCGAGGCTTGGAGACTCTACCAGGAATTACACCAAACATAGGTTTTGGTGGAGGTGCAAATGGAATAATCATTAGGGGAGCTGATGCGGAATGGAATACTTACCTTTATGATGATCTTCCAATAAATTACCCCTTCCATTATGATAGACTCACTTCTGTTGTTCACAATGATATGATAAAATCAATTGATGTTTATACAGGTGCCTATCCATCTAATTATGCCAATGCTACAGGTGGAATCATCGAAATTGAAACTGTTGATAAAGTAGACAGAGACAATGGAACTTTTCAAATTTCATTGTGGAACACTACAGCTATGGTTCAAAAGCAAATTAACAACGGAAAAGGCTACCTTATAGTTGGAGGTAAACTAGGTTATCTAGACCGTTCCATTGGTGCCTTGAATTTAGTGCCTGATGGTATTCGCCTTCCTCGTTATACAGATAGCCAAATTAAATTTGTTTATGATTTAACAAATGAGCACCAAATATCTATATATAATATCACAGCTGAAGATAGCTTTGCGGCGGCTTTTAGTGAATATAGAACTTCTGATCCCACGGATGAATCCAGTGTTTTTGCAGGCGGTAATTTCTCTGCTGGTCAAAGATTTAGAACAACAGCTTTTAGGCACACTTGGACTCCAACTGATAAATTCACTAACCGATTAACTTTAATTAATTATGAACCTTCTGCAAATTTCAATGTTGGTCTGGGTGCAATTCGTGGGAAAGCAAAAGAAATAGTCCCATATACAGGTATCAGACAAGATGCTGTTTTTGATGCTGCAAAATTTCTAGATATTGATATAGGAACTGAAGTTAGAGAATTAAGCTTCAGAAATTTTGGAGAACAAATCCTTCAATCCAATCCTGATAATGCATCTCCTAATCCGTTCAACACAAATAACCCTGATTTTGTTTCACAACCGATCAACCTTAATACAAAATCTTTGTATGCAAATGCCTATACAACTTTTCATCTTAAGTTTGGGGATCTAGAAATCACACCAGGTGCTAGGTATGATTATCTTGGTATTTCCAAAGAAGGCGTAGTTGCACCTAAAGGAACAATTTCATACCAATTTCCAGAAGTTGGTAAAGGTTTAACTTTATTTGGTGGAGCTGGTGAATACTACCGCTATTCCAATGGTCGAGGTTCATCATCTTTTTACAATGAAGACACAGGTAATCCAGATTTAAGATTTGAAAAGGCTGTTAAAACTTCAGCTGGTATTGAACAAAAAATCACTTCATCCTATCTAGTTAAATTTGAAGGATTCAAAAATGAATTCAGTAATTTAGTTGAACGAGATAATTTCATTTCTAGACCTGTAGGACTCAATCCAGATCGTAGATTCTGGCTTACAGAACCTTTACAATTCAACCAAGCTAAGAACTTTTCTAATAGAGGTGATGGTTGGTCACATGGATTTGAAATCTTATTGAAAAAATCAAATCGCCCTGGCACTAGGGATTGGTTCGGTTGGATATCTTATACCTGGTCGCAATCCTTTAGAAATCGAAATATATTTACAACGTATGATTTTGACAATAAAGTTCGTACAGCAGATGAAACTAGATTGTTGTATGCAATTTATAATAATTCCAAGGAACAATTTGCAAGTTTCGACAGAACACATATTGCGAACATAGTGTATGGTTGGAAATTTGAAGAAGATAAACAGATAGGACTAAGATGGGCGTATCTTACATCCACTCCAATTACACCAATTATTGGAGATGATGGTGGAAGATTCAGGAATCCCACTAATAACCAAATATTTTTCAATCCAACATATTCCAATAATCCATTTTCCGGAGATTATGGCAATTCTAGAAGATTGAATGATTATCATAGACTCGATATCAGGTTCGATAAATTTTATAATTTTGAATGGGGTTATATCAATTGGTATCTGGAAGTTGTAAATGTTTATTTACGTAAAAATGTTAACGGAGAAAACTTCAACAATATCAAGCCCTTTTCAATCAATAATCCAACACCTAGCGAAACTTTTGGAACCTTAGAAACACCTAATGGGCTTATTCTTCCTTTCTTCAATGTTGGTATGGAGGCAAAATTCTAATGAAAAGAAACTTTTTGCAGATAAATATTTTTCTTATAATTTTAACTATTACTAGTTTTTATATAAATTGTAGAAATGAGAATACCAATGCAGATGAAGAATTTAAGAATCAAGTAATACTAAATTATATTCTTCTTCCTAAATACCAACCTATTGAGAGCTGTAAATCAGCTTATGTAGAAGCTGAAGTCTGTCTAACTGAATCACAGTCATTTCCATTAGGATCGCCTAATGAAACTTCACTCTCTACGGTATTTAGTCTAGGTGCAGCAAATAATTATACAGATTTATGCAATCAATCAAGAACTTCCGCTTCATTTAATCGATTTTCTGACCAAGCTTTTGCTTGTAATTTCAATTGCCAATCTGCTTACTGGAGGAATCTTGCATCAAGCAATCTAACAGCATGTTCGGAAAGAACTTATTTAGAATTATGGAATGCATCAATTAGTGACAGTGGACTTAATAAATGCATTCAGTCTTGCTTCCAAATAACAGGTAGTTCAGTAGCATCAACACAAAGAATAGAGCTCTATTTACTTTATACCACCTTAGAATAACAACATTCTATATTTTACGATAGAATGGAATCTTTTTAGAAACAAACTAATTTGAATACGGATGAAAAGTATTTTTGAATATAAATTATTTTCTATCCTTGGTATTTTTCTTTTTTTGGCTATTGCCAACGATATCTGGATTTATTCAAAAATTAAATTCAATACTACATTTTTAGATTCTATATCAAAACCAAAATTAATCATAAAGGATTACCAATTTATAGAAGGTGATTCTCCATACAATGATGATACAGAGAGCTTTCATTTCATTGAGAAATCGGAAGATGTAGAATGGTTAAAAGGCTCACCTACTTTTATACCAGAGTCAGAATCTGGTTATGCATGGTTGAGAACGAGATTAAGTCAGGAAGAATTAACCAATGATAGCGTTTTCTTATTTGAACATTTTTATATTGCTATAGAAATTTTCCAAGATAGAGAAAAAATTTATAGCTATGGAGACATGAATAATTTAGAATCCATTCGATTTGATGGAACCAATATAGAAATCCTTCCACTTAAACCTGTTCCTACTAAGTATCTCTATGCAAGAATTCGATTTAAGGATAAATACAATCTTGGTTTTGGTGGAAGATTTATTTCTATAGGCTCTAAATTTTCTTTGCTTCAATTAATTTTGCAACAAGAAATAATCCCTCTTTCCTTTAGTTTACTGACATTCTCTATTGGTTTTTATTCCCTTCTCATTTATTTTTTTCGTTGGAATGAGAAATATAATCTTCTTTTAGATTATTCCTTATTCATGATTTCTATGAGTACAGCATTATTTTCGACTTGTTTATTACCTCAAATTTTTCTTAAATTACCAACATTCTCATTTTTTTTAAATATAATCCCTTTCCCATTAGCAGCTATATTTATGCTTAGAATTTATTCGTATGTTACTAATTTTGAATATTGGAATTATTTAAAATATCTATATTTTGCACTTATCCTTTCTGGGCTTTTCTTAATTTGCACATATATTTATATAATTTATACGAATAAGACCCTGCCCTTCTTTATTATTCCTTCAGCTTATTTATTATTCTTTTATGTTATAGAGAACTTAATTTTAGGAACTCTTTCTGTATTGAAGTGGAAATCAAAAGATTATGTTTCAGTTTTCTTAGGTTTTGCATTTTTCTTAAATATAGGTTTATTATTATTAGATATACTTAGAGGGATCTTTTTAGATGATAATATCGTTTGGTACAATCATTGGAGTATTTTCTTTTCTATTCTCGCTCAAAGTTTAATTCTAGATAAAGAATTCAAAAAGAACAACCAAGAATTAGTGCTTTATGAACAAAATTTAAATTCGATACGCCTAGAATTAGAAAAATTACAATTATCCTCACTTAAAGAAAAGATGAATCCAGATTTTTTATTCTCATCATTACGATTTATAAAGAAACTTATATACAGCAATGATGAGAAAGTTGGCAAAGCAATACTCTCGCTTTCAGAGAGTTATAGATACATTCTTGACAAATCTTCCTTAAGCTATGTACAATTCGAAGACGAAATTCAATTTACAGAGAATTTTTTATATTTAACAGAATTAAAACATAATGGCAAACTCTCCATCTCCATTGATATGCCTAAGACATCGATTAAGTTGTATATTAAACCGCTAAGCATTCAACCCATTCTTGAAATGATTATTGAAAATTATATGCAAAGAATTGAAACTTCTTCGTTAGAAATAAGAATTAAAATCAAAGTTATCTCTGAAGGCATCAAATTAAGGATAGAAAATAAAATATACAAATTGGAACGAAAGCAAGAGGTGGAATTTAAAGAAATATTTGAAAATTCTCTAGATTCCATTGTTAACTCGATCTATAAAATAGATAAAGATTTTAAAGTAAAAGTGAATGAAGATGCTAAAATAAATTTAACTACTTTCCAATTTTCCATTCCTAGAATTCAAAACTAATTCTTAGGTAAATTCATAATTTTCTTTCTAAAGAAACCTATTTCATTGCCATATTGAGTTTTTTCATTTAACTTCAATTTTGGAGAAAGATCCATAGTATCTTTTTCGAAAATAAGGATTACTGTAGAACCCATTTCAAAGCGACCCAATTCAGCTCCCTTATCAATTAAAATAGAGATATCTTTGTAATCGTGTTCTTTTGAAAAACGAATCCACGAGTTAGTTACAATATTATTATCATAGGTTACTCGAATTTTACCAACATTAGAAGCACCTACTTTCACAACTGCGACCTTACCATACTCAGTCTGCAGGAAGGTAATCAGTCTTTCATTCTTAGGAAATAAACTTTGAATGTTTAATACAGCTAATTCATTAACAGGAAATAACTTTCCAGGTTCATAATAATAACCAAGAACTTTTCCATAAAATGGACTATGAATTCTATGGTAGTCTTGGGGAGAAAGATAGAATGTAATGAATTTGCCATTGATAAAGTCTTTAGCATAACGATCTACACCGATAAGTTCAGATACTGAATAATCGATTCCTTTCGCCTGAATTACTGACTTTTCTTTTATATCACCAAATGCAGAAATACGAGCATCCACTGGACTGACGAGTGCATTCGCAGCTGAATCTATGATTCTAGCTTCCGCACGAAGTGCCCTAGTAAAAAATTGATTCAAGGAATTGTATTCTTGGATCTCCAATTCTGCTTCATCTAAGTTAACCTTATAAGTTTTTGCAAAAGCTTTTAAAATAGGAATCATAAGAAACCTTGGTAGTCTTAGCATAGAGATAATTCCAAAAATTTTAGAAATTAAATTTTTAGGTAAAATAGAAAGTAAGACTAAATAAAAATCTTGAATTACTTCATATTTCATTCCCGATTCGGAAATAAATTTCTTCAATTCAACTCTAGCAGTTTTAGAAAGTAGCACTAGAGATACCAACAATGGAACGGAAGTAATAACAGCTAATGTAAAACTATAATTAAATAGATAAGGAAGCATTAGCCCACCGAATCTATCAATTAGAAAAGCTGTGCTTAATATTGTGATTACGAAAAGAATTCTATACACATTCGAAAGTCTATCACCTAGAATATAGAATGAATTCTGCTCTCCTGTATAAAACCAACCAGTAAGGGAAAGTATACCAAAAGCAACTAAGGAGATATATAAAAAGAAAGATCCGATTGTTAAAGGATTTGCCAGCAAGGTAGAATAAAAGGCCAACTGATCTTCCATTCCAATTGCGCCATTCGAAAATAAAATATATGCAAACAAAGGTGAAACAAGAAAGGCTTCAAAGAAGGTAGAAAGCATACTAACTAGACCATGTTTGGCAGGATAATCTGTTCGGACTGAACCAGAAACTCCAGCGCTCTTACCTATCCCTGTTTCTGTGGAAAGAAAAAACAATCCAGTAGAACTCGCCATAGATTTCATTAGAATGAAAAATCCACCTGCAGTTAGAGATTCCAGTTGAAACGCAGAATTAAATACCGCTGCAAAAAATCCCTCTCCCGAGTTCTTTCCAAAAAATAAAAGAAAGTAAGAGAGAATAAAAAGGACAATACCAGAAATAGCTAAATACCCGGCTGTCTTACCAACTCTTCGAATTCCACCCAATACTATAAATACCAAGATAATAGATGCTAGTATAGGAAAAGCCATTCCCTTGATTAATAAGCCTTTTTGAGCGATATAAGTGATTGCAACCATTGGATAGGTTGCACCAAAAAGTAGGATAGTAAATAAAGAACCAATTCCGAAACTCAAAGACAACCATTTAGCTTTAAGTGCCTTTTCAATAAAGTAAACTGGACCAGAAAGATATCTTCCTGATGGTAATTTCTGACGAAATCGGATAGAAAGTGTAGAGGATACAAATCTTACAGGCATTATAAAAATGGCAGCAATCCATATCCAAAATAATGCACCTATTCCGCCTATCATCAAAGCGAGTGCAGTTCCGAGAAATGAACCAAGCAAAAGGGAAGAACCAACTCCTGCAAAAAAAGATTGTGAATGAATAATCTGTCCCTTCGAACCTTTTTCATCCATATTTCCTGTTAGAATTTTGAGGCCTAAGAAAAAGAAACGAAACTGAGGGAATCCAAGTCTGATTGAAATTACAAGTCCAGCAAAGAAGATAAGATAAAAATAAGGGTTGAGAATATCTTGTCCCAAAAACCCAAAATCCGATAATTCAAATATATTATTTTTCATGGTTAATTTTACTCAATTTCTCAAACTGGTCTAGAGCAACCACGTGTCAAGAGTCTTTCTGCTTCCATTCATTTTCTTTCTGGTATTTACTTCTAATATACCAGCAGAATCTTCTAGAAATTATGATGATACAAATATCATTGAAATAGGTCTCCGTGCAGGAATTGGCTATAGAGCCAAGGATAGATTTGAAAGAGATTTAGAAAATTTCACATCAACTTTTCAGCCTGGAGTCTACTCTCGTTCAGAGGTAACAGGATTTAGAAATTTGAACATGGGAGAATTACTTCTAAGAATAGGTTTTGATGGCAACCAAAGATTTGGATTTACGGTGGGTAATGTAGACTACTCACGTGCTACATTAACAGAAGTGACAAGTGACGGCTATTACACTAGATTAAGTTTTGATATCAATACAACGTATTTACTTTTTACCTACCATTATCAGTGGGAATTAAACAAACAATGGGCTTGGGAGGCTGGGCTTGGAATAGGCGCTAATGAAACTCTCTGGTATTCAGGTGGAACAAGTTATTCAAGTATAGAATCATTTCAACAAAGAGGAAGACTCAGCGGAAATGGACTTTCCTATCGCTTGGAAAGTAGCTTGAATTTCAGGCCAAATGATTTATTGGTTTTACAATTTGGAGTTCTTTGGGGACTACACTCCGTTCCTTCCTTCAATGGATCTTGGAATGGAGCGAGTTCAACATTCACGATTCGTGAAGACGGAAGAACTACCCCTCTTTCTGAATCTCGTGTGACAGACAGTATAATTTTAACAAACCAATTTGCAAGATCATTGGATATGAGTTCCAGTTACGCATCCTTGTATTTTTCTACAATGATTCGTTTTTCTTATTGACGTGAGACAAATTTTTAACTAAGAATTAGATAAGCATGGCACAAAAAGCAATTACTGTTCCAACCAAAGAGCTATCCCATCAGAAAATCATACTCGCTGCTTGGTACCATTTCCTAAAGGAAGCTTTTGATAATGGCAAGATTAAACCTGAAGAGTTTACTGAATTTTTAAAGGCAAATGTTGTATATGATATCGATCGAGACCAAGTTGACTTAATGCTTTCTGGTACTCAGGATGTATTGGATGCATTCCGTGGTCAGCTATTTGGCTCCTCAGCCAATAAATAAATTATAAGCTATGGATTTCCTCCTAATATTTTATTGTCTATTTTTTGTTTTCATACTCATTGCTCCAACTGGTTTTGTATTTTTGAAATACAAAGACAATGAATCTTCCTTGTTTGGAGAATCACCTGATGAGTATACAAGCAATCTAAAAGAAGAAAGACTCATACTACTTTCAAATCTTGCTGATCTAAAAGCAGAAGAAGAAACTGGAAAATTAAAACATGGTGAGTTCCAAGACCTTTCCAAAGACATTTTAAATTCTTTAACTTCTATTGACACGCGTTTGGATCAAACGAATAAAGTTCAAACTTCAGAAATCCCGAATAATCAAAATACAAGCTCTACAACTAAACAAAATACTAAATTAGAGGATTTCAATTTCTGTCCGTCTTGTGGAAGCCAGTTAGTTAATTCAGCTAAATTTTGTCATTCTTGTGGCTACAAGCTAGTAAGTTGAGAAGCAAATTCCATATCATACAATCTCTTATAATATGAGTCTCGCTCCATTAGTTCTGAATGACTAGCACATTCTAAAATTTGCCCATTTTCCATATAACAAATTTGATTTGCTATTTTTATAGTAGAGAGACGATGTGCAATTATAATAACTGTTCGGTTTTTATATAATGTTTGGAAGGCGATTTGAATGAGTCGCTCTGATTCAGTATCTAGGGCAGAGGTAGCTTCATCAAGGATCAAAATTTGAGGATTGCGAAGCAAGGCTCGTGCAATAGAAATTCTTTGCTTCTGACCGCCAGAGAGCATAACTCCCCTTTCACCGACCATAGTTTCATAACCTTGTTCGAAAGCTTCAATAAACTCTGATGCAAATGCTTTTTCACAAGCATCTTTAAAATCTTTATCATTCACATCAGGTGTGCCGTAGGCTATGTTTTCACGAATCGTCCCATTAAAGAGAAATACATTTTGTGATACGATTCCTATCTTTCTTCTAAGACTAGCTAAATCATATTGTTTCAAATTGATTCCGTCTAAACTAATCTCACCTGAGCCTGGATCAATTAATCTTGGGATTAAATCAACTAGTGTCGATTTCCCAGAACCACTTTGTCCAACTAAGGCTATGGTTTCTTCTCTTTGAATTGTTAGGTTGATATTTTTAAGTGCAGGTTGTTCGGAATTCGGATAGTGATAATAGATATCTTTTAAAACTATTCCTTGTTTTACTTGATTTAAGAATACAGGTTTTGCTACAGGAAGAATATCGACTCTCTCATCCAAAGTCTCGAATACTCTTTGACCTGCAGCAAGTGAACTTTGAGCAAGATTAAAGAGAATACTCATTTGCTTTAGAGGTCGCATAAGAAAGATTAGAGTTATAAAAAATGTTAAAAAGATTCCTCTAGAGAAACCAGGTTCTTGCATTAAATAAGCACCTACACCTAAAAACAAAACAGTCATTAAGGCACCAGTAAAATCAATTAGAGTTGGACCAATCTGATGGTAGAAATGTCCTTTAAAAGTCTTATGATTCAAATCATCATTTACTTTGTAAAATCTTGCCGACTCTTCTTCTTCCTTCGAAAAAGCTCGGATAACCCGAATACCAGAAATTACTTCTTGTAAATCACCATTTAGTGAAGAGAGTCTTTCTTGTTGATTCTTAGTAGCCTTGCGTATTTTATCAGATAGTGCAGAAACTGGTCCCATAATCAAAGGAATGATCACAAATACAATTAGTGTTAGCTTCCAACTTAAGAAAAGTAAAATAGCTAAATGAGTAACTATATAAAAGAAATCATTTACGGCGTCTTTCATGTCAGTTGAGATAATTTTGCCTGTGGTTTCTACCTCGTTGATGATACGACTCATTAGAATACCTGTCTTTTCTTGGACAAAATAATTGATAGGAAGCAGTTGTAGCTTTAGATACAACTCATGACGAATATCTCGAATCGCCATTAAACCTGCCGAATTAATAAAATAGACTGTGCCAGTAAGGCAGACCAACTTCATTACATAAATAGGAAATACAATTAGACAAAATAAATAAACCAATTCATCCGTTGATTGCTCGCTGAAGTATTCATTTAGATCCACTTTTATCTTAGAAAATTTGGTTTCTAAGGATTGGAATTTTGTCATACGCTGTGGAGATTCCAGTCTTTTTAAATTAGCTAAATCTTTTTTTGTAATTGTGAATTGGAATTTGTAGTTCTCACCAGTTCCCAAGGAATCAAAGATGGGAATCAAAGTAGTAAGGCTTGCACCATTGAAGATAGATACAAGAAATGATAAAAATATACCAAAAAATAGACTGAATTTATATTTCAATACGTATTTGAGCAGTCTGGAATAAACAATCATCTATGAAAACCTTATCCCTTTTTCTAATACTTTTGTCCCTTCTTTTTTGCTTAGAGCCAAATTCAAAAAAAGACACCAATCTTATTAAAATATCCTATTCTACTGATCCTAGCAGCATAGATCCCATTGAAACTACTGATCTCGTTTCCGAGAAACTTGTTAAATTGCTTCATTCCAGTTTGTTTGAAATGGATGAAAAGGGTAAAATAACTGGAAAACTTGTTACCACTTATAATTGGAATTCTCAGACCAGAACATTAAACTTAAATTTGATTTCAGGATTAAATGCTGAGGAAGTAAAAACTTCCCTTTTAAGACTTTTGCAGACTAAAGGACCAAGAAAGGAAGCATATAAGGATTTGCAAATTCTAGAATCTAATAGTAAAAGTAAAATATCAATTCGTATATCAAATGAACTTAGCTATAATAAACTTCTCATACTACTTTCTCTTCCAGCTTCTTTTATCTCTAGTGATACGGGTCCCTATCTTTTGAAATCATGGAAAAGAGGAAATAAATTATCCCTAGAATTTAATCCTCGTTATAAGAAACTTTTTCCAAAAATCGAATACAAAAATTACTTACCTGAAAGATTAGATATTCTTATCATACCCCAATCCACTTCAGGAATCTTTTTATTTACAAAAGGACAATTGCATTCCTTAAAGCTATCAGACTTTTTATTGAACCATCCTGTAGCGAAACAAAATAAAATCCTTAGTAAAAAAGGAAGATCCGTTCAATATGTTGCAATCAATAATTCAAAACCTTGCTTTGATAGAAACTTTCGTGAGGCAATGAACTTAGCTATCCCTAGGGAGAAAATCATTTCATACATTCTTGACAATCAAGCAGAACTCACATTCGCCTCAATTCCTATTTCTAAATTTGATGATGAATTTATCAAACAAAACAAAATGAAATTTCTGCCAAGAACTGATTTAAAACTTGCAAAGGAAAAACTTACTCAATCAAAATGTTTTCCTGAAATATTGAAACAAGAATTAGACTTTAGAATGAGGGCAGATGATGAGAATCAATCCAAGGGCAAAGCTGTTTTAGAAAGTCTTAGATCATTAGGACTCAATATCAAATTAAACTCGATGGAAAAATCTTCCCTTTATAAAGAAAATGGTTTAGGCTTGGGAGATTTTACCTTTTTAACATGGTATGCCGATTATGATTCTGTTAATGCATTTCTCTATCCCTTATTTGATTCTGATAGAATGGGGAACGCAGGCAATCGTGCGTTCTATAAAAACGATAAACTTGATGAATCAATTCAAAATGAAAATATCTTAAAATCCATAGAGATTCTTGTTAAAGAAAAACCATGGATTTATCTTTGGTCTATCCAAGAAAACTATTTACTAGCACCATCTATTCTTCGTTATCGGGGTATTGCGGAATATTTATAAATGGCTCTTCTAATTCCACCCCACCTTCTACAAATGGCTCCCTATTTTCTTTAGAATCTAGATTTTTTTCTTTTTCGATTTCTTGAATTTCAGAATCTCCATTTCTTGCGGAAATATATTCTGCAGAATTTGGATCGATAGGCTTTTCTCTTCTGGTAATGCTATCCCCTATATAATAATACTGATTCATTAGAGGAAATTTACAATATGCAAAATTTTTAATTTTCTCTGGTTCAGGAAGTTTTGATTTCTTGCCTGGTTTATCTGAATTTGTAAACTTTACAGGTTTTTCAACATTAGGGACAATCTGTTCACCAGAGGGTAAAACTTCAGTAGCGATTGGGATAGGTGCTGGCTCAAGAAATTGTTTCTCATAATTTGTCTCGAGTAAAGTTCCATCATCAGCACAGATATCTAATTTCATATAGCTTCCTTGGATTTCCTCAGAAAGCAAGTTTCGACCTATTAACTTTTGGTTAGCTACTGCTTGGGAGAATTTCCACCAAATTTTGCCAGTTGTTCCAGAACCTGATCCAGGAAAGGGTGCTCCCCAATCATTTCCAATCCAGACAACGGTTGCCATATCGGGAACAAGTCCAGCAAACCAAGCATCCCTAACTCCTTGAATCCCACTCCATTTTTTCCTAGCTTCTTTTGGACTTTGGACTGTTCCTGTCTTACCACCCATAGGAAAGCGCTCTTCGATTGGTATTCGAATCGGCATAGTTCCTTCTTCTGTTAGTACTGATTGCAAGGTATCCAAAGCCATTGCACAAGCGATAGGATCTAATATTTGGTAGGTATAAGTTTCAGGATTTGAGAAATCTTCTAAGGAAGAACTATCAGATATTTTGCGAATTTTTCTTGGGGTAATTTTTTTTCCTCCATTTTGAATTGTCGCATAGATCACCGACAATTCCATAGGCGTAAGTTCTCCTGATCCTAAAGCCAAAGATAGATTAGGTGAAAACCTTTCCTTGGCAACTGATGGATCTAAATCTAAAATTTCAGTTAATCTCTCCAAGAAATAAGAAACTCTTACCTCTTTTAGAAGTTTTACGGACACAGTGTTCATTGATTGAGCAAAGGCTCTACGAACTGTAACATCACCTTTATAACCAGCATACCAATTTTTCGGAGAGTATCCATTATACGATATTGCCTCATCCTTAATGATAGACGAAGGTGTAACTATTCGTTTTTCAAAAGCAAGAGCATAAACTAATGCTTTAATTGTTGAACCAGGTTGACGGTAGGAATATTCCAATCGATTGGGTCTATAGGAATTTGAAATTTTTACACTATTTATAAAAACCTCCACATCTCCCGTGCTTGAATTTAAGGATACAAATCCACCTCTCATTCCATCTGCTATTTCTTTCACCATTTCTTTACTAGGAGGTTTTGTTTTTGATTTTTTCTTAGATTTAGGGGGATTTGCTAATTCTAGAATTTGTTTTTTTATATTCTCCATGCCTTCTTTCAAGGCTACTTCAGCTATTTTTTGTTTTTCATAATCAAGAGTTGTATGAACAACTATGTTTTTATTTTCTAATTCTTCATCGGCGTATTCTTCTAAAATAAATTTTCTGATATCTGCATTAAAATCAGGTGCCAAGTTAATTTTAAAATTTCTATCGTAGCCTTTTGAACCAATCAGAGATGTGTATTTAATTTTAGCTGGTATACTTATCTCTTTAATCGACTTCTCATCGGAAGGTTTTTCAACCTGATCATTGGCCTGCAATTCAGATACAGCATAGGATTTTTTAAACTTACGAATAGAATCATCTAACAAAACATCAAAATTTGAACCTATTATTGAAACAGAGGGACGAATATTTGGATCTTGCGTTTTCGCCATTTCTTTAAGAACTATAGATTGCTTAACTAAAGCATAACGAAGATTCACAATTGGATTATAAACAGATGGAGCAGGAATAATCCCTATGATCATAGCCGCTTCAGCTGGAGTCATTTCACTTGCTGATTTATCAAAATAATATCTGGATGCCGACTCTACACCCGTATTTTCTTGTCCTAGATAAATCTGATTGAGATACATTGACAGAATTTCCTGTTTGGAAAATCTGTTTTCAATATAATAAGTTGCATAAACTTCTGTTAACTTATTAAATAAATTTCGTTCTCCTAAGTTTAATGTTAATTTTGCAAGCTGTTGGGTAATCGTACTTCCTCCTTGGCTGAGTCTGAATTTTGATAAGTTCACAAGAACTGCTCGAAATATTGCTGAGTAATTTATACCAGAATGATTGAAGAATTCTCTATCTTCTGCAGATAATAAAGCCCAGACAATAATCTTATGATCATCTAAATTATCTACTCGAATGGGCTTTAGATTATTACGATAGAACTCACCAATTAAGATTCCATTTTTATCTTTTATTTGGATTGGATGAGTCGTCTCGGGATCGAAAACTCTATTGATTTCAGTTGCAAATTTGTTTAGATTTTTCTCAACTCTAGGCTTTTCAGAACTCCAAGAAACATAGGAACCACCTATGAAAAAGGAAATAACTAATAAACCGAAGATGGAACCTATTTTTAAAATTCTTTTCTGATTGCTACGAACCCATTTGTATCCGAGCCCAAAAGAGCGAATCAACCATTGGAAAAATTTTCCTATATTACTTTGCATTTATTTCATATCCTAGTAAAATTTTTGCTACTTCCTTAAAATGAGAAACCATAATAAAATCCAATCCTTTTTTCACATAATCAGGAACTTCATCTAGATCATTGCTATTATCTTTGGGTAAAATAATTTTCTTTATTTTTGCTCTTTTAGCAGCAACAATCTTTTCTCTTAAGCCTCCAATTGCAAGAACCTCGCCTGTCAAGGTCATCTCTCCTGTCATCGCATAACCTTTTTTAACTGTTTGGCCTAAGGCTAGTGAAAGTATCGCAGTAGCCATAGTAATTCCCGCAGAGGGCCCATCTTTAGGAGTAGCTCCATCGGGAACATGAAGGTGAACAGACTTGTCTTTAAAAAGTTCAGTTTTCACTAGAACATTTTTAATGTAACTAAATGATAGCTTAGCCGATTCTTCCATCATTTTACCTAATTGACCCGTTAGTTGAAGACTGCCATCACCTTTAAGAAAAATTGCTTCCATGAGCAAGGTGCTACCACCAGCTTGGGTCCAAGCTAAACCCAAGGCAGTTCCAGGAACTCTAGGCTCTGTCATGCGATCATCTACAAAAGGAGGATGACCCAAAAGTTCATTGATCTTTTTCATATCCAAAACTTTTGGAATTTTCTTTTTCTCTACAATGAGAATGGCAAGTTTTCTTGCGATCTTATCAGTCATCTTTTCAAGCCCACGGAGTCCGGATTCACGTGAATAGGAATTGATAAATTCAGGAATAGATTTTGTTTCTATGTCGATAGATCTTGCTTTCAAGCCATTTCTTTCGAGAGACTTCTTCCAAAGATATTTCTTTAGAATCTGAACTTTTTCCTCAGTGATGTAGCCAGAAATATTAATTATTTCCATACGATCCAGAAGCACACGTGGAATTGTATCTATGGTATTTGCAGTTGCTAGAAAGAAAATTTTAGAAAGGTCAAATGGCAAATCTAAATAATGATCTCTAAAACTAAAATTTTGTTCTGGATCAAGAACCTCTAAGAGAGCAGAACCTGGGTCACCCTGGTAACCTATAGCAAGTTTGTCTAACTCATCCAATAGAATGATAGGATCTTTTTCCTTTGTTATACGAAGGGCATTGATAATTTTGCCAGGCATGGCTCCGACATATGTCCGACGATGACCCTTGATTTCTGCCTCGTCGCGCATTCCTCCCACTGATAGACGATAGAATTGTCTACCTGTAGCCTTAGCTATTGATTTTGCGATGGAAGTTTTCCCAACTCCTGGTGGACCCACCAAACAAAGAATCATTCCTCTACCCTTAGGATTTAACTTCATCACGGCAAGAAATTCTAAGATCCTTTCTTTCACATCCTCAAGTTTATAATGATCTTGGTCTAAAATCTTTCTAGCCCTAGCAATATCAATTTCTTTGGGGCTTGGCTCTTCCCAGGGTAGAGCTTCTAGTACATCTAAATAATTTCGTATAACATTATATTCAGCAGAGTTTGGATCAGTTGAATGGAATTTCTCAATCTCTCTATGAATTTCTTGTTGGATGCTTGGATCAGCATTTGTTTTCTTTAGGGTTTCAATTAGTTTAGTGTATTTTTTGGAAAAACTTCCCTCTTCCATTCCGAGTTCAGTTTGGATTGCCTTAAGCTGCTCTCGCAAAAAATACTGCCTCTGTTGCTTATCGATTTTTTCGTTAATATTGTCTTGGATCTTTCTTTGTAGATTGATGAGTTCAATTTCTTTCTTGAGATAAAATAACACTTTTTCTAATCGATCGACGACCTTAAAAGATTCTATAACAGATTGGTATTCTTCCTTTTCAAGATTCAAAATCGAACAGACGAAATCTGCCATCTTCCCTGGCTCATCTACATTCATCATGGTCAATTTCATGTCTTCTGTGAACAGAGGATTGTTCTGTGCTAATTCTTTGGTAAGAATCAAGAGAGAGCGCATCATTGCTTTAATCGTATTTTTAGTCGTTCCGAGTGGTTCTTCTGGATAAGAAATTATTGCCATCAAAAGCGGCTTAGACTGTACAATCTGTTCGGTCTTAAATCTACCAATAGTGTTTACTAAAATATTGATTCCACCATCAGGTAGATTGATCTTCTTTAGAATCCTGCAAAGTATACCGACTTCAACCATATTTTCGATTTCATCATCTGGACTATTATCATTCTTCAAAAGCACAAGTCCAAGAAAATGATCTTTATGCAAAGAAGATTCTACAGAGGCGACAAATTTACCATTGGGTACGACTAGGGGAGTAATTATGCCTGGAAAAACAGGCCTAGATTTGATAGGAAGCAAGTATACCTGCTCTGGCAATAAATCATCTAAAGCAATTAGATCGGGTGGCAGAAAGTTTTCGTCAGAATTTTCTAAATCGTCGTTCAATGAAACATCCTTATTTTCTATTTTGAATTATGAAACTGTCTAAAGCGTATGATACGTTTTATTTTTCTATTTTTTCTCAGTCTTGGTATATTGAAAGCCAATCCTTTGGTTCTTGGAAGTATTTTTTCAATCGACTCATGGCAAAATCAACATGAAGAAGAAGTCAAAATAACTGAATCCACAGAAAGAGTGTATTTCTTATCTGATATGACAGCTAGTAAAATTTTACATGCAGAACTGGAAGAAAAAAAGAAAGGCTACCTGAGCTCAATATCTGCTGTGGTTTTTTCTGACATTCATAAAATGCCCTCTATTATAACAAGTTTTATAGCTTTACCCAAAATGCGTTCTTATTCCTACCCTATTCTCTTAATCACCGATGAGAAAACTGGCAAAATTTTCCCCCAAGAAAGCGAAAAAATAACTCTTATTAAACTTAAGAATAAGAAAATCATCAGTATAGAATTTTTAGAAAACATAGAGGATTTGCGGAAAAGCATGAACCCTGGTGTGAATAAGTAACCTATAAAGATTTTTTTCGAAGAGAAAAGTATGAGATACAATAAGTTTCAATTTAAATCCATTCCAGTAGCATTATTCTTCATCCTGATTGCATTTTCTACGGATATAGCACTCAAAGCAGAGTCTAAAAAAGGAAAGGGAGTCAAAAAATTGGAAATAGCTACTTTTGCTGGTGGATGCTTTTGGTGCATGGAACCTCCTTATGATAAATTACCTGGTGTTGAGAAGATTACTGTAGGTTACATTGGTGGAACCAAGGTAAACCCGACCTACGAAGAAGTTTCATCTGGTTCAACTGGACATACAGAAGCTATACAATTAGAATTTGATCCTGATTTAATTAGCTTTAATAAATTGGTCGAAGTATTCTGGAAGAACATAAACCCTACACAATCCAATGGACAATTCTATGATATGGGTTCACAATACCGAACTGGAATATTCTATCATTCTGATGAACAGAAAAAGATAGCTGAAGATTCAAAGAAAAAACTTGAAAAAATTGGTAAATTCAAAGAACCGATAGCAACAGAAATAACGAAAGCCTCCGTTTTTTATCCCGCTGAAGACTACCATCAGAAATACTATAAGAAAAAACCTGACCATTACAAACGATATAGCATAGGATCTGGTCGGGTAGAGTATAAGAAAAAAGTATGGGGTGATGAATAGAATTTGATGCAATAGAGCCAAGCTTTTCTATTTTGGACTTATCTTGGCTTATTCAAATTATACATCTATTTGGAACCGATTTTACCTGCTTATTTTATTTTTAAGCATAAATCAATGCGTTAGTTATAGTTCCTTTCCTGCAAATTCTCCTACTTCCTCTGATCCGTCCCAGGTTCCCAAGTGGGTTTGGATCTCGGAAGATCCCATTCTTAAAGAAATCCTAGCAGAAAAATTCGATCGCCCTGGCTTGGTCGAGGATTTTACTGATCTGTCGAATATTGCAAGTATCGATGTTGTTCATATAGAATCAGAAATACCTTATGCGACCTCAATCCTTCATTCTCTAAGCACCCTATCGTTTGGAATGTTTCACGAAATTAGAACCAAATATGATTTTGAGATTCACTACTTGAATGATTTTGAGAATAGACAGGAAAAATATACTAGCTATACCGAATACAGAGTTCGAACAGTTATGCCGCCTTATATAGGTCTTGCGACAACATTAGTCCTAGGAATAACAGATCGCTACAAGAAGCCCGAACATTTGCGAGAGTATTGTTATCAGACAGAAGTAAGTGGAAGTAGAGAGACTTGGGAAGCCAGCAGAGAAGAATACTGCAAGGAATATAAAAGACTACTTACTGTTGCATGGCAGTCAATAGAGTCTCAGGTCGAATCTGACCTACGGACTAATTCTGAAAGGAAATAATTTTATGATAAAGTTGGGTAAATTATTTTTAATAATTATTCTTTTCCCAATTTATGTACTAAAGAGTGAAGAGTCTCATGTAAGCGATAAGAAATTTTTTGACAATAAGAATTCATGGGAAATAAGCTTATACTATGGACTCTATTCAGAAACAGATTTACTTCCAATATTACTAAGACAAGACACTAATTACAGACAATCTTATATCTATACTTTAGCATTTAGCAGACCCCTTGATTATAAATGGAGGTTTTTAGATTTCGAATTTGAATCTAACCTAGCTAAGCATGATGGACTTATGCACCATTGGGAGTGGAATAATTTTTATATTGCCAAAATCTCTGAAGTCTTTCAATTACCATTGAGTTTTTCTGTTGGAGAAGGAATATCTCTAGCTTCGCAAAATCCAAAACTAGAAAACAAAGATGTCTTTTTCAATCCATTAACCTTAGAATTCCAAAGAGATCGTATTGAATCTAGGAATTTACTGAATTATGTAATGGTCGAAATGGAAGTTGGAAAAAGAGATTGGGATTTTCCTAGAGTCTTTCTTCGTATCCACCATCGTTCAGGGGTATTTGGATTCTTTTGTCCACCCGATCCAGCCTGCGGTTCGAATTTCGTTTCTTATGGAATACGCTATCCACTTGATAAATTAATTCCATAACTATGAAATCTTTTTTAAAATTCTTTTCTATCAAAAAATCTATTGTTCTTCTTGTGATTTTTACTTTGAGCCTAATTCATATGCCAATCTATGCGAAGAAAACTCTCTTCTTCAAGCAAGATGCACCTTATGAAATTCATCTTTTTGGTGGAAATACCTTAGATCAGAAAAATTATTATGCAATGAGTCCAAATTCTTTTTGGAATCTTGCAAATGCCTTTAATACAAATACGAGGTTTTATAATTCACGAATCATAGTTCTTGGAGCCTCACGTGAGTTAGACTATAAAATGAGATTTTTGAATTTTTCTTTAGAAGCGGATATAGGTAAACATTACGGAATCATGAATCACTGGGAAGGAAATCTTCTTTTTGTTGCAAAGATTAAAAATATCTATGATCTTCCCTTTCATTTTTCTATGGGCGAAGGAATTTCCTATGCTTCCAAAACACCAACCTTAGAGAATGCGAGTAAAGGATATGATACTCTTAGAAATAGAACTAATTATACTTTTGAAATTGAAACTAAACCATTGTTGAATTATCTAATGATGGAATTTGAATTTGGATCTCTCGAAAGTAGCTTTCCACGAGTGTTCTTTAGAATCCACCACCGATCGGGAGTCTTTGGTTTATACTGTGATTTCCCTCCAGGTTGTGGTTCTAATTATTTAACCTATGGTCTGCGACTTCCACTAGACTTTATAGACCGCTAAAAGCAATCCTCTAAGTATTTTACAGTTTACTCTGATTTGGCTTCTTCTTATAACTTAGGCAGCAACTCTTACTAAATTACTAGCAAGGATGGCAAGACTTTCCTTATTGTAATCAACAGAAAGAACTTTCAAAGTTTCTCTTGCTTCGCCTTGGGCACGATTCGCATTTCTTTCCATAAGCAGTCCAATCCAAACTCTCGCAAAACTTTCTACAACTTCAAATGCTATCGAATCTTTAAAGAAAGCATCTTTTGTATCAGAATAATTTTGAATGATCTCTTGCATTGTTTTGTAAAGTTTAGCCCACTCACCAGACACTGATATCTTGTCGGCTTCAGCTTCTAAATACGTTCGAACTACACCTGATGGACTCATTCCACTGATAATTCCACCAATCGCTCCAACGACTTGAAGTTGAGTGGTTCCTTCATAAATATTTGTGATTCTAACATCACGGTATATTTTGGAGATATCATAATCTTCGGTATAACCAGAACCACCATGAATTTGCAAGGCATCATAAGCGATCTTATTCGCAACTTCAGTAATATAGTATTTAGTTACAGGTGTAAATAAAGATGCAAGCTTTTCCCATCTGCGAATTTGTTCATCTTTTTTAATTTCTTTTTCATCAACACCTTTGTGCTTCAACTTTTCAGCTCTCCAAAGATATAAATCAATAGATCTGGATGCTTCATAAAGAACTGATCTCATTCCTGAGATTTCTCTATCCATATATTTCAGCATTTTACTAACTGCAGGTATATTTTGAATTGTTTTACCAAATTGCTCTCGTTCAGAAGCATATTTCTTTGCTTCTTCATAAGCCGCCTGAGCAATACCCATAGCCTGAGCCGCAATATTCAACCTTGCTGTATTCATCATAGCCATAGAATACTTTACAAGCCCGTAGCCTTCATTGCCAATCAGTAGACCTGGGCTATTTTCATAAACGACTTCACAGGTAGGAGAAAGATGGAGTCCCATTTTCTTTTCAATTGCTGCTATTTGAACATCCTGAGATTTAACAAGGAAAAATGAAAGTCCTCTTGCTCCACTCGTTGGTGATCCTGTTCTTGCAAGTGTCAGAATAATAGAAGGTATATCGCCAAAGCCGCATCCATGAGTGATAAAGCGCTTAGTCCCTGTTAGTTTCCAAGAACCATCCTTATCTTTTACAGCTTTGGTTTGAATATTGGGTAGGTCCGATCCATAATTAGGCTCAGTCAAAGCCATTGCACCACAAAGTTCCCCTGCCGCCATTTTTGGGACATACTCTTCAACCATAGATGTGGAACCAAATTTTTCAACTGTCTCTGCTAGATTCATACAACCCAAGGTAATACCTAGTGCTCCATCCGCACGAGAAACAATCTCTGACATTATTGTCTGAACCAAAACGGGAATCCCTAATCCACCATGTTGCCTACTTATCGAGTAAGGTAGTAGACCCGCCTGGGTAATTTTTGAAACAGCTTCTTGCATTAATTTAGGAAAAATTACCTTTCCATTATCAAATTTTAATCCAACCTCATCCATCTCTTTAACAATAGGAGAGATTTCCATTCCAATTAATTCGCCTAAGGATTCTAAGGTAGACTTATAGTATTCTATAGCTTCTTCTTGGTTATTAGGAGCCATAGCGTAAGCTTCGATTCCTTTTTCTTTATACAATTTAGCATCTTCAAATTCACCTTCATAAGAACTTACAATTTCTTTCCAGTCGATAAGATTATTAAAATGGAAAATTATATCACTGTTATCATTAAAATAGTTATTTTGTATCATGTTATCCTTCTAATTTTTTTAAAATACCTTCGTGTAATTTTGGATTTAATTCAGGATCTATTAAATAAATAACCCTTCTTGGATCTACAGAATTCATCAAATTGTAACTTGCTCTTCGTCTATCTAATTTGAAAGTATTCATATCAAAATCCTTAATTATAAACTTATTTTCCTTTAAAATCATAGGAGCGATGCTTCCTACTCTTTCAAGCAAGGGTCGAGTTTGAAATCGATCTATATCTTTAATTAAACAAATTTCAAAATGTATTTTCTTTTCTGAATCCCAAGAAGCAGTTATAACTAAATCTCCAGGATTGATTACAGATTTATTATTAGTTAAACTCAGGCCAACATAGTCAAATAGATCGCGGATATTTTTATCTGAATAGGAAAAGAATGAATTGTTAAGTATAATCTTAAGTGCTGTCTTAGAATCCATAGCGTTTCGCCAAGATTGGTCAGAAGTAAGAGAAGCGTATTCACTAGCAAGAGAGAGGTAAGCTATATCATCTTCTGTATTAGAGGTGAATGAATGATTTACTATTTCTAGGATTTGCCTATCGATATCTCGAACAGCAACATCCTTATCCGCTTCTTTTATGTATTTATTTTTAAAACCATTCAACTTCTCAACCAAGAACTTATCTATTGGAAAATTATTATTAATACCACCACCTCTATGAGGTCTATGATGGTGCAGTATTAGCTTTTTAACTTCGTAGTCCATTTCTGAAGAATTAGCAACCATCAAATAAGAAATAATTGGATGAGTTTTAATTATTTCATATTCAGCTGCAGTTAAATTAATACTCTCAGCTACATTAATCTTTGTGTAACCTACATCAGCCAAATAACTTGCTGTCATAAGATTCAGATGCTCTTTCTTCTCTTTCTTTTCATCTAACTTCGATAAAGCTTTTTTACTTCGAATTTTTAATCCCATCGCAACAACTGTTCGTTTCGTCATCAATTCCGATTGTTTAGAGACACCAGCTCCACTTAGAACATCTAGTATATTTATTAATCCATTTTCATATTCATCTGAGCCAGTAAAATCATTCAACATACTATCCATAGATTTCTGAACAGATCTTACATGATTATTATTGAATGAGGTTTGTTTTAAATCTGAAAGTAAACCTTCCGCAAATTTAGCTTGGGCTATAGTTCTTTCTTTATCTAGAATATTAGTAAAAGATACTGCTTTACCATTTACGTGAGTTGGAACTTTTTCTACAGCATAGAGTTTATCCATGTCTGATTTTTTAAAGAAAACACCTTGAAACTCGAACTTTAGTAATTTGGTAAAATCTTCTGGCTTAGCTTCCATTTTCTTGTGGATAAGAATCTGGCCATCTTTATTAAAAAAATCAACAGGGATTGCTTTATTTTCATGGAAGGAATCAATGATTTCCTGGGTAAAATCAAAACGTTCTAAATCGTCTTTGTTTAATCTTTCTGAGGACATAATGGTATTCCGAATATCTCCATAATCATAATTAAATCAGGGTAAACAAGAAGAAATTCTGATATTTCTAGACAATGTAGATAATAAATATTACATTTAAACATATATTTTACAGATATGATATATAATTGAATTATTTTAAATTTAAGATTTTTTATTGCATTGTATAAATAAAATCTTAACAAATATTAGCTATTTTTTAAAAAATTTATCAAATTTTTATCCTTGCGTTTCTTCCAAAAATTCAGAAAATAGTGAAATTATTTTAATAAATAGGAAAATAAATGATCCAAATCAATAAATTATTGATCCTCTTACTGCTTATAGTAGGATTCACGATTACAACGCTACCAACCACACTTATGGCAGATTCCGATTCTGATAAAAAAGGTAAATCGGAAGAAATGAAGAAAGAGAAAAAGCCTAAAGAGCAAAAAGAAAAAGAATCCAAGAAAGACAAAAAAGACGCTAATAAGGATAAGGACAAAAAGAAAGATAAGAAAGATTCTGATAATAATAAAGACAAATCTCCTAAAAAGAAACTAGAAGCTAAGAAAGAAAAAGTTAAAGGTCTAGAAAGAAAAATTGAAAATCTAAAGGCAATTGCTGAAAAATTAGAAGCCAAAGGCAAAACTGACCAAGCCAAAAGGATTCGTGAAAGAATTGTAAAGGCTGAAGAAAAACTTGCGTTAAAGAAAACTAAATTAGAAAAAGAAGAAGAACAAATTGAATCTTCTAATTCAGATGATGACGAGAATGACATTGATGACGAAGAAAAGGAAGTATAAAATGAATAAACAATTTAAATTACTTATAGTAATTTCTATTCTTTTGATGGGATTGATCCAATGTTCAAAAGAAGAAACAGAAGAAAAGCCAGATTATCCTGTCAACATTACAGAAGAGAATGCTGATGAAGAAATCGATAAACTATTAAAAGAAATAGATTCTCTTTAAAAACGAATAATCAAAATTTTCTAAATTTAAGGTGCATAGATATATGCACCTTTTTTATTTTAGTTAAATACTTTATCCATTGTATAAAAAATAAGATAATTTTCCTAATTTTTAAGAACTACTCTATACCTAGCCTTTCCTGAATGTAAGTGCTCAATTGCTTTATTCACATCTTCCATAGGGAATTCTTCTACCGTTGGCAAAATATTATGCCTTTCACAAAAATCTAGCATCAATCGATTCAGTGCAGGACTTCCTAGTGGACTACCCGATATTTTTTTCTCACCACCTATCAGACTAAATGCGCCAATTGGCATAGGTTCCAATACAGCTCCTACATGATGCAAAGTGCCTTTAGGAGCTAAGGCTTGGATATAGGAATTCCAATCTAATGAGACATTAGTAGTATTTAAAATAAAATCTAGGCTTCCTTTGATTTGAACCATGGCTTTCGAATCACGAGAATCCACAATATGATGAGCACCCATTTCTTTGATTTCTTCTGATTTACCAGCATTGGAACTAAAAGCAGTTACCTCAC
Organism: Leptospira sp.; assembly: GCA_009991425.1. GTDB lineage: Bacteria > Spirochaetota > Leptospiria > Leptospirales > Leptospiraceae. The sequence goes on from JAACWH010000041.1 coordinate 49,198, forward strand.
AACCCCAGCTTTTTAAAAATTTTAAAGCTAGATGTCCAAGACCTCCAATGCCTATAACTCCTACTTTGGCTGTTGGTTTTACATTCACCATATCAATAGGATTGAATACTGTTATCCCACCACAAAATAAAGGACCAGCTTTCGATAGATCTAGCTTCTTTGGAATGGGAATCGCCCAGGACCAATGGCAACGAACCATGTCTGCAAAACCACCATGTCTTCCAACTATGGTTTGCTCAACCGATGAACATAAATTATGTGATCCTCTCATACACTGATCACAATGCATACAGGAAGCAGACATCCATCCTAGCCCAACCTTATCACCGACTTTCAAATTTTTAACTTGGCTACCTAATTCTATAACTTCACCAACAATCTCATGACCAGGAACCAAGGGATAAGTCGTATTTCCCCAATCATTTTGAATCATGCTCAAATCAGAATGACATATTCCACAATATAGAACTTTAATATCAACTTGTTCCAAACCTATAGGAGGAAGTTCGTAGGAAAAAGGCTCTAAGGCTTTCCCCTTTTCTTTGATTGCCCATGCGTTTACAGTTTTTTTGCTCATAGGTCAAAAATATTAGATAAAAATTAACTGGCAAGTTTATGAAGAATAAATATGTGTTTTAATTTTTAAAATATTTCTATTCAAATTAGTTTTTTCTAGTAAAAGATAAGAAAATGGTAAGAACAATTAAAAAAGCCCAAGGAAAATCCTTAGGCTTAAATTAGAAGAATAACCTTCTCTGATAACAATTAAAGTAACGTGACTCACAGCGTAATAACTTGG
>JAACWH010000079.1 GCA_009991425.1 Leptospira sp.
TCTTCCCAATTCCGATTTTCGTGATGTATTTCCATAATTGAATACTACCATAGCATAACCGTCCTGGCAAGATGGGTTAATTGAGCGGATACGAGCTATTAACTGAAGGTTTCACTAGACTTGCACTCTTCTTAAGACTAAAATGCTTGTTTACTGTATAGCCACTGCAAGTAATCTCTTCACCTTCTACATAACTGCCTGTGAAGAAGAGCCTAGCTAAGTCCTTGTTATACCTTAGGTTACCTAGAAAAGATAGCTCATCTAGATACACCTGAGACCATTTAGGTGACACATAGTAATATGACCTAAACGCTTGCTTCAATATATTATTACGACCTTCCGCTATGTTACTGCTAACGCCTTCCTTAGTAACCCAACGTTCTCTACTCATGTTGTAACGAGGGTCATTACTACGCTTAGAGTGATTTACCATACGGTGGTTCTTTCGATCCCAGATAAACTTGTAGCCTTCATCAGTAAAAAGAGGTATAGAGCGTGGTATAACTGTATCTAAATCATCTAGTAAGTATTCTTGTTTCGTTAAAGGTATAGACTTATAGAAGGTGTAAGAACCCTTTACTCCTATTGTATGCACTAGTGTTCCAACTTGCTCACCACCTAGGTTATTACTCTTGTAAATACTAGATGAGCCTGTTCTAAATCTACGGCTTCTATACTTATTGGCTTTAACAGAACTAGAGTATAACACTACAGCATCTGCACTAGCTATAGGGTAGTTCTCTAAAAGTGGCTTCAAGTCTTCTCCTTTGGGTAATGTAATAGGGTGCTTTTCTGCATATTTTGTAAGCTCTAGCCTCAGGTTCTCTCTTAGCTTAGTGTTCAACATAGAAGTGATTACTTGAAGGCGTCTCTTAAGAAAATAGGCGGTTTTATAGGGTAAATTAAGCTTACGTGATATCTCAGTAGAGGTGATCACCTTAGGATATTGAAGAATAGCGTCATGAAGAATGTAAGAGAAGTAACCTAATGGAAGTTGAAACTTATGCAGTGGTGTATTGCTAGTTATCGAGACCTGCTTATGACAGCTACTGCATCTAGCTACAGTGGGTCTAGACTTCACCTTAAAGAATATAAGGGAAGGTTTCTCACAGTCACAGTCTTTGTTGAAGAGACTTTTAAGGATTGAGAGAGTTAATATAGCGTAGTGTTTCTCTACTACTTCGTTCTCTAGAGGGTGCGTAGGAAGATCTTTGTATGGTCTACTATTACTTCCACTACCTTGAAAGCTATACCTACTGCTGTTGTTATCACCTAAGGTCTTATAGTCACTGTGGCTTTTATATTCACTAGCAGTAGAAGAACTCTTACTATGAGCTTTATCTTCTAACCTACGTTTAGTTGTAGACTTCTCTCTATTAACGCTCTCTCTACTAGTGAGGGAAGGTTTAAGCTTACCTTGATCTATATGAGGTTGTGTCTCATTCTCATTTGACTTAGGGCTTCGTAGGTTTTCATTCTTCACCTTTAGAGAAGAGTGGTTAACAGTTCTTTTGTTTTTAACTGAGCGTGTAGTGTTATCTGCTGTCTGTTTCTTAAGCTTAGGTGTTATCTTCTTACTGTTAGTTGTCGTCTTAGCCTTACGTGACTTCTTAAAAGGAGTAGTCTCTATAGGTGATGGTGTAGAGAGATGCGGTGGGGTCTTTTGTTCAAGACGAGCAGATTTAGAAGAAGGTCTAGGAAGAGAGTTCTTTTTGTGTGAGGAGGTGATAAAAGCCCTTCGAGCATATCTTATTACTTCCTCCCACAATATTATCACTGAAACTTTCTAACTTACCTAAGGTGAATACACTCTTCACGTTATGCTTTATGACACTTGAAGGCTTTACATCACTTGCACTTTTCTTGAAGCTAAACTGCTTGTTTACTGTATAACCACTGCAAGTAATCTCTTCACCTTCTGTATAACTACCTGTGAAGAAGAGCCTTGCTAAGTCTTTGTTATACCTAAGGTTACCTAAAAAAGATAGCTCATCCAGATACACTTGGCTCCACTTAGGTGAAACATAATAATAAGACCTGAAGGCTTGCTTCAATATATTATTACGACCTTCCGCTATGTTACTACTAACGCCTTCTTTAGTAACCCACCTTTCACGACTCATATTATAACGAGGGTCATTACTACGCTTAGAGTGATTTACCATACGGTGGTTTTTTCTATCCCATATGAACTTGTAGCCTTCATCAGTGAATAAAGGTATAGAGCGTGGTATAACTGTGTCTAAATCATCTAGCAGATATTCTTGTTTGGTTAGAGGTATAGACTTATAAAAGGTGTAAGAACCTATCACGCCAATAGTATGCACGAGTGTTCCTACTTGTTCGCCACCTAAGTTATTACTCTTGTAGATACTTGAGGAGCCTGTTCTAAAACGACGGCTTCTATACTTATTAGCCTTAACAGAGCTAGAGTATAACACCACTGCATCTGCACTAGCTACAGGGTAATCTTCTAGAAGTGGCTTAAGATCTTCACCTTTAGGTAGTGTAATAGGGTGCTCTTCTGCATATTGCGTAAGCTCTAGCCTCAGGTTCTCTCTTAACTTGGTGTTTAGCATAGATGTGATTACTTGTAGCCGTCTCTTAAGAAAATAGGCAGTTTTATAGGGTAAATTTAGCTTACGTGATATCTCACTTGAGGTGATTACCTTAGGATATTGAAGAATAGCGTCATGAAGAATGTAAGAGAAGTAACCTAAAGGAAGCTGAAACTTGGAGCTAGACTCAAAAGCCGTTAGGAATTGAAAAAAGCGGAACCCGTCCATAATATAGTTTTGGACAACAAAATCATAAAGGGGTTCCACCAATGAA
>JAACWH010000080.1 GCA_009991425.1 Leptospira sp.
TAAAACGCTGTTTCTAGCGATTTTCACTTTTTTTATCAACTGCACATCTAGCCAGGTGAATCTTCGCAGTTTATGGGTAGATCCCCAATCTATGACTGGTATTTACACAAGTAATTCAGTTGATGATTTCAATGATCAACTCTTTGAATCATCGTCTACGTTTCGTTTGTTTTTGAATGTAAGAATACTACCAAATGATTCCAAAATCGAGCGAACAGAACTGTGGATTACGAGTCAAAAAGAGGAATTTCTGAAAGATCAAAAGCGAATTTTTCCCAAGGCAAAATTCCAAAAGTATAAAATTGAAACTAGAACTTATTCTGGGCAATTGGTAGATACACCAGGCCCCACTGGCTTTGTTGTGAAATATATAAATTTGAAATTCAAAACTGGATTGGGTGATTCCATTGAGTCTGCACTAGAGCAATACAACATTGAAAATTTTGATAAGTTAACTATCGCACGTTATGAGAAATGGGAGACAGTATCCGAGGGAATTTGGTTATCTGAAGAAAAAGAAGAATCAGCAGATAATTCTTATTTCTGGAACCACAAGCCTGGGAGTTTTGATTTTCTACATCGTTATACAAATTTTAAATCAGGAAGCACATCCACAGCTTCCATCAATTATGATTACGACTTAAATCTACTTAAGAAACTAAAGATTGAAAAAAATCCATATCCTAGCAATCTAGTCTTTGAAGAGAAAGACAAGAAACTTTATTTCAATTCAGGAAAGATCTCTCTTCAACCTTAAATATAACATGCAAGTAAGAACAAGATTCGCCCCATCCCCTACCGGATTCCTCCACGTTGGTGGAGCTAGAACAGCACTATTTAACTATCTTTATGCGAAAGCGAAAGGTGGAGAATTTATCCTTCGTGTAGAAGACACAGACCGCGAGAGATCTACAGAAGATTCTTTCAAAATAATTCTAGAGTCTATGAAATGGCTAGGAATGAATTGGGACGAAGGTCCTGGAGTGGGCGGAAATTACGGACCTTATGTTCAATCCGAAAGACTAGATATCTATAAAAAATACACAGACCAACTTCTTGCAGAGAACAAAGCTTATCGTTGTTTCTGTACCCCTGATGAATTAGATGCCAAGAAGAAGCAAGCCGAAGCAATGGGAATAGCCTATATCTACGACGGACTTCATTCCCAACTTACTGAATCCGAAATCCAGGAGAAATTGAACCAGGGTGTTCCTTTCACCGTTCGATTTCGAACTCCGGCCAAAGAACTGATAGTCGAAGATGAAATCCAAGGCAAGGTGAAATTTGACACCAAACTAATCGGTGATTTCATCATTGTGAAATCAGATGGCTTCCCATCATATAATTATGCTGTTGTCATAGATGATTATCTCATGAAAATTTCTCATGTCATCCGAGGTGTCGGTCACCTTTCTAATACTCCAAGACAGGTTGTAATTGGTGAGGCGCTAGGTTTCCCTATTCCAGTTTGGGCTCATGTTTCTGAAATAGTTGGCTCCGATGGGAAAAAGCTATCAAAACGTGCGGGTGCAACTTCTATTCTTGCCTTCAAAGACCTTGGCTACCAATCGGAAACCATGGTGAATTACATGGCTTTACTTGGATGGACGCCAGCTGATGGAAGAGAATATGCTCCTGGTGAATTAGACAAAATTTTCGATATAGCAAGGTGCTCAAAATCTCCTGCCATGTTTGATGTCTTCAAGAAATTGAAGCCTGAAGAAAAAGAATCTGTAGATTTTGTTAATCTAACTACGAGTCAATTAGCTGAATACCTCAACCCTAAATCAAAACTGAACTGGCTTTCCAATAAATACATTCGTGATGCACAGGTTGAAGTATTGATCGATGAGCTGATGCCTTTTATCCAAGACAATCCCAAGATCCCAAGTTCAGTAAAAGATCCTAAGAACGAAACATTAAAATCCATATTGGATTCAATTCGCGTCTATTTGGATCGTTTATCGCAAGCTCCTGGTTATATTGAAGAATTTTTCCAAGAGAAATTGGAATTTGAGAACGAAGAAGCAAAACTTATGGTCTCAGAAGGCAGTGCTCTAAAAGTTATTGATACTTTTAAAAGTATTTTAAAGGAAAGCAAAGCAATATCAGTCGATGATTTCAAATCTGCCATGACTAAAACAGGTGAGCTAACAGGCGAAAAAGGCAAAAATCTCTTTATGCCCATCCGCTCAGCCACCACTGGAAAGTTACATGGTCTGGAATTACCTATATTGTTTGAACTCTTAGGCCAAGATAAGATTTTGAAACGAATTGATACTTTAATGACTTCCAATTGAAATGCGATATTAATTTCAATATTTGATTCAGAAGCTTAATGCATATAAAGAGTTAACTTTTTTTATATGTTTTAAAAAAATATAGACTCAAAAGAAAGCCTAATCTATATATGAAATTAGTTGATATAGTTTATCAACCAATTTATGGATTTTATAGAAAGAAACAACAGAGAAGCCGATGTTATAAAAAATAATAAACAGGTCTTCCATATTATTAATAAGTATCTACTTAGAAAAACTTTAACCCTTAAAGAATATCCTTTTAAGTCTCAATTCTTTATGGAAAATGCTACTGAATCGGATGAATCCATTCTTTTAAAATCATCTGAACCCAATGAATTTGCTATTGGACAAGCTCTTAGTCTGTATATTGATTTAGTTAAGCACATATATCTTGAGTGTACCATAGTGGAAATTTTAAATAGTTATGAAACTAAATTGAAGGTAAATTGGATCTCAATAGCAAAGAAATCTCGAATAGAAAATAGATATCCTTGCAATCCGA
>JAACWH010000011.1 GCA_009991425.1 Leptospira sp.
AAAAGAATTTGCTATGCATGAAGAAATAAGTTCTTATCTTAATACTAAAGTATTTTTTGCTGATCCGTATTCTTTCTGGCAAAGAGCAATTAACGAAAATATGAATGGACTTATTCGTCAATATATTCCAAAGAAAACAGATTTTTCTACACTTACCCAAAAAGAAATTGCTTTGATAGAAAGAAAAATAAACCATCGACCAAGAAAGAAATTAGGTTTTAAAACTCCTCATGAAGTCTTTTGGGAAACCAATTCAAAAGTTGCACTTATGGGTTGAATCTAGTAATTTTTTAAACTATATCCATAAAATTAAATGAATATTAAAAATTTAGTAAAAAATAGAATTAAATATTTCAATCGATATTTTCCGAAATTGGAAAATCAGGACAAGCAATTATTAGGACGAGTTAATTCTCTTAGAGAGAAAGGATATCTTGTGCTTGATCAATATATCACGGGTGATGATTTGGAAGCCCTGCAAATATTGTACAAAAATAAATTAGAAATTGAATTGAAATTTGAGATGCCTTGTTTATCACAATCGTCTATCGATGAAATTAAACATAAAGAGCTAATTGATAATTATTTTTGCTATAAGCCTTCCGATTTGGTGGATCATAATTTAACATTTGATCGGTCAAATTTTTCGAATTATGAAGATTGTTTAGACAAATTTAAACCATCTACACTAAAAACTTATCTTACTGACATTCAGGAATTTTATAAAGTATGGTTAGATGAGGATTTATTACGTATAATAGAAACATATATGGGAGTAAGGCCTCACCTAGTTGAAGCTTATTTGAGAAGAAATTTCCCTGCCAAGTATAAAGTAATGAATCATTTTTGGCACCGTGATACAAATCATCCAGACTTTTTACTTAAAGTTTTTATTTTTCTCTCAGACTGTGATATTTCCAATGGTCCGCATGAATATATTTCTCAGAGTCTCCAAGATGATCGATTGAGAGGAAAAAGATATTTCTCTGAAACTGAAGTTGATTCAGTATATCCAATTGATTCACCCCAGCGAATCAAATCTGTAGTTAAAGCAGGAACTGTTGTGATAGAAGATACAAGAGGGTTGCATCGGGCAACAATTCCAAAGGAAGGTTATAGAGATTTAGGTTTTGCTGTTTTTCTTCCTTTATCGGTCTTTTCGAGAACACTCATTCCATTATATAAAATTGATCAGAAAATCTATCATAATTTGAGTAAAATCCAAAAGTCATATATTCCAAATCAAAATATTTCTAAATCGATTTTTTAAACAAATGGAAAAAATACTAATTTATTCTACGGCAAATAATCGCGCTGGTGCTCAAAAAGTTATAGCGGATCTTGCTTATTCTTACCGGTTAATTGGAAACCAAGTTGATATAGCATTGCCAATTTTTCCTTACCATAGAGTATTTTTATCAAAAAAGGATTACTTAAATCTAATTAAAACATGGCTAATTTATTTCCTAGATTTTTTAAAGAATCCATCTTTTAAGATGAGCGAAATAATTGAAGGTTATGGGATAAATATTAAACGATTTTTCTTATTTCCAAGTAAACGATTGCTGGATAGATACGACAAAATAATTGTTACAAGTTGTTACTTAATAAAAGATATTTTGGACAAAGATTTAATAGTAAAAAGTAGTCTATACATTTTTCATCCACTTGAATTGAACCATAAAAATCCAGAATATCTTAGACCATTTTACTATAAATATTTCGAAAATAATAATAAATTAATTTCTTTATCTCAATTTACTAAAGATTGGTTTAAAGAAAACATGAATTTGGAAAGTGAAGTCTTAATTCCAGCATTGAGTAGATTTTATTGGCCAGCTCCAAGTAATAGTTCGGAAAAAGAATATGATATTTTAATCAATTATATTCCAACAGAAAATAAGGGACAGGATATTGCTGATAATTTTTTGGATTATTTTTATACGAAGACTGATAAGAAAATAGGAATACTATTATATTCAAATGCAGGTAAGAAATTAAAGGCGAAACTATTAGAAAAGTATCCTTCCTGTGAAATTTATCAAAATGTCCCTGAAAGAGAGATGCCAGGCTTATATTCAAAATATAAATTATTTTTATACCCAAGTCGATTTGAAGGATTTGGGATTCCCCCTTTGGAAGCGATCTCTAATATCACGATACCGATCATCTTTGAAGGAGTTGGAGGAAGTAAGTATTTTTCTTCAAAAAATAATACTATTTATTTAAATGAAAATAATTTACTTAAAAGTTTTGAATTCTGTTTGGAAATTCTGAATGACAATCGTAAACTTACTACATATCAAAATTCATGTCGAAATATGAACTTTAGTGAGTTTTCTCCAAATGAGTATGCTGACAGATATAATTTATCAATCGCAAATCTTAAAATACAAAAGGCAAAACGTCTAAACAATGAATAAAAAAACAGTAATAATCACTGGTGGCAATAAAGGAATTGGTTTAGGCATTACGGAATCTTTTGTTAATGCAGGGTATAATGTAGTTATTGGAGCTCGAAGTTCTACTGACTTATCTATATTTGGTGACGCAGTTAAATTCTTGAGCATAAATGTGCAAAATGAAGATGATCACGTAAAACTAGCTAAACTAGCAATTGATTGGACGGGAAGACTTGATGTCTATATTAACAATGCAGGATTTTCACAATGGAAACCTTTAAAAGACATAGATGAAGCTTTTTTTAATAGTATAATGAATACAAATTTAAAAGGTGCGTTTTGGGGTTGCAAAATAGCGAATGAAAAACTATCCGAAAATGGTGTAATAATAAATATTTCGAGTATTGCCGGCAAACGCGGTAGCGCTAATAATTCAATGTATGTTGCGTCAAAATTTGCTATGAATGGATTGACTCAATCTTTAGCAAAAGAATTAGGATCTAAAGGTATCCGCGTAAATGGAGTTTGTCCAGTTTTGATTTTGACAGAAGGCTTAAGAGAGGCGCTTATGGAAAAAAATTCTCCAGCTAATGGAAATCCTGACCTATTTATCGAAGAATTTACCCGAGGCAATTCTCCTCTCGGCCGAATGCCTTCATCCAAGGAAGTAGGTGATACATGTGTTTTCTTAGCATCTGAAAATGCGTCTGCAATAACAGGTCAAAATATCAATGTAGATTGTGGAGTATTTCCTCAATGAGTAAGAAGATTGTAGCCTTTATCCCTGCACATTTAGCTTCTGTTCGGTTTCCCCGAAAAGTACTTTTTGAGATTGAAGGGCTTCCTATGATTGAACATGTTAGGCGAAGGGCTTTGCTTTCGGGCGTATTTTCTGATGTAATAGTTGCTACTTGCGATGATGAAGTAGAGGAATTGATTGAGAAAAATGGTGGAAAAGTAATTCGCACTGCAAATACTCATAATAATGGGACAAGTCGGGTTGCTGAAGCTGTTCAGAAAGTCGATTGTTCTCATGTTATATTGCTTCAAGCAGATGAACCTCTTTTATTGCCAAAGGATCTAATTTCCTTTTCGAATGTCATCAAATCTGATGATTCTGGGACAGTCAGTTGGAATGCAACTGGACCAATTACGGATAAAGAGGAACTGGATCGTCATTCGTTTGTTAAATGTTTTGTGAATTTGGAAAATCTTATTTTGTTTTGTTACCGCAGATCCCCTTCATATGGAAAGTTTAAAGAAACCGTGAAATATATGCGAAAAATTTTAGGTATTATAGGTTATACAAAAGACTTTTTGCAAAAGATTTCAAAAATGCCTCCTGCCCAATTTGAGACAAACGAATTTATCGAACAAATGAGAATCATAGAAAATGGGTATACTTTACGTTCGGTGCCTATTTCAAAAAGTTTACCTTCAGTTAATGAACCACAAGAAGTTGAAATAGTACTTGATTATATAAGAAATGACAAAGAGCAAGTTTATTTTTTAGATCAAGTTTTAAAATACAATAAATGAAAGATTCTTTAGTAAAATTTCCTAATAATCTATGTATTTTATTTCATTGCCTATATAAAAAAGAGTTTGGACAACCGTTAGTAAATAAAAATCTTTTTGTCGATGTTAACGAACTTAAAGAGTTTTGCGTTAAACTAAAAAATGAAGGATACAATTTTTGTTTACCAGAAACAGCGTTACCGGATAGAAAAAATTGTATTCTAACTTTTGATGATGGATACAAAAATAATATGTTGTTTTTGGAAATTGCATATGAGCTAGAAATACCTTTTATAATTTTTATTGCTCCTTATTATATATCTAATCAATTGCCATATATTTGGGATCTAGTGGAGTATTGTAATTTAAAGTTTCATTATTGGAAAGAAGATTACGTTTCTTTTTTCAATAATTTTACTCATAATATTGACGAATTGAGGAAGAGTAATTTACATAAGCCAATGTCTCTCGAAGATATATCGGAGATGAAAAAATCAAAATATGCAAATTTCGCATTTCATACTGATATCCATCAGCCAATGGTAAAGTATGGTGAGCAATATTTTGACCGCGAATTTAAAGAATCAAAAAAGTTCTTCGATATTTATATTAAAAATTATTTAAACCACTTTGCCTTTCCAAATGGTCTCTATACAAGTAAATCTTTGTTAAGGGCAATAAAAACTTATGATTACATTTATACTATTTTTCCAGGAGAGTTTAAGCTTAATGAACAAATTATTCCTAGGTTCTCATTAATTAATTCTAGGTATGGATCTTTAATTTCTCAGGTTAATTCTAAACTAAATTGGCTAAAAGTAACGTATATGCAATTGAAAGCATATCAATATTCTAATTTTTAACATTAAGGAAAAAAAATGAATTTAAAAAATATTATTCTAAATAAACTTCGGAAAGGATTTACTAAACTAATTCCTCCGCATGCAACATTTGATCAAAATCGAAACGACAGAGCGGGAGCCTTGTATAAAGCTTGGGGACACATAATCTCAAATAATATAAAAGGTTCTTATTATGAATTTGGAGTCTACCGAGGGGATAGCCTTTATGAATCATTAAGAATTTATAATGATTATCGGGAATGGATTTCTGGACAAAAACACTCTTCAGAAGAATGGAGACGAAAAATTAATTATTATTCTGAGCATAAATTTTATGCATTCGATACATTCGAAGGTATGCCTGAAAATGATGAAGGGCACCATGCATTCCAAAAAGGTACATTTATGGGTGAGATAGACTTAGTAAAAAGTAAAATAGAAACAATAAATAAATATGGCACAATAGAATATGTAAAGGGCGAATATGGGAATGTAAAGAAAACAGAGAAAGATAGAATTAAGGAATTTGATAAAGTTGCAATCGCTAATATTGATTGTGATTTATGTATATCGACTATTGACGCTTTAGAAATAATTAAAGGTAAATTGCAGCAAGGTTGCATTTTAATGATGGATGACTGGTATCAATTTGAGGCTGATAACAAAAAAGGGCAGAGGAAGGCCACAAAAGAATTTTTGATTAAAAACAAAAACATTTCCTTAGAAGACTACATAATTTACGGACACATCGGAAAAGCTTTCATCGTTCATTTGAATAAGTAATAATTTTAGAAAAGAATAATTTATGGTTCACCTTGATAAGTTAGATTATTATAAATATATAAAAAGATATGTTCTTGATTATTGTGAAATAATTAATCAAATTTCAAGTGAATTTTCTTTAGATTCTGCCTATTGGTTTACACCTTTATCTTGTAGAGATAGATTTGGAAGCCAGCTCCAAGAATATTATAATTTTCTTATTGGCTTCAATTTAAATAAAGATTCTGCAAATAAAGATTTTCGTTTAAATCAAAAGTTCTTCATATATTTTTTCAAAAAATACAGTGAATATAAAAAAACGTTCACTTTTGCGGAAAGATCGAAATTCGGTTTATTATTTTTATTTCAAAAAATTAAGAATTTTATTTGGTTTTTGAAATTAAATGGAAGGTTATATAAGAGTTGGTTTTTTAGTCAATCTTTAGACTATCAGAAGCTTTTTCGAAATGTAGAAATATTTTTTATTTCTCCCCAACATGTAGACAAAGAAATAATTCCAAATAAACATAATGATGTATACTTTGGTGAGCTCGTAAATGAGTTTTCTGAAAGGGGCTATAATGTTGCTTTGTTGGGGCCAGTAGTAGCTACGGGAAAAACCCTAAAATCTGTTTTATCAACATCCAATACTTATCCTATTACGAATTTTAATAACATACTAAAGCTAAAAGATGTTTTGAAATTAAATTATTTGTTTATTTTAACATTTTTAAAACCCCCGAGAATAAATCGACCACTCAATTCTGCTTTACCAGGAATAAAAGAATTTCTAAATTTTGAACTTAATAACTCAGTTTATTATAGGTTAATAGGTATTCAGATAAGCTATTTATTTAGAAAAATTTTAGAGAATAATTCGAAAGCGAAAGTTTTACATACATATGAAAATATTTTTTGGGAAAGAGCAATTGATATTCCTATGTATCAACTAAATAGAAGAGATGATTTATATGGATATGTACATTCTGCTATACTTGAATCTCATTTGACTTACTATACCGATTCAATCGATTTTCACCGAAGACCCATGCCGTCCCGTATTTTATGTACTGGAAAGAATGCTGTGAGAAAATTGAAGTCTCTTGGTCAATATCCAAATTCTATGTTGGTTTCGACTTCTGCGATAAGAGGCACAAATCTTCCAAATTTACCCTTAGTTAATAAAAAAATTTCCAATATTAAGACGGTACTTGTTTTATTAGAGGGAGTAGCAGAAATGTTATCTTTCGTCAAAGTAATTTTAATAGTTTCGAAAATGAATCCTAGTTTAAAATTCCGAATTCGGAGTCACCCGATAATGCCCTTATCTCATAAAGTATTTGAGAGTATCAGAAATGAATTTTTAATCTCTGAAATTGAAGAATCAAAGGGATTTTCTTTGGAAGATGATTTGTCGAGATCAGATGTCGTTGTCTATAAAGGCACAACTGCAGTTTTTACCGCAGCGTATATGGGAATTCCTATAATACATTATAAAGATAATTGGTGGTTAAATGATGATCCGCTATCAGACATAAAATTTTTAAAACAAAGTTTTTCTAGGCCAGAAGAATTTCTCACGAAAGTAAATTATTTTAAGAAATTGGATCAATTGAACGTAAAAAAGCAGCGAAAAAATTTACGCGATTACTTAGATAATTATCTTTCGCCATTTTCTATGAAGGAATTTGAAGATACTTTGGGGAAAATAAACTGAATATTGATATAGTTGAAAAATTAAAAAATCTAAAATTATTAATTCTCGATGTTGACGGAGTTTTGACCGATGGAAAACTCTATTACAATGAATCTGGAGAATGTTTTAAAGTTTTCGATGTAAAAGATGGGCTCGGAATTAAATTAATTCAAAAACATTTAGAAGTTGCAATTGTAAGTGGAAATAGCTCCAAAATAATTCATGTAAGGGCAAAAAGTTTAGAAATTAATCACTGTTATACAAGCATAACCGAGAAACGAAATTTAATAAAATCTATTCAGACTAAGTTAAATGTAGATTCAACAGAAACGATGTTTGTTGGAGATGACTTAAATGATCTTACGGTATTGCCTGATGTGGAACTATTTGTAGTTCCAGCTGATGCACATCCACTTGTAAAGGCAAGATCAAATTTAGTTCTTTCGTCATCTGGCGGCAACGGAGCAGTTCGCGAAGTGGTTGATTTAATTTTGAGAGAAAAAGGTTTTTTAAATGAATTTCTCGATGGGATTCAGATTAGAAATGAGTGAATGAACTATGGAAAAATACTACTCAACAGACATCTGTATTCTAATTCCAACTAAGGATCGACCTCATAAAATAGTAAACCTAATTGATTCACTTATTTCTCAGTCAACAATGGTAGGGAGGGTAATTATAGTAGGAAGTGGTGAAAATATTAATACTATTTTGGATCCTTATAAAAGTAAATTACCAATAGAATACTATCATTCGGAAATTTCAGGACAAATTCGGCAAAGAAAACTGGGTGTTTCTAAATTAGATAATAGAACAAAACTGGTAGCAACACTAGATGATGATATAATTTTACGTCCCAATGCGTTATTGGAAATATTAGAATTTTGGAATACTAAAGATGAAATTACTGTTGGAGTCGGTTTTAATATTGAAAATATGTCACAGCATAAATATTCAAAACTAAAACAAATTTTTTATTTAAGTTCAAAATCTCCTGGATATGTCCTTTCTAGTGGCTACACTACATCTCTTGTAAATGTTGAATCAGACATACAAACAAAATGGTTGAATGGGGGAGCAACACTTTGGCTCCAAGAGAAGTTAATACAGGGAATCCACAAAAAAAGCGAGGATTCTATTTGGTCACCTTGTGAGGATTTAATTTTTAGTTATCCAATAGGAAAAAATAACAAACTTTGGATATGTAAAAATGCAAAAGTTATACATGATGATAAACTAGTCTATAAATCTGTTTCGGAAGCTTTTCAGAGGGGAATTATTCTTTCTAAGTGGACTTTGAATTTTGTTCAGCAAAATCCTGAATTAAGTGTATTACGATTCTATATAGCAACCTTTGTTAGCTCATCTTTAAATATGGTAAGAAAAAAATTAAAGTATGATTTTTTTTTCGAACTCGGAAGATTATTATTCCTTTTTAAAATTAAATAATGATTCTAGGGATAGATGCATCTAATATTCGAGGTGGAGGAGGAGTAACTCATTTGGTCGAGTTACTTCGAGCTGCAGAACCAAAAAAGTTTGATTTCGAGAAAGTAATCGTTTGGGGCGGTTCAGAAACATTAGCCAAATTGGATGAAAAACCATGGTTAAAAAAAGAAGCCGTATCTTTTCTCGATAAGTCACTATTCCATCGTATCTTTTGGCAGAAGTTTAAATTAAGTGAAGTTTCCACCAAATCAAAGTGCAATTTACTCTTTATTCCGGGAGGAAGTTTTTCGGGTAAATTTATTCCTTTTGTAACCATGAATCAAAATTTACTTCCTTTTGAATTAAAAGAAATTTTGAGGTATGGTTTTTCGAAAGAAACGTTAAGATTGTTTCTTCTTAGGATCATACAATCAAGAACTTTTGGGCGGGCAGATGGAATTATATTTTTGACAAACTATGCTCGCAAAAAAGTTTTAGATCAATTTTCGATTAATATTTCCAAAACAACAATAATCAATCATGGAATTAATTTGAAGTTCTTTAACGCTCCTCGTGTTCAAAGATCATATTCAGATTTTATTTCGGAATCCCCATCCAAAATATTATATGTTTCATTTATAGGTGAATATAAACACCAGTGGAAAGTTGTGGAAGCAATGTCCATTTTAAAAAAGGAAAATATTCCATTAGAATTAATTCTTGTAGGAGATTTAATCGAGAAATCAGCCTCAAAAAAATTACAGAATTCTATTCAGGTTTCAGATAAAACTGGATTAATCGTAAGACATTACGAAAAAATTTCTTACGAAGATATACAAAAATTGTATCTGCAAGCAGATTTATTTATTTTCGCTTCTTCTTGTGAGACATTTGGCCAAATACTAACTGAAGCGATGGCTTCTGGTCTTCCTATAGTGTGCAGTTCTCTTTCCGCGATGCCAGAACTTTTAGGCAAATCTGGAGTCTATTTCAATCCAGAGAATTCAGATGAGATTGCACAAAAAGTAAAGAATTTGATAGAAAATAAAGAGTTAAGAAGGAAATTATCACAAGATGCTTTTGAACAGTCCAAAAATTTTTCATGGGAGAAGTGTGCTAATGAAACATTTCATTTTTTTTACTCTACCGTATATAGCCAAAAAAAATAAAGTAGGATATTTGGTTGGTTAAAATGAGTGAAATGTTATCGAAATTAATAGTTGATAAATTACTAAAAAATAAAATTCAAATAAAAAAAAATTTTGAATTATCAATTAACAAAATTGGCGTTCGTTACTGTTACATAGATGAATTGTTACCTAATGAAATTGTAGACAAAATTTCTATTGCCTTCCCTCGATATGAGTCGATGAGGCATTTAAAGAGTTTTAAAGAGGATAAATTTACCTCTAAATCGTTTGATAATTTTGATCCTATATTGAAGGACATAACATTTGCGATTCAAAATGAAGAAGTAATCAAGATAATTAGTGAAATTACAGGAATTCCTAATCAGATTGCTGATCCAACTCTGTATGCCGGTGGATTAAGTATAATGGTAAAGAATAGTTTTCTAAACCCACATATCGACAATTCTCATGATGGTGATCGAACGATGTACAGAACATTGAATTTATTGTATTATGTTTCAAAAGAGTGGAAACTTGAAAATGGCGGAAATTTAGAATTATGGAATAAAACTGTAAATAAACATATTACTATTGAATCAAAATTCAACCGTCTAGTATTAATGGAAACCAATCCATGGTCATGGCATTCTGTGAATAAAGTTCGAGTTGAAAAGGTGCGCAATTGTATATCAAATTATTATTTTTCTAAATCATCCCCTTTAGATTATAATTATTTTCATGTGACAAGTTTTTCGGCTAGACCAGAAGAGAAAATCAAAGCGTTCCAATATTTTTTGGATAACAATATACGTAAATTGATTCGATATGTTTTTCCTAAGGGCCTGGGAAAGAAAGATATTTATAATTCGAAAAATCAAAATTAAACATTTCATATATATAATTTCTTGAATACAAATCTAAAAATTTTAATACTCGGTGCCAGTGGAATGCTAGGTAGCACTTTGTTTCGTTTACTCCCTGAATTTGGACACGAGGTATTCGGAACTCTGCGACAGGGGAAACTAACGCAATTTATTTCAAAAGCCTTTCCAAATCCAAATAACTTATTGTTTAATATTGATGTATTAAATTCGGGCCAACTTTCTCAAGCAATTTCACACATAAATCCGAATATAATTATCAATTGCATTGGAATTATTAAACAGTTAGATGTCGCGAATGACCCATTATATTTAATTCCGGTCAATTCACTATTGCCTCACCGTCTTTCAGAATTAGCCGAAAGATTTAAGGCTAAATTGATACATATAAGCACTGATTGTGTTTTCGATGGAAAAAAAGGAAATTATTCCGAATTGGACAAACCTAACGCCGATGACTTGTATGGCAAATCTAAAGAGTTGGGCGAGGTGAAAGATAAACCTCATGTCCTAACGCTGCGAACTTCTTTAATTGGTCATGAGTTGCACTCAAGTCACTCACTTGTTAATTGGTTTTTGAGCCAGACTGAACAAGTAAATGGTTACAAAAAGGCTATTTTCTCTGGTTTGACCACAATGGAAATAGCAAAGGTAATTCATAACCATATAATACCAAATAGAGAATTTTATGGGTTGTATCAGCTGGCAGTAAATCCTATAACAAAATATGATCTTCTCATATTGATAAAAGAAATTTATGGTAAGGACACCAAGATTGTTCCAACTGACTCCTTTCAGATGGATCGATCTTTGAATGCCGAAAAATTTCAAGAGGATTTTGGATACAGCCCACCCGAATGGAAACAGTTAATTTTAGAAATGAAAGATTATTATGATAAATTCTATGGAAATGAACATGTTCGACAATAAAATACTTCTAATAACGGGTGGAACAGGCTCTTTTGGGAATACAGTCCTCAAAAGATTCTTAAATACTAATGTGAAAGAAATCCGTGTATTCAGCCGTGATGAAAAAAAGCAAGAAGACATGCGGATTGCTCTTAATAATGATAAATTAAAATTTTATATTGGAGATGTTAGAGATTATGATAGTATCTCTTCCGCTCTCGTCGGTGTTGATTATGTATTTCATGCTGCTGCCTTGAAACAGGTTCCATCATGTGAGTTTTATCCAATGGAAGCATTGAAGACTAATGTTATTGGAACAGATAACCTTATTTCTGCATCTATTAGGAACCAAGTGAAAAGGGTTGTAATTTTAAGTACTGACAAGGCAGTCTATCCAATTAATGCAATGGGAATATCCAAGGCTATGGCGGAAAAAGTTATGGTTGCCAAGTCAAGACAAATTCCTGAAGGCGGGACTATTTTATGTGCAACAAGATATGGAAATGTAATGGCATCGCGAGGATCCGTAATACCCTTGTTTGTAAATCAATTAAAATCAGATCAAAATCTTACTTTAACCGATCCTGAAATGACTCGTTTTCTTATGTCTTTAGAAGATTCTGTAGATTTGGTTATACATGCATTTGAGCATGCAAAACAAGGAGACTTATTTATCCAGAAGGCACCTGCTTCGACAGTTGGAGATTTAGCTCATGCTCTCCAAGAATTGTTTCAAAAAAATAATTCTATTCGTGTTATTGGAACTAGACACGGTGAAAAGCTTTATGAGTCTCTCATTTCGAGAGAAGAAATGGCTAAATCTGAAAATATGGGAAGATATTTTCGCATTCCAGCAGATAACAGAGATTTAAATTATAATAAATATTTTATTGAAGGAGAAGAAAAGTTATCAGATTTGGAAGACTATACTTCTCATAATACACAAAGATTAAATGTAGAAGAAATTAAATCTTTATTATTAAAATTAGATTATATTCAGGAAGAACTCAATGCTTAAAGTAATGGTAGTAGTCGGAACCAGACCTGAGATTATAAAATTAAGTCGTGTTATGGCTGAAATTGAAAAGAACATGAAAATGATCATAGTTCACACAGGTCAGAACTATGATTACGAATTGAATCAAATCTTTTTTGAGCAAATGGAAATTCGTAAACCAGATATCTTTTTAAATTCAGTTGGAAAAACCACAGCAGAGACTATAGGGAATGTAATATCTAAGTCTGATGAAGTATTTGAAAAGGAAAAACCCGATGCATTATTAATTTACGGCGATACAAATAGTTGTTTATGTGTAATCTCTGCAAAAAGAAGAAAAATCCCTATCTTTCATATGGAAGCAGGTAATCGATGTTTCGATCAAAGAGTACCAGAAGAGTTGAATCGAAAGGTAGTAGATCATTTAAGTGATATTAATCTGCCTCTAACAGAACAGGCAAGAGATTACCTTTTGAATGAGGGCTTGAAACCAGAAACAGTAATTAAGACTGGATCTTGTATGAAAGAGGTATTAAATCATTATAAAACTCAAATAGAAAATTCTGATGTACTTAGTAAGCTTCAAATAGAAAAATCAAATTTTTTTGTTTGTAGTATTCATAGAGAAGAAAACGTTGATGATGAGATTAACTTTTATAATTTAATTGAATCGTTAAATGAAATAGCGAACCACTATAAAAAGAAAATAATCTTTTCAACCCATCCTAGAACAAAAAAGAAATTAGAAACTCTACCTAAAGAAAAGATTAATCCTTTGATAGAAATCATGAAGTCCCTAGGTTTATTTGATTATATTCAATTGCAAAAAAATGCTTATTGCGTTATTTCTGATAGCGGAACTATAACTGAGGAATCCTCACTTTTAAGCTTCCCTGCAATTACTATCCGCCAAGCTCATGAAAGACCTGAGGGTATGGATGTTGGAACATTAATCATGTCAGGTTTACAAAAAGAAGGAGTTATAGAAGCCATTCAAATCGTAACATCACAATTTGAACGTGGGATTAGACCTAGAGTAATACCAGATTACGATGTTGACAATGTCTCAATGAAAATAGTAAGAATTATTCAAAGTTATACAGGATACATCAATCGCACAGTCTGGCATAAATAATATTAAATTGAACATCCTACTTATTGTAGATGATTATTTGCCACATAGTACAAAAGTAGCGGCAAAAATGATGCATGAGTTAGCTTTAGAATTCATGCATCAGGAGCATCTGGTTACAATGCTAGTTCCTGACACAAATAAAAATTATGGAAATTTAATTATTCGAAAATCTGAATTCAAATTAGAAAATTTTGAATCTGTTCCTGTGATTCGTTTTCCATCAGGTAGAATTAAGAATATTAACAAAATTGTTCGTTTGATCAATGAATTTCTTTTGCCATACCGTGCATGGAAATATGCAAAAGTATATTTAAAATCACAGAATTATGATTTGGTTGTTTATTATTCTCCTTCGATCTTTTGGTCTGCTATAGTTACTAAACTTAAAAATAAGTATAGAATAAAATCGTATTTAATATTAAGAGATTTTTTTCCACAGTGGGCTATTGATAGTGGACTGATTTCAGAAAAATCACTAATAACAAAATTCTTTCGATACTTTGAAAAGAAAAATTATAAAGCAGCCGATAAAATAGGAATTCAATCTCCAGGTAACATTGATTTATTTTTACACTATTTTCCAAATTTAAAGAATAAAGTAGAATTATTATACAATTGGGCGGATACGAATCCTAATAATTTATTAAATAACAACAAGTTCAACTTTAGATCAAAATGGAATCTCCAAAACAAAATACTTTTTTTCTATGGGGGTAATATTGGGCATGCGCAAGATATGAAAAATCTTTTATTTTTAGCTGAAAGTATGGAGAAATCTTATTCTAATGCTTTCTTTTTGTTTATTGGATCTGGAGATGAAACCGATTTAGTTCAAAAAACAATTAAAGAAAAAAAACTTTCTAATTCTTTATACCTTCCTTCTATTTCTCAATCCGAGTTTAAACATCTTCTTGATGAAATTGATATCGGTTTATTTAGTCTTCATCCTGATCATAAATCTCACAATTTTCCAGGTAAACTTTTAGGCTATATGCAAGCATCCAAACCTATATTAGGTTGTGTAAATAAGGGGAATGATTTGATGAAGACGATTCATGACTATGAAGCTGGTTATATCTCTATAAGTGGTGAACATAATAAAATGTATGAATCCGCCATCAAATTACTCAATACGAATCATCGAATAGCTATAGGAAAAAATGCGAATCGACTACTATTGGAAAAATTTTCTGCGAATTCAGCTGTAGAAAATATTATAAAATTTCTTTAAGTATTTTTAAATCTCCTTAAATATCTTATTCTATTAATTTATGAATCCAACTCCCGAATACACAAGAAGACATTCAAGATGGTTTGAACAAATAATTTTGAGTTACCTTTTTCAGTTTTTATTGGGTATTTTTGTATTAATTTCATTTTCAGCTATTCCCATTTGGGGATTAGAATTCTGGAAATTAGAAGATCCTAATATTTTTACTTCTCTGATAACTTGTATAATTTCTTTTTTAATTTCTACGCTTGCTTTACGAAATTTGTTTCGATTACCAGGTTCTCAATCTGTAGGTTATGTACTTCCAATTACAACAATTTGTTTTGTAATTCCTATTGTTTTTATTTTATTTTTTCGTACATCCTATTCAATCCAAGTATTTATAGTTAGTTATATAGTAACTCTTATATGGTGCTATATGGGATTTTTCATTGGGAAAAGGTACAGAATAGTAAGATATGCTCTTCTTCCTTTTGGAGAAATAAATGAATTAGATTCAGCTCATGGAGCACTTTTTGAAGTTTTAAAAAATCCTGATATTGCTGATCAACGGTTCAATGCTATTCTTGCTGATTTCAATAATAAAAAACTCACACCAGAATGGGAAAAATTCTTGGCGCATTGCACACTTTCAAGAATCCCAGTTTATAGTATTAAGAGAATTCGCGAATCCTTACTAGGAAGGGTTAAAATAGATCATTTATCGGAAAATGAGTTTGGCAGTCTTTTGCCATCCTCATCTTATGAGAAAATTAAAAGAATTATTGATCTTCTAACAACAATTCTTGTAATTCCTATTTTACTACCATTATTTTTAATTTTAGCATTTTGCATTCGGTTAGAATCACCTGGGTCTATTTTATTTATTCAAGAAAGAATGGGATTCCGTGGCAAGACTTTTAAAATGTTTAAATTTCGTTCCATGTATATAGACAAAAAAGGTTCTGGATTCACTAAAGAAGGAAGCGATCCGCGGATTACCAAAATAGGTAATGTAATTCGTAAATTTCGTATAGATGAGCTTCCTCAAGTCTTTAATATACTTCTTGGTCAGATGTCATTTATAGGACCTAGGCCAGAATCTTATGAACTTTCTAAATGGTATGAAAAAGATGTTCCTTTCTTTGCTTATAGGCATGTTGTTAGACCGGGACTTTCTGGCTGGGCGCAAGTGGAACAAGGCTATGCGGCAGAAGTAGACGGAATGAAGATAAAACTAGAATACGATTTTTATTATATTAAGAATTTCTCATTTTGGCTAGATCTTTTGATTACTTTTAAGACTGTTAAGACAAT
>JAACWH010000081.1 GCA_009991425.1 Leptospira sp.
TTGTCGAAAAATCAGATATTCGCATATTTGAAGGACAGGCATGGTGTGTAACAGGAAGCTTTGAAAATTTCCAACCAAGAGATAAGGCTATGGATTTGATTGTTAGACATGGCGGACGTAAAGTAACTTCCATATCATCTAAAACAACACATTTGCTTTACGGAGAAGGAGCAGGATCTAAGTTAAGTAAGGCGGAGGATTTGGGAATACAATTGGTAAACGAAAAAGAATTCATAGATCTGCTAAAAAACGATAGCATTCCCTATTCTAATGAATAAGAATAGAATTTGATTTTTCTATTTGATCTATTTATCTGGTTCTAATGTCAAAAGTTATCATAGGAATCTCAGCTTACTACCACGATAGCGCCGCAGCTTTGATCCAAGATGGTGAAATCGTAGCAGCGGCTCAGGAAGAGCGATTTACACGTAAGAAGCACGACTCAAAATTCCCTTCCAATGCTATTCAATATTGTCTTAAAGAAGCAAATGTTTCTTTTTCAGACGTATCAGAAGTAGTATTCTATGACAAGCCTTTAGTAAAATTTGAAAGGCTACTTGAGACATATCTATCTTATGCACCAAGAGGATTGATTTCTTTCTTTGCTGCGATGCCAGTTTGGATAAAAGAAAAATTATTTCTTAAATCAACCTTAAAGAAAGAATTCCAAAAACTTTCAGGTCCAGGTAAACCAATACCAAAATTACTATTTACTGAACACCATCAGGCTCATGCTGCATCTACTTTTTTAGTTAGTCCATTTGAGAAGGCAGCAGTTCTATGCATGGATGGAGTGGGCGAATGGGCAACTAGTTCAGTATGGTTAGGTGAAGGAAATTCTTTAAAGCCATTATGGCAGATTGATTTTCCTCATTCCTTAGGGCTTCTTTATTCTGCATTCACTTATTACACTGGTTTCAAAGTAAATTCTGGCGAGTATAAGGTTATGGGGCTTGCTCCTTATGGTGAACCTAAATACAAAGATTTAATTTATAAATATTTAATTGACGTTAAAGAAGATGGAACTTTCCGCTTGAATATGAAATATTTTAATTATGCTGTGGGACTTACCATGACTAATTCAAAGTTTCATAAATTATTTGGAGGTCCTCCTCGTAAAGCTGAGTCAACTTTGACACAGAGAGAAATGGATCTTGCTAGATCAGTTCAAGAAGTAACTGAAGAAGTTATGATAAAGATCTGTCGAACTATTCAAAAAGAAACACAAACCGATTACTTATGTATGGCAGGTGGAGTTGCATTGAATTGTGTAGCTAATGGAAAGATTTTAGAACAAGGTATTTTTAAAGATATTTTTATCCAACCTGCTGCTGGTGATGCAGGAGGTGGATTAGGTGCGGCACTTTCGGCATGGTATGAGTACAACAATAATCCAAGAACTCCTGCAAAAGATCTAACTGGTTCTATTAAAGGTTCTTACTTAGGGCCAGAATATTCTCGTGATGAAATTCTCAAGAGCTTAACTGAACAAAATGCAAAGTATGAAGAATTAAATGATGATACAATTAGTACTCGTCTGGCAGAAGTTTTGGCGGATGGAGCAGTTGTTGGTTATTTTCAGGGTAGAATGGAATTTGGACCACGAGCATTAGGAGCTAGATCTATCATTGGTGATCCAAGAAATTCTAAAATGCAATCAACAATGAACCTTAAGATAAAGTATAGAGAATCATTCCGACCTTTTGCGCCAGCTGTTTTAGCTGAAAAAGTAAAAGACTATTTCGAAATAGATTCTCCCAGTCCTTACATGTTGATTGTTGCTCCAGTTAAGAAAGATCATAGAATAGAGATGACAGCTGAACAAGATAAGCTATTCGGAATTGAAAAATTAAATATTCCAAGATCTACTTTACCAGCAATCACACACGTAGATTACTCTGCTAGAATACAGACTGTTCATGAAAGTACGAATCCAAAATTCTATAGACTTTTGAAAGCTTTTGATGCAAAAACGAATTGTGCCGTACTCGTTAATACTTCTTTCAATGTTCGTGGGGAACCTATTGTTAATACTCCCGAAGATGCTTATCGATGTTTTATGAGAACTGAAATGGATTATCTTGTTTTGGAGAATTTTTTACTTTCCAAAAAGGATCAACCAGTTTGGGAGAAAGACGAATCTTGGAAAGAGGAGTTTGAATTAGATTGATTTAGAGTCAGTCCCGAATAAAAGACTGAATTATAATTTTGATTCAAAATATTATGAAAAACGAAATTCAAACCCATAGCAATAAAGATTATAGAAGTTTTGGACTAATTGTTGGTTCGGTCTTATTAATTATTTTCGGACTTGCTCTACCCTATTGGAAGAATAACCAACTAAATCTTTATTTTACTGCTGCTGGAGGTATCTTAATCTTTCTTGCACTCATTCTTCCTATTGTCTTGAAATATCCGTATCTCCTGTGGATGAAGATTGGAGAAGTATTAGGTTTTATAAATACAAGAATCATTTTAAGTGTGATATTTTTTGTGATGTTTGCACCATTTGGTTTGATCAGAAGACTCATAGGCAAAGATTCTCTTGGATTAAAATTACATGAAAATGAAGTAAGCTACAGAAAGATTTCGAATCAGGTAGAAATCAAACATATGGAAAGACCTTTTTAGTTAGGAGATTTTATGGGTGAATTAATAAAAGATTTATGGGATTTTCTAAAGATAAGAAAGAAATTTTGGTTAGCACCAATTATACTTATTTTAGTACTTCTTGGCGCATTGATAGTATTGACGCAGGGCTCCGCAGTAGCTCCGTTTATCTATACTCT
>JAACWH010000012.1 GCA_009991425.1 Leptospira sp.
AACCCCTTTATGATTTTGTTGTCCAAAACTATATTATGGACGGGTTCCGCTTTTTTCAATTCCTAACGGCTTTTGAGTCTAGCTCGGAAGGAGCATCTAATCAGGTTAAGGTGATAACGCAGGAAGCAAACAAAGGTCAAAAGTCTTTAGATCAAATGCAAGATAGTATTGTTCGAATTGGAGATTCATCCAAAGAAATTATTTCAGTTATTGAAATAATTACATCAATATCTGAACAAATCAACTTACTTGCATTAAATGCAGCTATTGAAGCTGCAAGAGCAGGCAATTATGGAAAAGGATTTGCAGTAGTTGCTGATGAAATAGGAAAGTTAGCAGACAAAACAGCTGAGTCAATTAAAGACATAGGTGCATTAATTCAAACAAATGAGAAAGATATAGAAACTGGAATGGGAATAATAGAATCAACTATTCTTCTAATTCAAAATATTATAAAAAGTATTTCTTCTTTTGATATATTAACTAACGAACTTCAATTAGAAACTAAAGGTCAATTGAAAATCAACGATCAAGTTAATGAGGAAGTAAACTCGGTAAATGAAATTTCTCAAGCAATCCGAACTTCTATGGAAGAACAGAAACTTGCAATCAATGAAGTAGCTGAGGCTATTTATAACATCAATGATTTAACGCAATCCAATGCAGCTGGATTAGAAGAAATGACAGCCACGTCTAATAGTCTATCGAATCTTGCGGAAACATTAAAAGAAAAAATTGGTTTCTTCCAGATTAAATCGTAAAATAGATTTAATTGTTAATAATCTTCGCGTAGTACATCAACTTCCACTTTTAATTTATGCTTTCCACCGCCATAAAGTATACCTTTAAGCGGTGATACGTCTGAGTAGTCACGTCCAACTGAGGTCATAATATACTCATCAGTTATGAATTTGCCATTTGTTGGATCAAAATCTACCCAACCTTGATCGGGACAATATACAGATACCCAGGCATGAGTCGCATCAGATCCTTGTAATTTTTCTTGTCCTGCTGGTGGATGTGTCTCTATATACCCACTGACATAACGAGCTGGAATTTTTATACTTCTCAAAGCAGAAATAGCGAAGTGGGTAAAATCTTGACACACCCCTTTTTTCTGTGCAAAAACTTGTTCTAAAGGTGTAACAATTGTTGTAGCTTTTGCATCAAACTTAAATTCTTGAAAAATTCTCAAAGTAAAATCAAATACAGCTTCCAAAATGGATTTACCTGGAAGGAATGATTTCATCGCATATTCCGCAAAATGAGAGTTATATGGTGCGTAGGATGAAGGCAAAGTATATTCAATTGCCTCTATATCTGCTCTGGATTTGGAAGATTCAAGACGATCCCAAACATCTTGCCAAGGGCAAGATCTAGAAAACAAAGAATATATTGGAACATTTGTCTTAACTGAAGATTCAACAGTAACTTCTAATTGATTATGAGAATCTTCAATGGCAAAGAAAAATAAATTATTACCAAAGTAATCTTTTCTAAAGGAAGAAACAGAAGGTCTTGGCTTAACATCAATAAATGTTCTATAACATTCTTGATGAGCATTATTTAATGGATACATATGCGCCAAATTCAAGCAATGGGATACAAAATCTGCATATGTATAAATCGTTTTATGAATAATTCTATAATTAGGCACTAAAACTTTCTCCTAATAATCTTTGGTTCTCAGTATAATTGAAGTATCTATCAGAAACGATCGAAGATAGATTTCTTAACTTCATCTGTATGTCTGTAATCCAATCTTGGAATTCTAATTCTAATAGATTACCATTATTCAAAAACAAAAACATATCTTTTAATTTAAAAGATGTATATATTTCCAGAACCTGTCTATCTTCAGGATAGAATTTTTTAGGATCCTTATTCGGTAAGTATTTGATATTCTCATAAAGCTCATTTATTTGAAAGTTAAGAGACCTTGGATTAGTATCATCAAAAAGTAAGATATCAAATACGGGTTCCAATTCCATTTTATAGCGATATCGTCTTTTGTATGTTATACGAATATCGTTAAAATTCAAAACACTTTCAAGCGCATTTTTATCATAATGTAAATTCAAACTAATTAGATTCTGCATGACTCTAATTAGGTTTAGTGATCTTTCAAGTCTTTTGCCTAT
The DNA here is from genome assembly GCA_009991425.1 of Leptospira sp. Lineage (GTDB taxonomy): Bacteria > Spirochaetota > Leptospiria > Leptospirales > Leptospiraceae. The sequence goes on from JAACWH010000012.1 coordinate 2,142, forward strand.
TTCTACAAAATACCATCCTGATTCTCTACTGAGATTTTCGAAAGCTAGCCCAGTAAGAGAAGATAGATGTATCAAATTTTGAAAAATATCTTCTAACATAGTATCATAAGAAAAGGAGGAAACGCTACTCCGCGATTCTAATAATTTAATAATTTTTCTAGTATCGTCGGAAAGTCTATCTCTAACATTTTTTGCTGAACTTGCTAAGGAATTAATATTATAAACCATACTACCTTGGTAAGTCGGGTTGTACATTAATCTTTGGATTTCAGAAAATGGATTAGAAAGTAATTCTTTTGAATCATCTCCTATGAAACCTGGGTATGTAGAAGTTAAGTGAGTTAGAAGTTGAAGTAAACCATGTAATGAATTAAGTTCAAAACCATCTTCAAATTTTAATATACCATTTATTGCTTCTCTTAATATTCTTGCGTTATTTTCAGATCGCTCAGAATATCTTGCAAACCAGAAAAGATTGTCCGCAACTCTACTTGGAACTCCAACAGCTGCTCTAGAAATTTCAATTTTTTCTTGGGTTGAGGTAGGAAGTGATTCTTCTTTCTGAGATTCTGAAGCAAGAATCCATAGATCTTTACTAAAAGCACCTCTTTGGCTAGTAATAAATATTTCATTTAGATCTGTTGTTACTCTAACTAAACCACCTGGCATAATTTGAAATCCATTGTCAGATGCCGTTGTGAATGTTCGATAAATTGCTCTGCCTGGAACCAATCCATCATTTGTTAAAATTGGAATTGTAGAATATGGAAGTATTTCTTGAGCAATCCAAGAATTAGGGCTTTTATTGATTTTTTGAGTAAGCTTATGAACTTCTTCTTCAGATAAATTTCCAACCCAGTAGCTATGCTCGTTAGAATTAGGAAATACTGGTTTGATAATAAATTGATTCAATCTTGATTTTACTTTTTCAAATGAATCTTTATCGCCTAACCAATAGCTAGGTACAGTTGGTAGAATTAATTCTTCTCCAAGATAAAAACGACATAACTCATTCATGAAAGGTGTAAAAGCCCTATTTTCTAAAATAGATGAGCCAATCGGATTGGCTACTTGGACATTTCCCGATCTTATAACTTCCAATAAACCCGGTACACCTAACAAAGAATCGCCCTTAAGTTCCAAGGCGTCCATAAAATTATCATCAACTCGTTTGAGTATAAGATCTACCATTTGAAGACCTTCAACTGTCTTCATGTATACATGATTTCCTCTAACGGTAAGGTCTTCGCCTTGCACTAGAGTATAACCCAAATAAGACGCCAAATATGCATGTTCGAAAAAGGTTTCGTTACCTGGCCCTGGAGTCAAAAGCACAACAACTGGATCTCTTCCCTTAACGCCCGATAAATTATGAAGGTTTTTTCTTAAGGAACGATAATAAGAAGCAACTCTGTGAACATTAGAATCTCTATAAATACTTGGAAAGATTCTAGATAGTACGATCCTATTTTCAAGAGAATAACCTGATCCAGATGGCGCCTGGATTCGATCATTAATGACGTAAAACTCACCATCTTTGTCTCGAACAAGGTCACAGGCAAAAAAGGATAAACCGATAGTGCTAAACATACCGTTACAAGGCCGCAAAAATCCAGGGCTACCAAAAACTAGTTCAGAAGGAATTCTTTTTTCTAAGACCAAACGTCGAGAACCATAAACATCTTTCAGAATAGAATCGAGCAATTCAGCTCTTTGGTCTAAGCCTCGCTCTAATTTTCGCCAATCACTGCTTTCTACTAATACTGGGAATAGATCAAGAGACCAGTTTCTTTCTTGTTTTTCATTATCCCCGTAAATGTTATACGTAACCCCATTCTCTTGCAAAATGCGATCTGCGTCCATTTTACGCTTATTGAGCTCATGAGAACCCATTTCTTGAAAGGATTTGAGGATAAAAGAATACTTGGAACGAACAGTTCCATCTGGATTTAATAATTCATCATATATTTCCGAGGAAGCATTATAGGATTTTAATATACTTTCAAGTTCCAAGGAGTTTCCCACAATCACTAAGTTTTCTATCCTACAACATTCGTAAATCTAAAGTGCACGGAAAACTCGAATTTTCGACTTTTCTTGGAACAACCTGGGGTGACTTATCAGCATTATGACCATGAGTCCAAAATCGATTGATTCTTCTAGATTCTGCTTCAAAAGAATTTACAGGAAAAGTTTCATAAGACCTTCCGCCTGGATGGGAAACATGGTAGGTACAGCCGCCAATAGAACGTTGGTTCCAAGTATCATAAATATCAAAAATCAAATCTTGTTGCGCTTTTAGATTCGGATGCAAAGTAAATGTTGGATTCCAAGCTTTGAATCGGACTCCAGCAACATATTCATTTATGTTATGCGTAGATTGCAAAGGCAATTGAAAGCCATTGCAAGATATCATATATCTATCGCTATTTAATCCATATGCTTTAAGTTCCATTCTTTCAACAGCAGCATCTACTGACCTGGATGTTCCAAACGAACTAGTCTCTTCCCCCATAACATTCCAAGGCTCTAATGCCATACGAATCTTTAGTTGGATTCCATTTACTTCTAACTTTCCATATTCTGGAAATCTAAACTCAAAGAAGGGATCAAAGTATCTATCTTCAAATGCAAAACCATTTTCTCTCAAATCACTCAGGACTTCAGAAAAATCTGTCCAAACGAAATGAGGTAATAGAAATTTATCATGTAGGCTAGTATTCCAATGAATCGGCTTTCTCTTATAAGGTTTTTCCCAGAACATTGCCAGAATAGCTAAGACTAACTCTTGCTGAACTACACTCATTTTAAAATGAGGAGGCATCTCAAATGCTCTAAACTCCACCAAACCTTGTCTACCTGATGCCGAACCAGGATCGAAAAGTTTATCTATAGAAATTTCGGTACGATGTGTATTCCCTGTAATATCAACAAGGATATTTCTAAATAGTCTATCTACTAACCAAGGAGAAACATTTTCCTTACCATCAATTTGTTGGAATGCAATATTTAATTCGTGTAAGGAATCCATTCTTGCTTCATCTATTCTTGGTGATTGAGAAGTAGGTCCAATGAAAAGTCCAGAAAATAGATAGGAAAGACCTGGATGATTTTGCCAATAAGCAACTATACTTCTCAGTAAATCAGGTCTTTTAAGAAATGGACTTTCTGCTGGCGTAGAAGCCCCTACGGTTATATGATTTCCCCCACCTGTACCAGAATGTCTGCCATCTAACATAAACTTTTCGGCAGTAAGCTTGAGTTTCTCAGCTGAATCATAAATAATTTCTGTTTTTTCTAAAATTTCTTTAAAGCTACTGGAAGGATGAAGATTGACTTCAATTACACCTGGATCTGGCGTTATTTGAAATCTCTCAAGTCTCGTGTCACGGCTCGGATCATAACCTTCTATGATAATTGACAAACCTGTTTTTTCACAAGTCTGCTCAATAGCTACTATCAGTTCTAAAAATGTCTCAAGATTAAAAAGTGGAGGTAGAAAAACTCTTAGGTTCCCTTTTCTTGGCTCGATACATAAAGCAGATTTGGATCTGATCTCTGGTATGGGCTTGTCATAGATGGAATGCTTATTTCGTTTACTCTCTAATTCTCTCCTAGATGGAAGATTCCCTTTTTTATTAAAGGGATCTTCTGGTATTTGCGGAACAAATTTGCCGTTAATTGAATCAAGTGGTAATCTAAATCCAATAGGTGAATCACCAGGAACAAGATAACATTTCTTTCTTCCAAAAGTCCATTGATTAGAAATCCATCTATCATCAACAAAGTCATATTCTAAAGGAAGAACATACCCAACAACTTCTGTTAGTCCTTTCTCGAGGACATGGAGTAGTTTTCCCCTTTCGGATTTTTCGTACGCATTGAACTGTTTTATTTTTTCTTCGATATCGTCTGGAAAATTACCTTCTTTCCAAAGATAGTAGACTATATCCTCATAAGTAGGTAATAAAAAATTAGAACTGATTCTAAGTTCTTCTGCCAATGCTTTTGAGAAAATACCAGCTTCTGCGATTCCATATCCTTTTGGAGTAGTATCGTTAGCAAGTAAATCTGGATTTTTCCATAGAGGCTCTCCATCTTTTCTCCAATAGCAATTCAATGACCATCGAGGAATTAATTCTCCAGGATACCATTTCCCTTGGCAATATTGCAGCAATGCATCTTTTGAGAATTGACTCTCTAAATCACGAATCAATTTTTCAGAAATTTTAAATTTATTCTCACCCAAGGCTCCAAAGTTCCACTCTTCAGACTCTCGGTTTTCTGTAGAAACAAAAGTAGGTTCACCACCGATTGTTAGTTGGATATCATTCTTTTTAATTCGATCGTCAATAGAATAACCCAATTCAATAATTTTATTCCAATCATCTTCCGCATATGGCTTGGTTACTCTTGGACTTTCGGAAAGTCGCTTAACAACCATTTCAAAATCAAATTCAGTTTTAGTTTGTTCTACAAAGCCAGTTACAGCAGCAGCAGATTCTGGCTCAGGGGTGCATGCCAATGGAATGTGTCCTTCACCTGCCATTAGTCCCGATGTTGCATCCAAGCCAACCCAACCAGCACCTGGCAAGAATACCTCAGCCCAAGCATGTAGATCTGTAAAATCTTCAGAAGGACCAGGAGGCCCATCAATAGGCACCACGTCTGTCTTTAATTGGATCAAATATCCAGATACAAATCGTGCAGCAAGTCCAAGATGACGAAGGACTTGAACTAAGAGAAAGGCAGAGTCTCGACAAGAGCCCATCTCACTTTGTAATGTGGTCTCGCAAGTTTGAACACCAGGTTCCATTCGGATAATATATTTTATATGGTTAGCAATTTTTTGATTCAATTCTACCAAAAAGTCAATTGTGATTTTAGGTGTTAAATCAACAGTTTTTATATATTCAGTAAGTAATGGACCTGGCTCATGCTTACTTAAATACGGAGCTAATTCTTGCTCTAGGACTTTAGTATATTTGAATGGAAACTCTTCTGCGTAACTTTCAATAAAAAAATCGAAGGGATTATATACTCGCATATCAACAATTAAATCAACTTTTACTTCAAACTTATCTGTTTTCTCTGGAAAAACAAATCTAGCTTGGTAATTCCCAAAAGGATCTTGCTGCCAATTGATAAAATGATCCTCAGGGAGAACCTTCAGTGAATAAGAAAGTGTTTGAGTTCTTGAATGTGGAGCTGGTCTTAGGCGAATCACATGTGGAGAAAGAGTAATTTCCTTATCATATTGATAAGTTGTACGATGAGTCAGTGCGACTTTGATTGACATTATTATATCCTGAAGAACCTTTCGTGTAACGAATTGCCTATATCATTTAGATGAACTTGAACATTGTCTATGTATTCATGAAATCCACCTTTAAAAACAACTGCCATTGTAGTATCATCGATATGCTTCAATGCTTTTCCAACAGTATCTTGGGCAATATTTGGAGTGATTTTGGAATCCTCAGAAGAAACCTTTTTCACATTCTTTTCAATTCCTTCTAAACAAAATCGAATAGATCGTGGAAATTGTTGGTTTTGAATCATAAACTCTGCAATATGTAACGGTTTCACTCGAGGGTAAATTCTATTGTACATCTCATGTGCACTGGCTGATTTCAATAAAGAAATCCATTGAAGAAGATCTAAAGTTGAGCCAACATCTTGGAGTTTTGGAAGTAAAATAAAATACTTCATATCCAAAATTCTAGTAGTTTTATCCGCTCTTTCCAAATTTCTTCCTATCATAGCAAACTGCCAAACATCATCATGATTGATTGTTGAATCAGTTGTTCCATTGAACATTTGACAATTGTTACGGACTAATCTGAAGAAATCGCTTAAATTCTTTCCTGAGTACGAAGTGAACGGTGTAGTAAGATTTATTTCATCTGGTGGAAGCCTTAAATAATCCATACGAATAGATTTTACTTCCAGATAAAACTCATTCAATACTTCCCACATTGTTGTAGAAATATTTTCCCGAACAGTACGTGCATTCTCTCTAGCTGTTGATATACAGGAAAAGATCGAATTTGGATTATCTGTATCAAAAGTTAAAAAGTGAATTACGTTTCCAACAGAGGGATTTTCATATTTTTTTGCAAATAATTCTTCATCACCTGTTGTATAAACCAATGGCATCCACTGATTAGGATATTCATCATTTAAATCCATCATTAACTGATGGTTTACATCGATAAATCGAGAATAATTTTCAGCCCTCTCAATATACCTACTCATCCAGTAGACAGTACTTGCTACTCTACTTAACATATTATATATCCTTAATTAATTAACCCACTACCCATGTGTCTTTAGATCCACCACCTTGGGAGGAATTTACGACCAATGAACCTTTCTTTAATGCAACTCTAGTTAAGCCGCCTGGCATAATATAAACATCTTCTCCGAAAAGTATAAATGGTCTTAGATCCACATGTCTTCCTTCTATCTTATCTTCAGAGACTAAGGTAGGAACTCTAGATAATGAAAGAACAGGTTGTGCGATGTAGTTTCTAGGATCTTTCTTAATTAATTCTTTAAATTCGGAAATTTCTTGAGATGTCGCCTTAGGCCCAATGATCATTCCATATCCACCAGCACCATTAGCAGCCTTCACAACTAAATTGCCTATATTTTCTAATACGAAATCTAAATTTTTACCCTGGCTACAGAGATATGTAGGAACATTAGGAATTATTGAATCTTCACCTAAGTAGTATTTTATGATCTCAGGCACAAATGTATAAATCACTTTATCATCAGCAACTCCAGTGCCTGGAGCATTTGCGATTGCTACATTTCCTTTTTTATATGCTTCGAAAATTCCAGGAACACCTAGTAATGAATCTTTTCGGAAAACTTTCGGATCCATAAAAACATCATCAACTCTTCTATAGATTACATCTATTTTCTTCAAGCCATAGGTAGTTTTCATATATACCTTATCATTTTCAACAACAAGATCCGAACCTTCGACTAAACTAACTCCCATTTTCTGAGCAAGAAAAGAATGTTCATAGTAAGCTGAATTGAAAACTCCAGGCGTCCAAACCGCAACAACTGGATCTTGAGAATCGGTAAGATATTCTAATGTATTTCTAAGTCGGAAAGGGTAATCGTATATTGGTCGTATTGAAAGTTTTTCGAAAAGTTCTGGAAAAGTTCTCTTCATCACCTCACGATTCTCTAAGACATAAGAGACACCTGATGGACATCGTAAGTTATCTTCTAAAACGTAGACTACACCTTCCCCATCTCTAACAAGGTCAGTTCCTGTAATGTGAATCCAAACATCCTTTGCTGGTCGAACACCTATACATTGCTTTAAAAATCCAGTACTAGATTCTATGATTTCCCTAGGTATAATTCCATCTTTAATGATTTTTTGATCTGAGTAAATATCTCGCAAAAAAAGATTAAGAGCAGTTATACGCTGCTTCAATCCCTTTTCTAATACTATCCATTCTTCTTTATTTAATATTCTGGGGATAACATCGAAGGGCATGATTCTCTCTTCTGCATCATCATCACCATAGACTGTAAAGGTAATTCCCATTGAGATTAAAGCTTTTTCAGCTGAGTTACTTCTTTTCTTAAGCTCTTTGGATCCTAGAGATTCGATTCTATTTCGAAGAAATCCGTATTCATTGCGAGCTTCTCCAGAATCCAAGAACATTTCATCATAAAATTCTTCTGTTTCGTAATTACCTAACATAAGCATTGTCCATCCACCTCTTTACCTGCAAAAATTATACCAATCAAAATATAAACAAAAAGACCAATTCTATAGCAACAAGACATAATAATAGGAAAATAATAACATTTAAATGATCAGAATGTATATAAATTATACGAAATAGCTTTTAAAATTTTGTAAGCTGATTGAAAAATAAGCGGATTGAGCGAATTTAATGCGATATTATCTAATTTTATATCTTAAAATATAAATTGACAATTCTTTTTTATAATTACAATAGCTTCTATGGCAAAGTCAATCATAAAAGTATTTTTTATTTCTTCTATTGTGTTACTAGTATTTTTCATAAATTGTAAGAAGAAAGATGACTCCAATAGAAATAATGCACTTTTGCTGTTACTTTACGCTGCCACATCCCCAGGCGATGGCTGCAAATTAAAAACAAGCTTTACCGTCTGTGTTCCTCCAGGAATAGGGGGGGAATGATTATATGAATCTCTTTAAAAAGTTTCACTATTCTATCTTAATTTTAATACTTTTATTCAGTACCCTAAGTATCCCAATAAAGAAAACTCCATGGTTTGACATTCATTCCAACTTTTCATGGCAATTAGATCCATCTCGATTATCATCTAAATTACAGGCAGGTGAAAGTGATTGGGGTTTTGTTAGACAATCAGCTTCCTGGGCTCGTGGAAATTCTACTTTTATAGATAATGTACTAAGCGGAATTCGAGATAGTAACATACTCAACCAAAATACTGACCAAGTATTTCGAAATCAATCTATTGGAACGAATAGAACCTTTACTCTTAGAATTGAACTAAACAAAAGTTTCTCCATATCCTCTGGATCTTACACTGGAAATAAAACATTTCAAAATCGATTTGAAATTTGGGATCCAACAAGTCCAGCTTCACCTGCTTTACAATTGTATTTTAATTCAGCAACCGACTTAGATGAAACAGGTGCTTTGATGTACTACAACCTTGCTAAGTTGAATCCAAATGGAAATTTCTTTGATAATAATACTTCAACTGTTGTTGAAACATATGTTCATGTAAAACCAAATACCAATGGTCTTCGTAGACAAGTCTATACATGGAAAAATGCTCCCATTTCTGCAACATCCATTTCGGATTCTGGGCGAGTTGTATTAGATGAAGTTCTAGAAAAATCTCAACTTTGCTTCCGAACAGTTGTAAGGGTAAATCGAGCTAATTTAAAAACTCTTATCAACAATGGAACTTTTTCTGCGCTCATCAATGGTTCTTGCGGTGGAGCTGATCCAGATCCTATTTACTACACTCTAGCTTATATGCAAAAGTTTAGCACACCATTTTTAACCACAGCAAAATACGGCTGGACTGGTGGATCAACCAAACAAGAAGGATTTTGCGCACTTTCTACAACTAACAAAAATTATGGATTATTTGATAATAATGGTTTTGTTAGAGATGTTGTTGCCTTAGCTGATGTACCAAGTGATTATCCATCACCTAATGTTGGTTCTCCCAACGTTGATGATGCTTTTAATCGAACATACACCATTGCACAAGAGGCTGGTGGTTCAGATGATACCTCAAAGACTTTTATTGATTCTGTGAATTCAAATACGAATATTGGATTTAAAACTTCGAGTTTACCTTAAGCAGGAAAATTACAATCTCGGAGTGACTGGATTTGAACCAGCGACCCCTTGCCCCCCAGACAAGTGCGCTACCGCTGCGCTACACCCCGTGGATTGTTTTTCCAGATTTATGGAAAATAGGCTAGAGTCAACATTCTTTCTTTAAACAGACAGAGGCTGTGGCGAAGATAGAAAATCAGGTGAAATCGCCCAAAGAATCTGACCTTTGCAGAATTTTTCTTTTGCGACATTTAAAGCTATAGTTGTTCCTGGAGAAAAATGAATGTTCTCAGAGAAATGAGAATCGCCCAGTAATTTTGCAGCAAACATAGTAATGTCAGGATTGTGTGCAACAACGATGATAGCATCTGAATTCGTGCAATAGTTAAACTTTGGCAATAAGTTTGAACAATCAGATCCAGCACTTAGGCTATCTGCTGAGAAAATACTTTCAGTTGTCATGTTAAGTTCTTCAGCTAAAATCTGAGCTGTGTGTTTTGTCCTGTTGTAAGGAGAGTGGTAGATTTCTTTGATTTTAATATGAGAATTACGTACAAAAGCACCTATCTTATGAACGTCATCAATGCCCTTTGCAGTAAGAGCTCTTTGGCGATCTGTTGTCTCAGGAGATGCATCTTCTGCTTCTCCATGCCGAACAAGTATGATCTTCATGATAGTTCCATGAAATTTGGATTTATCTGGTACGAAAACAAAAAATTCAACTAATTAACAAATTTTTCTTTCGCAGATAGAACCAAGACTTCTCATAGAAATGTGGAAAATATTTTAGAAAAACCCTATCGCCCGAATGCAGGTATGGTTGTGTTTAACGAACGGGGTATGCTTTTGGTTGGAGAAAGATTCCAATTCCGAAGTGCTTGGCAATTCCCCCAAGGTGGAATTGATGAAGGCGAAGAACCAGATCTCGCAGCGGAGCGAGAGCTCTATGAAGAAGTAGGAATCTCCAAACCAGAGCTAGTTGGCATTTATCCCGAATGGATTTACTATGATTTTCCACCTAACTTAAATCTTCATGGAAAAATGGCTAATTATAAAGGACAAATGCAGAAGTGGTATCTTTACTTCTGGAATCATCCCGCTTCAGATTGCAATCTAGAAATTCATGATAGAGAATTCAAACAAGTTCAATTTATGGATTGGGATTCAATTATAGATTCAATAGTTGAATTTAAAAGAGATGTCTATAAAAAACTGAAATCTGATTTTAAACCGAAAATAGAAAATTATCTATCTACGAGAAAATAGGAACTAGGAACCCTGTAAGACTATGGCAAAAGAAAAAGAAGTTCGAGCAAGAATTACAATACGTGGAATTGTACAAGGAGTTGGTTTTCGATATTATGTTCTCCAAAAAGCACAAGAATCGCGGCTAAAAGGCTACACGCAAAATCTTCCCAATGGAGAAGTAGAAGTTATTGTGGAAGGGGAAAAATTATACATAGAAGACTTTGAAAAAGCAATGCACCGAGGACCAACCAAAGCAAAAGTTACTGATGTAAATATTGTTTGGCAGGATGCTCAGGGCAGATTTCGTACTTTTGAAATTAAAAGATAGAATTCAATATTAATAGTTTAAATCGGTTTACTATTCGTAAATAAACTCCAAGTTTTCCACATAATGATAATTTCATAAGTATTAGAAAATTACCTTAAACCGGTAGTTAATATACTTTTAAGATTTGAAACAGATTGAATTCAATGCTTATCTTACCGATAATAAAATAGAGGACAAATATGAATCATATAACTGTTATAAAATTCATTTCAAAATATTCAATGAGTCTTTTGTTACTCATATCAACACTTTCTTGCTATAGCTTCAATCCGAAAAGTGCTCAATCCTCTATGATTATCCTTTCAGCAATTCTCGAAAAAGATGAACCAATTATTAATGAATTTTGGGAGGCGAAATTCGATAATGTTACAATCCGAAAGGGTGACTCTTCCATTTCGTATTCAGAGAAGTCTGATCATTATTTTTATTTTACCAACCTTACTCCTGGACAATATGAACTTGGGGAATTAACTCATTTAATTCAGAAAGGAAATGGTGGAAATTCTTTCGCTAGTTCAAAGTCACTAAGTTCAATTAAACCTCCGCTAACTAGAGAAGATAGAAAGCTTACCTA
>JAACWH010000013.1 GCA_009991425.1 Leptospira sp.
AAGACCCTCATCGCCAATGGTACTATAAGGTTCGCTTTATGGGAGAGTAGGACGCTGCCAGGTTGCTATCATACAATCTAAATTTTAAAAGCCTCGAAAGAGGCTTTTTTTATGCATAAATACATTTTTACAATTTCGGAAATTTCTAATTTGGGAGCAACTTTGGAGTTATTCTTTATTAAGCTTCTTTTCCTCCCTTCCATAGCAACCAAACTGATAGAGACATCTCTCCTAAAATGCTAGGAATTGCAACCATTGCCAAAAATAGATCCTCGTATAATTTGTAATTTTGTAAAATTATATGGAGGGTTGTATCTAAAATATATACCAGTCCTGCTAGACTTAGAAAAATTGAAATGAGTTTTGGAATACGTAAAATTCTTGCTAAGAGAATTAAATGAATACCGAAGAAAAACAAACCTATAAGCCAAATTGTATTGAATATTTCAATCTGATATAGAATGCCTTCTGATGTCTTTTGGTAAAGCGTCATAAACATTGCAAAGGTTCCTATTGCCATCATCACAGCATGAATGATACGAAAGCAGAAACTACTTAGAGTAAGAGGGTGGTCTGGATATAGATGATAAAATGCTAGTGAAACTACTGTATCAAATACTGCCGCTAATATAAATGCTATCACCCCGAGTCGTACAATATGTCCGTTCTCAGAAATAGTTTCTAAGGGATTTTGAATCATTGCCTCTAATGCGAAAAAATTAGCAAAAATAGCTAGAAAAAAAATTGCAAGATAACTAAATCCAGCTATGAGGGCAAGTCTTCTTTTATTCCAAGTATTCATTCGGTAAATTTCCTTTTTAAATTATTTTTATAAAAACAATAAAGTAATAAATTCGGATATTATGTAAATATATTTTCTTTGCAGATAATTCGTGAGCTTCCATCAAATAAACCCGAGTTGTTTCCGATTGTATCGAAGGAATGGAAAAGGGCAGTGTTTTAAACTTGCTTAAGACTTTTTTATGCCTTTATGGGATGATTTCCATGAAATTAATAATTCATTGTTTCATATTTTTAGATATCTTGATCCTTTTTATAATTGAAATAGAATTCATTCTTATTTAGATTATGTTAATATTGATAGATTTGAATCAGATGAGAGAAATAAATATGGTTGAAAATGCTGGTGCAATTCTTGGTTACAATTTTGATCCATCGAAGTCGATTCTCCCAGCTAATGGAGCTGACTGGATGAATTCGTCGAAGACTGCAAAAGATCACGAGCCTGATTCCTACACTTTAACAAGAGATATGGCTGTAAGGATGTGGGATCATAGGCACCATTTGCATATTTCTGAAACAGGATTTGGACACAAATGAAAATTTTCATTATATTTATTTTAATCATTTTCAATGTTTTTTGTAAATCTCAAAATGCAATTGCACAAAATTACAACGAAGAAATAGCTCAGACGCATTCAGTTGATAATTTTTTTGAACTTTGGAATATTAAACTTAATAAAGATTTTAAGTTAGCTTTGCGCTCAAAAAATGAAGAATCTCTATTTATAAAATTAAATAATTTTCTATCTTTGCGAATTACAAAAACAATCTTTAAATCGGAACCTATCGATAAAACAAGATTTTCAATTATTCTAGACTTTCCTGAAATAAATTATCCTGTCCGAAATGATAAATTATTTAACTTCAGAGACAATCTCATTTCAGAAATTTATAGAGAATTAACTTATGATAAAGTGGAAGCAATTGGACATGCCCGAGTTGGACTTGCTTTCAAATACGACCAGGGACAATTATCAGAAATATCCTGCCATCACCTGCCCGGATCAAATGGATCGAGATGTGAAGACTCCATCCTTCTCAATTCCGATGGCTCTATTCGAGAAGTCAAAGAATATAAAATAAAGTGTAAACAAGGTTGCGGTCAATTCCAACCGCTTCGCCAAAAAGGATACTATTTTATCAGCACAAACCAAGTTCGGATACGAGAAAAACCTGATACAAAATCTAAAATCATCGCCGAACTTTCGAAAGATGTAAGAGTTGAGGTTATTAAGGATGCAGAGAAATATGAAAAGATATTTCCTCATTTTGCAGCCTGGGCACAAGTAAAGTTAGACGATGGCAGAGAAGGATACGTATACGGTGCATTCCTTAGAGCACCTGGCGAACCCGATGTGGTTGCCATCCGAGAAAAAGCGGTAGAGTGGAAGAAGGTGAATCGGGTGAAGGCGAAGTAAGGTATGAGAATTCTAAAAACTAATTCATTTTACACTTTATTCGTTAAAATAGAAGAATCTTGAGATATATAGTTATAATACACAGGAAATTCAGAACAAATTCTCGTTTGGTTTGAAATCATTCTATATAAAATTATATCATTAAACTACTAACCGTAACGAAGTTATTGCCTCCGCAGCGACTTTGGCAGACCCAACTGGCCACTAGGCGCGAGGAAGGTAAGCACTGAGTAAAATTTCTGATCAATTTGGTACGAGTCGTGCCAAATCTACTCCCATTATAAGAAAATAACAAGTATTATGCGAACATTTAATATAAAATAGATAGAATCTGTTTTAATTTCATCCTGACTGAAGGAAGAATCTTACCGTACAATATGAACTTAGGATGATAAATTGGTATTTTAGAAATAGGTTTCTAAACCGATGAATGTAACCCTTCACCACGTGCTTTAGCGAGTGGTGAAGATATCAAAACACCTGGCGAATTGATTATCTTTCGCTGGCTCTCTGCATTTCACGATGTGGCAACCTGACAATGGAAAATAGTCAATTCCCTGCCGGAATAGTTGCCCACGATAAACAAAGATAAATGCCGCTTATACGTAAAGTTGTAACTTTCTATTTAGTCGTTCTCGTGAACACTCCGTCCCAATCACTTGGTGGTGGTGTTTTTTTATAAGTTTCACATCTGTCGATTAGAAGTTTGGAAGACTTATCTTCTGTAGATTTTAGTTTTGCATATTCATGGAATGCACTTATAGCAAGATCCCATTTCCGTTCCAGATATAGTTGAAAGCCTTCCTCATAAACCTGGTTGGCCTTATGCATAGCTGTAGTTTCTTCTCCCTTTCTTGTTAGTAGTTCATACAGGACAACAGGCTCCGTCTTTCCTTTGACTCGAACTACATCTAGCTTTCTAGTATAGATTCTATCATGGACTTTTTCATAAACTGAATCAGAAACTAAAATATCAACACCGTAATCTTTACCTGCTGCTTCCAGTCTTGCAGCAAGGTTAACAGTATCTCCCATCATGGTGTAAGAGGCTAGGGCATCTGTTCCCATGAATCCTACCTTAGCAAGTCCTGTATTAAGACCAATTCGGAAGGTCATATTGCGCGCTTCTGGAATGTATTTATTGCTTTTGATCCATTCTTTCTTTAGTTCACCTAACTTAAACTGCATGTCAAGTGCTGCTAAGCTTGCCTTATAGACATGATCATCTACATCAATGGGTGAGTTAAAAATTCCTACTATTGCATCACCTATGTATTTATCTAAGACTCCGTCATAGTTCTTAAGGATGATAGTCATTGCAGATAGATACTCGTTCAAAAGATCAGCTAACTGAGGTGAAGTTAGATTTTCTGATATTGCGGAAAAGGAGGCTATGTCTGAGAAAAAAGCAGTAATATTTTTTTCTGAACCACGCTTCAAGGCTTGTAGATCCTTCATTGCCTCACTTACCACAACCGGATCAATCATAGAACCAAGTATGCCTTTAATCTTTTCTCGTTCTCTAAGACCTTGCACCATCTGGTTGAGTGCGATGGTTAGATTTCCGAATTCATCCTCTCCTCCATGCTCAAAAGTAACGTCTAAATCTCCGGAACCAACAGTCTCAGCACTTTTTATAATACGCTTGATTTTCTGAACAACAACACCTGATATGAAAATGGCAAGAAAGATTGAAAGCAATCCAATGATTAATGCACTTAAGATTGCTTTATTTCTATTGTCTCTAATTTTTTGTAAGCCATCTGTTCTATCAACTATAGTTCGAATAATGCCAGTTAAATTTCTAGAGAGTATAGATTTTGCAAGCGAGTCTTCTTCTAAAGGAAATAAAGGAGTGGAATCTAATTCCCAAAGTAGTTCCTCCGCTTCCGATCGAGATTTCCCTATTGTTGCATCAGGGATAAGTTTTCGTAGGCCTGCAGTGGGCAATTCAGACTTTGCTTCACTGATCCAATCTCTAAGTTCACTCCATCTCTTCTTATAGTTCATTCGAAACTCTGGATCGGAACTGTAACGATCAAGGTTACTTGTGTCTGGTCTATAGCGAAGCAATATTTCATCTTCCCAGGCTGACTCTCGGAGGCTACTAAGTGATTCAATTCCTAAAAAATTATCATCCTTAGGCGGAAACTTTTCAAGTAAGTCATCTATTGCTTTATTTCGATTTGCAATTTCTTTATTGTATTCTTTATATAAGTTTAAAAAGGCTTTATCACGATTGGGTGGAATGGGAGGTTTTCGATTTTTTAAGTAATCGATTCTCGCTTTGATCTTAGGATAGATTTCTTTTATGTTGGAAGATATCTTTCTATCTAATTCAATGAATTCCTTATATTGAATTAATTCATCTTTAATTGCAATGAGCTTGGATGCTCTTTTGGTTGATTCAGGATATTTGTAAAGCGGTGAATACAAGAGTTGAATATCAAGTTCAGACCAATTCAAACTTTCATTGTAGTTGAGAAAATCAGATTCGGGCTTTTCGATAACAGATTGAATTGCGAGATCTAAACTTTGTTTCATTTGAATAGAATCTTCAAGTTTAGCTAAGGCAGTATCTTCGTTGAATATTTTAGTATCAAAAGATGGTGCCAAATCCAAATCTGTGTTAACTTTAGTTAATGGAAAAGTTTGCATTCGAAATCTATGAGTATCTAAACCTAGGTCTTCTATATTTTTCTTTTTGGACTCAATGATAAAAAGTGCGATCTTATGTTCTAGTTCTGAACGGATTTTTATCAATTGCAAATCAGATCTGTCTTCGTCCTTCTCACTTGCTTCCAGCAGAGTGTACTGTCTGGCAACCGCTTGAAGATCTTTCCATTCCCTTTCAGTTATGACTCGATCAGAGGCAAGATCCAATTCTCCTTTAATTTTCTTCTCTAAAGTCTCGATATCTTCTTTGGTTAGATACTGAGAATAGAACGTATCCTTTGATCTATAGAAATTTTCTTTACCCATAGTTCCAAAAAGGTCAGTTTTAAATCCAAAAATTTCTACCTTCTTTTCCCGCTGTAAAACCTGTGAAGTTTTATACTTTCTTCTCGATTTACTTTGTTGTTCAATTTGTGTGCGAAATTTCTCAATTCGAATTAAATTTTGTGTGATGTTATCAAGATTAGTTACAAGATTTGCAATATACTTTCGCGAAATAAAAGCTTGGTTCTCATAGGATTCTGTTAAAATTGAAGTCTGTTGTTGAACGGTTATCCAACTTAAGAAAAGTATTGTTAGTGCAATTAAACTTCCTGTAAACAAAGCGAGTTTAGCTCGAATACCTGAGAGTAAAATTTTGGAAAAATCATTAGCCTTTTGAAAAAGAAAAGAAAGGCCTGATTTATTGTAAATCATTCCGAAGAATTTTTCTGCTTTTTGGAGAATTGGAATTAGAGCATCTTTTAAATTTTTATAGTATTTTATTTTGATTAACTTTGATTTGTTTATTTGTGTAGCAATATTATCTTGGTAGAATTTCTTAATTTTAACTAGAATAGGAAGCATTGATCAATATTTGGTATTAAATATTAGTTTCTCAAGCAGAAAAACTCTAAGTTATAAAATTAAATTTATAAGCTGTCCCTACTTATGATTTAATCTTCATAATTGTTCCAGTAATGATAGATTTTTGAATTTCACTAGTTCCTCCTCCTATCTCAGCTAAGCGAATATCTCTGTAAAGTCTTGCAACCTTGTATTCCTCCATAAAACCAGCACCGCCATGGATTTGAACTGCTAAATTTGTGCCTTCTCTAGCTTGAACAGAAGCAAATAGCTTTAGAGCTGAACATTTAGCTCCCAATTCAGCATCTTTGTCTTTACGTTCTTTCCTCAGATCTATTTCCATTTCTTCTGCAATGCGATAGGTGAAGCTTCTAACGGATTCGACTTTCGTATATAATTCTGCAATCATTCCAGATACAGCTTGGTGTTGGTAGATAGGGATTCCAAAACTTTTTCTAGTTCTTGCAAATGAAATGGATTCTTTTAGACAGGCATTTAATACTCCTAAACTATATGCTGCAATTGATAGTCGTTCTTCATTGAAAGTCATCATTGTTTGACGAAATCCTTTTCCAATACCACCTAATATGCATTCTTCCTTACCAATTATTGCTTGGTCAAAAAATAATTCACCTGTTACAGAAGCTTTCAGACCTAACTTTTTCATCGGCTTACCGCGATTGATTCCAGGTTTATCTAATTCAAAAAGAAAATGAGTTAAACCTTTGTCTTCACCATTGGAATTGGTATATCTTGCAAGTATGATTGCGAAGTCTGCGATAGATGAATTGGTGATGTAAGTTTTTTGTCCGCTTAAAGAAATACTTCCATCTTGTAATTGTTTAGCGGAAGTGGTAATGGCAGAGACGTCAGATCCTGATTGCGGTTCAGTAATTCCAAGACATCCAATTTTATTACCCTCCAGGACAGGGATATAGTATTTTAAGATTTGTTCATTTGTTCCAAAATTCCGAAGTGGTTCTCCAAATAAACCAAAGCTTGCACTTGCGGAAAAGAAAGTGCTTCCACAGTATTCGCTGAGCATCTCCATTGCTTTAACGCCAGCTAATGCTCCTAGATTTGAGCCACCATATTCTTCTGGAGCAAGTAAACCGAAGTAACCAATATTTGCCAAAGCTGGAAAAATTTCTATAGGCAGACTGCCTTCATTATCCCATTCTTCTGCCTTATCTTTGATTTCTTTCTCGCAAAAATTCTTGAATGTCTTTAAGAATTCAGTAGTCCAATCCATGCTAGCTCCTTATGGTTCAGGGTTCAATTAATCTAATTTGGGTGAATCCAATAGTGAAGTAATCCTTCAAAAATACAATTCTATCTTTCGATATTTTTTATAATTTTCTTTTGAAAGATAGAAATAACATACGAAACGTTCACTCTATCCAATTATTTATGATTGGAATTCTTTGATTAGCTCTGAAGATTTTATTGCATGCTATTTTAAACATTAACTATTGATTGCTAGAATAGAGAATCTAGCTTGATTGCAGAGTGAATGATTGAAAAAAAATAAATTATATTAATTTAAATGTCATTATTTTATATTAAAAATATATTATAGATAAGAGGTATGTCGATTGGGATATGATTTTAAAAACCTAGTATTTCAAGGTGGAGGCGTTCTTGGGATTGCCTATTCAGGAGCAATCCAAGTTCTGGAAGAGCAAAAAATTCTACCCAATGTAAAAGCAGTTGCGGGAACAAGTGCAGGAGCAATTTCGGCATTAGCACTTTCACTTCGATACAATGCGAAACAGATCCAAGATATTTTAGTCTCAACGGACTTTGAAGAATTCCTTTCTGAGGGCCGACCCTTAGAATTTACAAAAATGTATGGTTGGTTTAGCACGGAACCAGTGTTAAACTGGCTAAAAGAACTGATTAAGAAATGTGGAATTAATTTTCATCCCGAGATGGACTGGACAGGTGAGGAGACATTTTTACAACTTCATGAACGTGGCGCAAGGGATCTTTTAGTTTATGCAACAGATCTTAATACTAAGAAGGCAATAGAATTCCAATATAAAACTACACCAAATACAATGGTAGCTGAGGCAATCTGTGCATCGATGTCTATTCCAGCATTTTTTCAGGCATTCAAATTTTCTAACTCTGAACCTAACGATCATATCTATGTGGACGGTGGAGCCTTATTGAATTATCCCATTATGGCATTTGATAAAGATGGGATCAACGATAAGACTCTTGGATTCAAATTCCAAAAGACAGAGATTGTTCCTAAATCAAAAGATTTAGATTTTGGAAATATCCGCGAGTGGGTAAAAAGTTTGATTGATACAGTTGCCGATTCCCAATCAGAAGTGATTCGTCGAAATCCGGAATACTACCGTCGAACGGTAGATATAGATACAGGATCTATTTCTTTCGTAGATTTCGATCTTAAGAAGGAAGAGAAAGAGTTTTTAATTGAACAAGGTATTCTTTATACTGAACTGTTTTTAAGGAATTATAAAAGAATGAGAAATCCATTCTATAAATTTTTATCATTATTCAAGAAATAGATAATTCATTCAGGATTTACATCCTGAATTTCATCTTCCATACTTTCTTCGTCGTTCTCTTTCAATGCCGAATCAGAATTTACTTCAGAAGGCTCAGAATCAGCTGAACCTGAGTTAATTTCAGAGTGACTTTCATTTATCTTAACCCAAATATCATTGCTCAGTGCATTATTCAATTCCTGCTCTTGCATATATAAGAGATCTCTATTCTCAGTTCGAACCAAAATAATTTCTTGCATTTTTTTGAAAAGAACCACTAAGAATTCAGGGTTAGTCTTGGAGAGAACGATGAAATGATTCCTTGAGATTACTCCAATCTTTGCATGGTCGGATATCACTTTTGCAGAAGCCAGTCTAGGTACATTTTGTACGAGAGCAACTTCACCAAAGAAAGATCCTGGATGCAAATGATTGATTTCTTCCTCAATACCAGAAAAAGTTCTTAAAATACATATTTCCCCTGAGAAAATAAAAAACATTTCTTGGTTCCCAAAAGCTTTTTCTTTGAAAACCATATCACCTTTATTAAGGCTTCTAATCTCTAAACCCTTAGCTAATTCCTGTAAATTCATTTTGACCTACCATTTGCTATCATATGATCCCTTCCTGTAATGAAGAAATATTTTCAGATAGTAGTGAAATTTCTTTTTCAATCTTCAGTAGTTTATCTATGCTTGATTTCAAAAGGGAAAAAAAGAAAAGAGGATTAGTCTTACCAATATGAATGATAGCCTTATTGTCTAAATAGCCGACTTTCGTATTAACATCAATAGATTTGTATACAGATTGAACTTTTAGCTTACTTGGAGACACTGCGAATCCAAAAATATCTCCTGTATTGAGAAATTCTGTCTTAAGTTCAATATCTGGTTCCATAGTTCTCTTAACTTCTACTCTACCTTTTAAGATGAAATAGAGTTTATCTTCTATATCTCCAATGTATTCATCAGCTATCACCTCATTTAAATGATAGATTCGTGAATCTAAGTTTGTAACAAATTCGTAAATATTCATAGGCAATGTTTATATAGACGAAATTGATCTTAAATTTCAATAAAAAAAGCTGTGGTCACCCACAGCTTTTTTATTTCTAGAATCTGTGTTAGAGACTAGAATGTGTAATAGATTCTATCTAATTACATCATTCCGCCCATACCACCCATTCCGCCCATGCCACCCATACCAGGAGGCATTCCACCGCCACCACCTTTGTCCTCTTCAGGCTTATCAGTGATAGTTACTTCAGTTGTTAGGATCATTGATCCAATAGAAGCTGCGTTTTGAAGTGCAGATCTTACAACTTTAGCAGGGTCAACAACCCCAGCAGCGATTAGGTCTTCCCAAACCATTGTTAATGCATTGAAGCCTTCGTTTCCTTTCTTGCCTCTAGCATGTTCAACAATAACGGAACCTTCTAGTCCTGCGTTATTAGTGATCATTCGGATTGGTTCTTCAAGAGCACGGAAGATGATAGCCGCACCAGTTGCTTCATCGCCAGTAAGTTTAAGAGCTTTCACTCCTTCTTGGCAACGTAGAAGAGTTAATCCACCACCAGCAACGATTCCTTCGTCAACTGCAGATCGAGTTGCAGAAAGTGCATCTTCAACACGAGCTTTTTTCTCTTTCATTTCAACTTCAGTAGCTGCACCAACATGAATTACCGCAACACCACCTGCAAGTTTTGCAAGACGTTCTTGGAGTTTTTCTCTGTCGTACTCAGAAGTAGTATCATCGATTTGTTTTTTAATTTGAGAGATTCTTGCTTGGATATCTTTAGAAGAACCTGATCCTTCGATGATAGTTGTGTTTTCTTTATCTACAACTATTTTCTTAGCTTTACCAAGAGTGGCAATATCAGCGTTCTCTAGTTTCATACCTAAGTCTTCAGAAATAACTTGGCCACCAGTTAAGATAGCGATGTCTTCTAACATAGACTTTCTTCTGTCACCAAAACCTGGAGCTTTAACCGCAACACATTGAATCGTTTTTCTGAGAGTGTTTACAACGATAGTTGCTAGAGCTTCCCCTTCTACTTCTTCAGAGATGATTACTAATGGGCGTCCAGCTTGAGCCACTTTCTCCAATACAGGAAGAAGGTCTTTCATGCTAGAGATTTTCTTGTCATAGATTAAGATAAGAGGATCTGCAAAAGTAGCAGTCATGCTCTCTGGATCAGTAACCATGTAAGGAGAAATGTATCCTCTGTCGAATTGCATACCTTCCACAACATCTAGAGTTGTTTCGATAGATTTTGCTTCTTCTACAGTGATTACACCGTCTTTACCAACTTTTTCCATAGCGTCAGCAATCAAGTTACCGATTTCTGGATCGTTGTTAGCCGAAATAGTCGCAACAGCGGCGATGTCTTTTTTGCTATCAACTTTAACTGCTTTCTTTCTGATTTCTTCAACAGCAGCAGAAACCGCTTTGTCAATACCATGCTTAAGGGCCATTGGGTTTGCCCCAGCAGTTACGTTCTTCAAGCCTTCGTTGATAATGGATTGAGCAAGAATAGTAGCAGTAGTTGTTCCATCACCAGCGATATCGTTGGTTTTGGTAGAAACTTCTTTTACCATTTGCGCGCCCATGTTTTCAATTGGGTCTTCTAGTTCGATTTCTTTAGCTACAGTTACACCGTCTTTAGTGATAGTAGGAGATCCGAATTTTTTATCAATAACTACGTTACGACCTTTTGGTCCTAGGGTAACTTTTACTGCATTTGCGAGTTTGTTAACGCCTGCTAGTAATTTTCTTCTTGCTGATTCATCAAATTCTATTTGTTTAGCCATATTTTATTTCCTCCTGGAATTATACGATTGCGAGAATATCGCTTTCACGAATGATAAGGTAGTCTTTGCCACCGTGCTTGATTTCTGTTCCGGAATATTTTCCGTAAAGAACTGAATCACCGATTTTTACTTCAGGTGCTACTAGCTTTCCGTCTTCGTAACGTCCTGCCCCAACAGCAACTACTTTGCCTTCTTGGGGTTTTTCTTTTGCAGTATCTGGTACGTAGATACTTCCTATTTTTTCTTCAGCTGTAGTATTTGGTTCTACAACAACTCTGTCTGCTAGAGGTTTAAGTTTCATAAACAACATCTCCTAATTTGTATTTTTTAGAAAAATTCGTATTAGCACCCAGAAATTTAGAGTGCTAAGTCTTAAGACAAGTATTTGGGAGGTGGGTTTTTTGGTCAAGCACTATAGTCGCGAGAGTGCTAAAAGCTGTGAAAAATCAAATTACAGATTGTACGGCTTATAAATTTTTAGGTTTTATAATTTTAAAAACTTAGAAATTTATAAGGAAAGACTTTTTACTCAGTAGTATCGTAGTAAACTTCAGTGAGAACATAGGATAGGCCGTCGTCTTTCTCACGGATACGAACCCCCATTTTGCATGGAAAATCTTTTAGTATCATCATGAGACCAATTCCAGAGTGTCCAGAAGTTGGATCAGTGGAATTCTGTTCCAATTTCTGGAAATAAAGGGATTCAACATCATCAGATGCGAAAACTTCTGACATGACTCGATTGAAATTCTCAGCGGATTCTACTGAGGTTGAGTTCTCGACTTGCATCTTGAAAATAGTTCCAAATTGATTCAAGTCGATACGGATATTTGCCTTTTTATCCATGGAGTATTTGGCAGCATTTTCGATTAATTCGTTGAAAACAGTAGAAATGGAGTGAAATACAGGAGTTTCAGAAATGTCTTTCACCGAAGGATCGAGTTTTACAAAAGAGTATGAATAAAAACCTGCAACAAAGTCAGCTAAGGTTCCCACTCTTTTCCAAAAAGTAACTAGATCTAATGGTGTAATGATAATTTGAACATGGCTATCTGCAATACGATCAGCAGGAACGATTTTCCCATAGTCACCAAGTAGAATTTCTTTCAATTTCGTTGCCTCGCCACAATTCTTTCTAGTAAAAACTTGCCAGAATTAGTATGTCTAAATTAGAATCAAATCAGTCAAAGAATTTAACAAATTTTTTAAAATTATTTAAAAAATTGCAATTAGAATTAAAATATGGTCGCAGAAATTATTCAATACTCTGATTTTAAAATGATACCGGATATTCTTCCGCCAGAGTCACATCTGTTTCTTCGTCTTCAACCGATTGACATGATGTCTCAATGGAAGAGAATTGGGATGGTTTCAGATTTTACCGCTGAGTTCTTTGGACAGCACCAAAACCTTGGTAATTTAACAAAAAATTCCGTCTCAACAGTAGTAAACGAGCTAGTTGAGAATGCGGCAAAATTTGCGAAGCCAAGAAATGGCTTGATTGATTTGGATTTCAAATTCTATTCTTCAATTATCAAGATTGAAGTTAGAAATATTGTTTCTGATAGAATGAGAAGCAATTTTGAATTAAATATTAAGAGATATTTAACTGGTGATATAGAAAAGATGTATTATGACCATTTAGAGAATTTGGTGAGTAAGAGTGATACATCAGGAATTGGGTATCTGCTCATGTATAAAGATTATCCGATTCGATTTGGTTTTCAATTTAAAAGATTAGAAAGTGATAAGCATGAAGTCACAGTTGAAGCGTATTTAAATATTATTGAACATTGATTAGGACTATAGGAAATGGAAGTAAAAACAGAAGAATACGCCGCATACTTTGATGATAAGCAACAATCGGTTATCATGACAGGTTCCATGAGGTTGCAGAATTTAGCATCCTATGAAGAAATTAAAAACATTCTCAAAGAAGGTTTAGAAAAGTCTTCAACCCAGTTAACAATTGATTTGCGAAATTTGAACTTTTTAAATAGTTCTGGAATAACCACACTTAGTTTGTTTATCATTGAAGCCAGAAATAAGAAAAGCACTCCTATGAAGGTGATAGGCTCTGCAAAGATAGCCTGGCAGATTAAATCTGTTCTCAACTTTAAGAAACTATGGAATGATATCACTTTAGAGTTTCCAGATAAAGGCCCTGATGATGATCTTCCGGTAGGTTAATACATCTATGACTGATCCATATTTGGATTCACTTTCCTTGCGCGAGGAGATGCCACGTCTCGCAAGCCAAGCCAGATTGATCTACTTAGGACTAGAAGAATTCCTCAAAAGAAATTTAAACCATACAATCAACACTGAATCTATTGCAGATATAGGTTCTGGCCCAGGGATACTAACATCTCTAATATCTAAAAATTTTCCTAAAGCTAAAATCAAGGGTATCGATCGATCCCAAGAAATGATCAAATTTTCCCAAGTATCCAATCCATCCA
>JAACWH010000014.1 GCA_009991425.1 Leptospira sp.
TGATCCAGGAGATTCTCAATAGAGGAACTAAAGTAGTCATTCTTATTGATTATCCTGGATTTAATTTACGTTTGGCGGAAAGACTAAAGAAACATGGAATCAAAGTGATTTTCTATGTTTCTCCTCAGATTTGGGCATGGAAATTCAATCGAATCTACCATATTCGAAAGAATATAGATCTAATGCTTACACTTTTTCAATTTGAAGAAGATCTTTACCGCAAATATGGAGTTAATGCATTTTTTGTAGGTCATCCTATTTCTAAGAGGATTCGTGATAGTAAGAAAGAAGAATCTCCTATTAAAATTGATAAAACAATTTTAGAAAATCGTCATATCATCGGACTTCTTCCCGGTTCTCGGGGCCAGGAAATCAAAAAACTTACAGTTCCATTGCTATCTTCAGCAAGTAAAATTGTGGATCATTATGCTAAAGATAAAAAGGCTAAAAAGTTTCTTTTCTTACTTCCAAATATCAATACTAAATATGAAAACTTCATTCTTGAACAGATAGCAATATTCAAAAAGAAGAATCCTAATTTAATGATTCAATATGCTTTTAATTCTTCCCTTCAAGTCATGGAACAATCAGAAATTCTTTTGATTGCTTCGGGAACTGCAACTCTAGAAGCCACATATTTTGCAAAACCTATGGTGATAGTTTATAAGGTAAGTATGCTTACTTATATAATAGGAAGCTTACTATTACGTACTAAGAATGTGGGTCTTGTGAATATTCTAGCTGGCGAAGAGGTTTGTAGAGAGCTCTTACAAGCGGAATGCAATGGTGATTATATCTCTGAAGAAACTATTCGAATTTTAGATGATACTAAATACCGAAAAAAGATTTCTGATAAAGTTCTAGCAGTAAAAACGAGAGAATTGCAAGAAAGCGATGGGTCTCACAATGCAGCAAAGACAATTATGAATTATCTACGTTCTATCTCGACTTAATATTTAAGTTTACATCTAAGTTTAAACTTAAAGCTTTAAAAAAGACTAAGTAATCTATTTCACTTGGTCTGAACTAAACGGACCAATTCTTCCTTCCAAAGCCCTAACCAGACTTTTTTCTTCCTGTCTTGGAATAAAAAATAACCTGTGGGAACTGTTTCTGATTCTGATTGAATACGAACACCTTTGCCGTCAGAAAGTAAAATATATTCTTTGGATTCTTGAGAGAGAAAGCCTTCAAGATTGATATCTGTTATAAGAATGGCATAACCTGATTTTGTATTGAAGTCTAGTCTTGAATGAGATGAAGATGGCAAAATTTCCCAAACGCCCTCTAATTGCATGGGTCCTTCGGTTTTAAAATCTGACTGCTCTTCACTACAATTAATAGAAAAAAATAAAATGAAAATTATTCCAAGTATCGTAATGTTTCTTTTTATATTCATTTGCAAGTATCTGCTTCCTCTACCAATTGTATTGTTTTGTATTCATTATCTACCTTACCATAAAGTGTATAGTTAGGTAGATTGTTTTTGGTATTTCCAAAACCCTTCCACTCTTTTCCTGATTTAGAAATTATACTTATACTCCTATAATACGAATTTTCAAAGTAATGATCCATTTCAAAACTTAGATCAAATTCTTCTGAATTACTCCATCCAGGCAATGGAAAACGATCTGTATTATTTGTAGTTTCAGAATTTTTATTATCTTCGTAAATTTTACTATTTTTGAGATTCCAAGTAGATGAATGATTTCCTTGTTTGGTTATCGAATTAAAATCGGATCCACTAGAACGAAATCGGTAATCTAAATCAATTTTATCTGGTATAATATCTTTTCCACAAAGTTGAAAAATTGGCTTCTTCCATTCAAAATCATCCAAATTAATATTAAATTCCATATAAGGTGATTTAGTTGCAAATTGTGAACTGAACGAAAGAGAATTTTTAGAATTTTGTTGGTTTGCTTTTGCAGAGATCCGTCCAGATTGTATAGAAATAGAGTGATTCCAATCCAAAGATTCCGAGCCTTGCTCTTGAATTAGAATTTTTTTGATATTCCCATTCCAAACCAAATTCATATCTTCTAGAAGGTATTTGTAAATTTTTTGTTGTGTGAAATACTCTTCGGGAATCATTTTTTCTTGGCGTTCTTTTATTTCATTTTGGATATATTTATTTAAAGAAATTTTGAGATTCAACCAATCATCTAATTGTAAGGTTTCAAGTTTAGTATCAATGTTCCCTGTCATACCAACTGGATAGTAAGTTGTTTTATTTGGACGAAATGACTTCCAAAATTGTAATTTAACTTTTGATGTTAAGTTTAAATTGGATGAAAATAGTTTACCCTTTAGTATTGATTCCAATTGATTTTCTTGGATATTTGTCTCCCATTTATCCCAAGATAAATCAAATTGACTATCCTTCCATAATCCTTTCTCCCAGCTACTTTTACCATTTACAAGAAACCAATTGTTTCGGGTACCAGATTCTTTCCATTCAAAGTTTCCTTTGTATGAGCCTTGAATCAAAATATTATTCCAACCAGGAAGTGAGGATTTTATCTCAGCCATTTCCGGGAAATTCCATGTGAGCTTAGATGAATCCAATTCATTTTCATTTATTACTGAATAATTCCACTCGCCCCAATCATTCAAATAATTACGATCGGTGCTAATTATCTTAGTTGCTAAATCTTTTTGATATTTAAAACTATTCTTAAAAGATACATCTTCCCAATTTGCTTTATCCCAGAAAATGAAATTGCCTTTCATATTATTCCATTCTGCATCCGATTGAAAAACTTGT
This sequence comes from Leptospira sp., assembly GCA_009991425.1. Lineage (GTDB taxonomy): Bacteria > Spirochaetota > Leptospiria > Leptospirales > Leptospiraceae. The sequence goes on from JAACWH010000014.1 coordinate 2,768, forward strand.
TGAAACTCGGATTGTTGAAAGCTAAAAGTTCCACTTGTAATCCCTTCATTTGCATCAAATAAATGTATCCATGAGGCTAGACCCTTAACTTCATTAGTGTCTAAATTTTTCAATCGAGTGTTCATTTCTATACTAGATGGTTTTCCATCCTTAAGTAAAATACTTCCATTGCCTTGGATGCGTGTTACAAAAGGTAACCAAAACCAACCATTTGAATAACGAAATTCAATACGATCTTCTGATTTATAAAATAGCCAATCTGTTCTTTGTTTAATATTTAAAATTTGGTTTTCACTTTCAAATACATCTATTTGTAAACCCGAAAATTCTACCTCTTGGATATTGGCTCTTAATAGATAATCAACCAATGACGAAAAGAAGTCATCTCCTGTATCGATTTGGATTTTTGGATTGATGATTTTAATTTTCTTGATATAAGGATTCTTAGAAAATAAAGACGAAAGCTTAAGCCCTATCTTTTTAGATTGAAGTAATTTACGATTATAGGTAAAGTCTTCTTCTTGAGAAATCATTAAATCCTCAATTAGTATACCTTCCCAAATTGAAAATTCTATTATCCCCAAATCTACAGCTTTGGATAGATCTTTATTGATTACCTGAGTAATGAAATTACGAATATCATTAACTTGGATCCTTGATTCAAAAATTGTATATTCTAAATAACGAATTGTTCCAAAGTAGGAAGTAATTAAAAAAGCACTTCCAATCAATAGATATTTAATGAATGGCAATTGAATAAAGAAAAGGATTTTGTCGATCGAGAGGGAGCTGAACCATTTCTCGATCGGAAGAGATTTCATTTTAAAAATTGGAAATTAAAAAATATTAGTTGGAACCTAGAATCTGAGCGCAGTCATTTTTAATACTAGAAAGACTTACAGAATTTGGATATTCTTTAAGACCTAATTCCGCAACCTGCATACTTTTTTTATAAAAGTCTAGACTCTTATTAGTATAACCCATTTTATAATAAGTTTTAGCTGCAGTCTCATAGTAGAAATGATCTTTGTGGATTTCAGGTCCTTTATATGCTCTACTTAAAGCAGCTAAGGCTGGGTAGTATTCTTTCTCTTCGTATAAAGAGCGAGCAACCATTTTCTTTCTTTCATGATCATTGTAATTACGATCTAACTTTTCAGAGGTACTAAGATAACCGATTGCCTGACTGTAATCAGATTTACCGTAATATGCTTTGCCTAAGTATAGATTCACTTCGGAAGGATTCACTGCCTTAGTATTAGCCTGCAAAACTTCCTTTAGCAAAGAAGCAGCTTGGTCATAATTTCCGTGGTCTACAAGTATTTTAGCTTTATCAAGTTTTAGTTGTTGCTTTCGGTCTTCGGGGATGGAAATCAAGGATAACTCAGAATTGATTGATGTAATCTTTTCTTGAGTTGATTTCTCCATATTTTCTGATAAATCTGAATTCTCTTTCTCTTGGCCTGAGGAACATCCTGTTCCAGCTAGTCCTAAAAGTAAAAGCATCACTATTATTAATCTCATCTTAAATATTTAACCGACCTTCAATTTTTCTAATTCTTTCAAAAAGTCAACTCCTGCATCAGGAGAAGCATCCTCCAACTTTTGGAGGTTGATTGTATCTGCATCGATTTCCTCAAGAAACCTCGAGGGACTTGTATCCATGCTCTCCCCATACTTTCTACGGGTCTTCGCTGATGTCAAGAATAATTTCCTTTTGGCACGAGTCATAGCGACATAAAACAATCTTCGTTCTTCATCTACAGAATTCCCCTCTTCTACTACTCTAGAATTAGGGATAACTCCTTCCTCTATACCTACGACAAATACGGACTCAAACTCAAGTCCTTTTGATTGATGAATTGTAAGAAGTTGCACTCTCTGGTCTTCCTTCTCTTCATCTTGGGGTTCATCTTCCATGAGCAGAGCAAGGCGTGCAAGGAAATCAAATAGACTTGGTTTTTCTTCTCTATCCTCATCATCTTCAAAAAAGGAGAGCATATTCACAAGTTCGGACATATTGTACAGTCTTGCCTTGACTACCTTCTCATCGGTCTCATCTAATTGAATTTCCCGCTCCATTCCGCTTTCTTGGATAAATTCTCTAAGAATGGGAGCAAGCTTAGTGGATTGTGCAAATTTCTTTCTATACTTATCTAATAATTCAGAATAATTGTACATCTCCTCCCTAACCTTAGCTTTAATTTCGGTAAGGTAATCAGGAGAGGCTATAATCTTATCCATGATATCATGTAAAGAAGTTCCTTCGTGTATAGAAGCATTGTGCATAACAGCCATGCTTTTCTCACCTATTTTACGTTTAGGAGTATTGATTGTTCTCATCATAGCAAGTTCATCTTTGGGATTGGCTATGATACGAAGATAGGCTATGATATCACGGACTTCCTTTCTATCGAAAAAATTATATCCACCGACCACTTTGTACGGAATATTTCGCATTCTCAATTCTTCTTCGAAGGGTCTTGCTTGGAAATTTGTTCGAAATAAAATAGCAAGATCTTTCAGCTTAGCACCTTTTCTTTGTGCTTCTTCAATTTTGCTCACAACAAAAATTGCCTCTTCCCTTTCATCCTGGGTTTCAAAATATTCAATTTTCTCATCCGAGTAAAGACTGCTGAATAATTCTTTGGCTCTTCGGTCTAAATTTTTTTGGATAAGGCTATTCGCTGCTTTGATAATCATAGAGGTTGATCTATAGTTTTCAAGAAGTCTCACGACTTTGGAATCAGGGAAATCATTTTCAAAGTTTAAAATCAATTGTATATTAGATCCCCGAAATGCATAGATGCTTTGGTCGTCATCTCCCACCACACAGAGATTGCGGTGTGGGCCTCGGAGCAGTGTTAAAAATTCATATTGCAATTCGTTGGTATCTTGGAATTCATCCACCATGAAAAAATTGAATTTCTTATGATAGCCCTCGGCAACTTCGGGAAACTTTGTAAAGAGTGAAGATGGTAGTAAAATTAAATCGTCAAAATCTAATGAGTTTGTATCCTTAAGAGAATCTATATAATTCGGGTAAATTTCTCTAGCTACAATATCTAATTCATTGCTGGAATCATATAGTCTATCCAGGTAAGTATTTTTCGTATTTTTAACAAGAGATATACGGCGAATGATTTCTTTAGGTGGAAAATCTTTTGGATTCCACTTTTTAGCCTTCATCAACTGAATGAGAAGTGCCTCTTGGTCATTGGAATTGAGTAAAAGAAAATGATTGCTATAACCTAGTTTATCTATATGTTCTTTAAGAATTTTCAAACCTAAGGAATGAAATGTTGAAAGTATAATCCCTCTAAGTGAGGTTCTTGGAACCATCTTCCTCAGTCTGGATTCCATCTCTCTTGCACTCTTGTTGGTAAAAGAAAGAGCAACTATTTTGGAAGCTTGGATTTTCTCATTTTGAATCATGTGGGCAATACGATTTGTGATCACACGAGTTTTCCCAGAGCCAGCGCCTGCAAAAACAAGAAGTGGACCCTCGACTTTCCGAACAGCTTCCAATTGATTGGGATTTAATTCCATAGTATAGGAGACATAATAAAAAAACGAGAAGCAGGAGCAAGAAAAAACAGATTTCGTCTTGGAAGGAATCAATTCTTCAGAATGATGGGATAATATGGAATTCGGAAATCCTACTGACAATCTCTGGCCTAGGAAGAATCGAAAAGTTCTCCAAGACACACCCATTTTCAAATTGGTCTCTCACGACGTTACCCCCTTTGGAAAGTATTTTACAAAACCATTCTACGTCCTAGAATCAAAATCTTGGGTCAATACTATCGCGATTACTGACAAAGATGAAATTCTATTAATACGCCAATACAGACATGGACTTCATGAATACTGTATTGAAATTCCTGGTGGAATTGTTGATGAAGATGGCGAGGATGCTCCGCTTATATCTGCCAAAAGGGAACTTGTAGAAGAAACTGGCTACACTGCTCCTGAATGGAAGTTCATAGGAAAGGTATCTGGAAACCCAGCTATTTTCAATAATTACTCCTATACCTTTTTAGCATTAGGTGCTACAAAAACGACTAAAGTAGATTTCGATGAAGCAGAGGATATAGAAATAGTGCTGGTTCCTAAGGATCGCATAATTGAACTTATTCGAAATGGAACCATACACCATTCCATGATGGTAGCAGCACTGAGCATGTATTTGATTCATGAAAAATTCTAATTCCAAGTGGATAGATAATTACGCAATCTTTCGAATTAGAGACTTTCGCTTTTATATACTTTCCAGACTTCCCTTTGTTCTATCTATTCAAATGCAAGCTGTCATAGTTGGCTGGCAGATTTATGATATCACCAAAGATCCATTAGCTCTAGGTCTGATAGGACTTGCTGAAGCTATTCCTTCCATACTTGTAGCATTGTATGCAGGACATCTAGCTGATCGTTTTGAAAGAAAACGAATTGCAATTTATTCAAATTTCGTATTGATCCTTTGTTCTTTTTTACTTTTTCTTTTTACCTTGGATGGCCAGAAGTTCATTACAAACTACGGAGCTAGTCCCATTTACTATGTTATTATTTTATCTGGGATAGCTCGTGGATTTATAGGCCCAAGTATTTTTGCATTTATGACCCAGATTGTTCCCAAAGATCTCTATCCAGAATCTGCTGCTTGGTCTGGTACTAGCTTTCAGATTGGATCAGTCCTCGGGCCTGCACTGGGTGGTTTGATCTATGGATTCTATGGAGTGAGCGTTGCTTATTTTGTTGATTTTTTCTTTGTTACTTTATCCTTTCTTTTCTTGATGCAAATTCCAAGCAGATCCTTACCAGAGATTCCCTCCAAGGAAAGTTTATATGCCTCCCTTTCTGCTGGAATACGCTTCGTATTAAAAAATGAATACGTATTAGGTGCTATGTCATTGGATATGTTTGCTGTGCTTTTCGGTGGAGCGGTTGCGCTTCTTCCTATTTTTGCAGCAGAGATTCTTCATGTGGGTTCAGAAGGATTAGGCTTCTTACGAGCTGCTCCATCAGTTGGTGCAGTTCTTGTTGCAGTCTATCTTGCCCATCGTCCTCCACTCAATCATTCTGGAAAAATACTTCTCGGTTCCGTAGCAGGTTTTGGACTTTCCATGCTGCTCTTTGCAGTTTCAAGTAATTTCTTACTTTCTCTATTTGCCTTATTTTTAAGTGGAGCCTTTGATTCTGTAAGCGTTATTATACGGTCAACTATAATGCAGATCATGACACCTGATTCTATGCGTGGTAGAGTGAGTTCAGTCAATAAAATGTTTATAGGTTCCTCCAATGAAATTGGTGCCTTTGAATCAGGAGTAACTGCAAGATTTATGGGAACAGTTCCTTCCGTTCTATTTGGTGGAGCTATGACTTTGGGAATTGTTGCTCTTAGTACCAAAGTTTTTCCCAAATTAATTGGATTAGAATTAAAAGACTTCATAACTAAAAAAGAAAAAATCTAAAAATCAATTAAAAAAATGATTTCCCTACTTCTATTTTGGGAAGATAAAGGATCATTATGAAACTCTTCATCTTCCTTTTTCAAATAATGCAAACTGGATTATTTCAGGTTAAAAATTTTCTAAGAGGCACTAAGTATTCCTACTTATTGATACTTCCTCTTATTCTTCCTTTCTTCTCTTTAGCTGCTCAATACAAATCATTGGATTGGAATTCCATTCAAGTTGAGGCGACATTAAAAAATAATGGAAATTTAAAAATTGCAGAAACTCAATCCATTCTATTCACGGGAGATTGGAATGGTGCCTATCGTAAATTCGATTTAGGATTGGGACAAAAATTAAAATTTCATTCCATGGAAATTCTTAGAAATAATGGGGAATGGGAAACTCTTTCCGATGATTCTATCGATATCAAAGATTCTTATCTCTACTATCCATCTGAGTCTACTGTAAAATGGAGATCACGGTATCCTCATGATCCAATTTTTGAAGGAGAAACAATAATATACCGTTTGAATTATGAATATGAAAATATCTTAGATAATAAATCAGCAAACGTATTCCAATTAAACCATGACTTTGGATTTGAAGATCGAAATGGAGAGATACGAAAATTTAAAGTAAATTTATCTTGGGAGGACAAGTGGAAATTGGTTTCTCAGAATAATTTGCAAGTTCTTTCCTCAGAAACAGAAGAGAAAAAACTTTCATTCACTGCACCTACTGCCTTACAACCTGGTCAAAAAATGATAGTTACCTCTGATTTTGATTACAACGGTGATATATCTACTCTAAATCAAATTTCAGTTCTAGCCGTATATGGAATTCGGATTTCTCATTTTATACTCTTACTATCATTTGCTGGAATGGTAAGCTTTTTCATTTACCTGTATTGTAAGCAAAAAGGTTTTTTTAAAGAACCAAAAAAAATAAAATCTTGGGAAGAATTTCGAGAATTTCTAGGTGACCTTTTACCAGAAGAAATAGCCATACTCTCCGAAAAAGGTTTAGTGGCATCCTGGATGGCTCGAATGATACTCGAGAAAAAAATTCAGTTTTTTCCAAGCGAGAAACAAGAATCAAGATTAAAATTACTTGTAGATCGCTCTTCTTTATCAGAAAGTGATGCAAAAATTATTGAAAGCCTTTTTGTGGAAGGAGTAACATCAATTAGCATTTCTGAGCTAAAGAAATTCTATAAGAGGAAAAAAACATCCTATTCTCTTGCAGAAAGCATTCGAAGTAAAACAAATCAGAATTTAATTGCGAAAGGAATCCTTCCAGAACATCAATCCTTCTTTGGTAAAATCATAGAAGTATTTTTAGATAAAATAGTAATGAACGTATTTTTCTTTTTCCTTTTAGTGATTGGAGTATTTTTTATTTTTAAATTTTTTATAGAACCAATCTTAGAAGTAAATTTCATATCAGGAGGGAGATTCTTCTTTTTCATTTTCCTATTTTTCTTCTCAAGACTTATGATGAGTCTATTCAATGATGATCACTACGGATTTTATGATTTAAAATACAATAGAGTAAGATACTTTCTAATTAGATATTTACTCTCAATGATTCCCAGTTTGTTGATTTTTGCGTTTTATTTTTGGAGCCTAGATCTAAGTGTTGAATTGTATTCGATTCTGCTTGGTTTAGCTGGACTAAGCATATTAGAATATTTATGGAATACGAATCCGTTAAAACATATGAAACAAATTGAAATTAGCCTATGCGCACTTTCCATGAAAAACTTCTTAGATGCCAAACTCATCTCAGATGAACCCTGCGATATTCCTCAAGAATATGCGAGTTATATTCCTGCCTTTGATCTTGAATTTGATGTGAAGTATAGAATCGAAGACCTTAGGAAACCGGATTGTCTTTATTTACTTCCGCAATATTTCGATAATTGGCAAGAAGTAATGAACCAATACCAAAAGAATCAGACATCCCAATCGAATCGACATTCTTCAAATACAAACTTTACTTCTGCAGAAAATTCTTCCTCTTCCGACTCTGGAATTTCTTATGGAGTAGCAACAGGACTCGCTTTGGGAGGCTTATTTGGAGGAGCTGGTGCATCCGCTTCTTGGTCAGAAATGAGTGAGTTTTCTTCCTCTGCTCAGTATTCTCCTCCCTCTAGTTCTTCTTCCTCTTCTGGTTCAAGCAGTTCAGGTGGTGGTGGAGGTGGAGGATGGTAGAAATAATTATATGAAAGATTCTAAAATCATTGCAGAAGAAATAGGCAGGTATTTCTTCGATCATCTACAAGCAGAATTACAAAAAGATCCAAGTATCATTGATGCGATAGGATTTGATTATAAAACACCTAGAGAAATTCATAAATCAGTTTTAAAAGATTTATTAGAAATCTTTCCAAATTTAATAAACCTTCCGAGGCCAAATTATAATTTATTCGAGAGATGGGTAAAATGGAATAACTTTCCAATTGCTTATAAAGATTTTACTTTTGATGCCTATAATATTATATTTCTTTATAGAATCATAGCAATACGAAATTTTTCCAAAGAAAGCAGCCAGTATTTCAAAAAGGTCACCTTAGAAGTATTCGATAAATTTGATTATAAAAGACCAGGATTTTCCGTATCAGGTTTTCTTGATTTTGAAAATAATATGCGAGAATTGCTTCGCAAAATACTATTAGAAATTCCAAACATTGACCAAGAAGAAGCATGGAATTTACTCTTTGAACAAAGTAAGGAATACCAGGCTGTGGTTAATGAATTTTTTGAAAGTATATTAAAGAAAGCCTTAGATGATTCAGAACGCCTTTTGAAAAATATCTTACCAGAAAAAATAGCAGATGAACTTAAATCTTCAAACAAAGTTATACCAAAACACATACCTGAAACCTCAGTTGTATTTACAGATTTTAAAGGCTTCACTCAGCTAACAGAAAAAATGGCACCAGAGTCACTGATCCAAGAACTGGACAATTGCTTTTCTGTCTTTGATCAAATCATAGACTCACATAAAATTGAAAAAATTAAAACGATTGGAGATTCCTATATGTGTGCCTCAGGGGTTCCTGAGCCAAGTCATACTCATGCAATAGATGCCTGTCTTGCAACACTAGAAATGCGTGATGCAATGCGTGAACTTTACATTCAAAGAAGTAAAAATGGGGAATTGTATTGGAAGGTTCGTATTGGAATTCATACAGGTGAACTCACAGCTGGAGTAATTGGCCAGAAAAAATTCTCTTACGATATCTGGGGCGACACAGTGAACACTGCTAGTCGAATGGAAAGTTCAGGTATAGAAGGTGAAATCAATGTTTCAAAATCTGTATACGATAAGGTTCATTTTTTCTTTGATATGGAATCTAGAGGTTTTATTGAAGCCAAGAATAAAGGAAAAATAGAAATGTATTTACTCAAAGGACTCAAGAAAAAATACCAGAATCATTTAGATAATTCAAAACCAAATGAAGAATTTACCTCGATCTACGATAGAATTTCTAAAGGTGCAAGAATTAAAAGCAATCAACATCTTTAAGCTAGCATTATCTTAATTTAGTAAAACCTGATATTATTTAATGCTGAATTTAAATGATATAAATCACTATAAGTTCAGAATACAATATGTAAATTGGCTAAGGTTCACATTAATCTAGCAAAATTGTTGTTAAATTAAATTCCAGTGAACTATTCTAAACTATAGTATGAGCTCTATAACTTTAGAATAATTAAATTGAAGCATTAATCGTATAGCATTCCTTATATATAGATGTTCCCATTTTCATACGACCAGCTTCGACAAAGCCTGTTAATAATTTATCAATAGACTTCATAAGATCCAGTTCCCCAGAAATTTGGAAAGGTCCTTTATCGCGTATACTCTGCACTCCATGGGCTTTGATATTTCCCGTAACGATTCCTGAAAATACTTTCCGCAAATTTGCAGCCAAAATATTTTTTGGTAAGGAGCGCTTCAACTCCAATGAAGCCATATTCTCATGATTAGGAACAAAGGGTATTTGAAAATCTAGAGGGATCTTAATGTTCCAATTGAAATAGAATGATTCATTGTTTTTTATTCGTGATTCTTTAACTTTTTCTATTTCTTCAGACATAAATTTAGAAACTGCTATTGGATCATCAATTATTATCGTGTATTTATTTGCGGCTTCATCTCCTAAAGTAAATCGAATGAATTGATGGATTTCTTGGAAATATTTTTCAGCCGACTTGGGACCAGTAAATACTAAAGGTAATTTTATATTTTGATTTTCAGGCTGAAGAAGTAATCCTAGAATATAAAGAATTTCCTCAGCTGTTCCCGCACCTCCCGGAAAAACGATTATACCATGTGCGATTCTTACAAATGCCTCCAAACGCTTTTCAATATCGGGAAGTATTACCAATTGATTCACAATTGGATTGGGAGATTCCGCAGCAATAATTCCAGGCTCTGTAACACCTATGTAACGACCTGGTAATGTTCTTTGCTTAGCATGACCAAAGGTTGCACCTTTCATTGGTCCCTTCATGGCTCCTGGACCACAACCTGTACATATATCTAAACCTCGAAGTCCCAATTGGTATCCAACTGTTTTAGTATATTGGTATTCAGGTCTTGCGATAGAATGTCCTCCCCAGCATACTACTAAATTTGGTTCTAAACTGGGATTCAAAATCATCGCATTTCGTAAAAGTTCATAGACAGAATTTGTTAGGAATATTGGATTCGTTTCATCATAATCATTTTCATTTTTAATCTCAGAGTGGTAGTATGTAATATCTCGAATAACAGCTGATAGCAATTCTCGAATACCGCGAATCATCTTTCCATCAACAAAAGCAGCTAGTGGAGCATTCGCCAGATCTAAGCGAATTCCTCGATTCACTTCATGAATTTCTATTTGAAAATCTTTATATTTTTCAAACATGGATTCAGCATCATCGCCCTGCTCTCCAGAATTTAATACAGCTAGCGCACAATCTCGTAAAATACTTGCGGCTAGTCCACTTGCTTTGGTAATTCGTTCCATTTCTTTTTTTGAAAGAGTATTGAGTGTTCCTGTTGGATAGATCTGGGTGCTTGGCATAGTCGTCATCTGGTTCATTGGATTCAGTTTTTCTAAGTAATAAGATTAATACCAACTAGAAACTATATAAATTTAAAAAAAGAATGAGTAATGAGTAAGATTGAGATTGTCCCAAAAACCGTTAGGAATCAATTAGGCGGATATAGATATATTCATCTCTGTAAAGTTTTCTTCAATTACTTTTTTATTGGCTAT
>JAACWH010000015.1 GCA_009991425.1 Leptospira sp.
TTGATTGAAGATACAAGAATTCCTCCACCCGAGAAAGGAGAAGATTCATCTAATAAAGAATTTATTCTAAATATAGATAAGCATCCAAAGACTATTAAGATAGAACTTTGGATTGATTACTTAAATGATATTGAAAAATTCGTATCGCCTATTCCTGAAAGTAAATCCAAAAAACTAATATTAAGTGAGGAAATCCAAATTGAAAATCGAGATGATTTTGAAGATTCAGATAGAGGATAATGAAATTTTTTGATATTGAAATTTTAAGGATTGTTGGATTTGCAATCCTTCCACAAATTTTCTTTGCAATAGCTTTTCTTTTATTTAAAAGAAGAATTGAAAAGTTCAATGTTTATGGTGCCTGCTTTTTTGTATCAATAGGTTTGCTACTGCTTCGTGAGATAATTGTATTCTATCATTCTAATCCAATATATCCAATTGGACTAAGAATTTTTGTTTATCCACTTCTATTAGGTCCAATGCTTTATCTATATACAAAAAACCTATTGAACATCAACAAGAATGATAAGATGCAAGATTGGATGCATTTTGTAACCTTTGCTTTAGTGAGTGGCATTTATATAGTATTTTATTCGGATTCTAGAAGCGAGGCTTATCAAATAATTGCTTTTGATCCTTTTCTTCATCCTTCTTGGCAAGGAAGATTTATAGGCTTACTGTATTTTTTAAGCTTTGTATTTTATACTAAAAAAATTATTTCAATAATGAAAATTTACGTATCAGAATTAAAATATTTCTATTCTACTATGCGAGTTGATGTAACGCTTTCATGGTTGTATGCTGTGATAATTGTATTTTATTCTGTTATTTTTATTTTAGGCATAATGGTTATTTTGATAAGGTTGCAGTCGGTAGGATTTCTGGAGTTGGAACTGCAGAGGGCCGATTTTCAGAAAATATTTTGGACACTAATTGGATTTTGTGTTTATGTAACTTCTTTCTTTATGATCCAACAAAACATACCTGAAATCATTCAATCGAGAGAAGAATTCTCTCAATTGAATACTAAGATTGATTTGAAAGATAATGGAAGTAATGAGCAAGTAAGTAACATAGAAGCATCATCCATCGAGAATCAAAGTCAGCTCATTCCAAATGAAACCAAAGATAAATATAAGAAGTCTGGGCTGAATGAATCTCAGAAGCTAACTATCTTACAGAATTTACAAAACACATTAGAAGTAGATCGACTTTATTTGGATGAAGATATCAATTTGAAAATGCTTGCTTCTCGATTGCAAGTTTCCGTCAATCATTTAAGCCAAACGATTAATGAGACAATGGATAAAAATTTCTATCAATTTATTAATGAGTATCGTATTGAAGAAGTTTTGCGTAAGCTTGAAGACCCGAGTTCCAAGGAACTAAATATCTTAGAAATAGCATTCTCGTCTGGATTCAATTCAAAATCAAGTTTCAATAATTTCTTTAAGAAGAAAACAGGTATGAGTCCTAGCGAATACAGAAAGAAAATTCAAACACATTAAGTAAATTAAATATAACGCTTGTTCAATCTGTTAATCAAGATTGACAACTAGAGTCCCAAAACAGAGTCTCTGATTGGCGAGTTAGTGCACTTAATTATAACTCTATTTTTAATCTATCAATTTTAATTTCTAAAGGCTCTAATGAGTTTGTGTAAAGAAGTTCATTCAAAATTATCAATATTTATACATCCTTACTCCAATTGCTGATCAGTCTGGAGAATTCAAAACCTATATCCCCATTGGCGAAGACTCCCAATTTTTTCTCTCGAATTTCATAGTCATGGCAATAGGGACAATGAAGAATGGAAATCCCCCATCAACACTCGATCCTCAAAAATAAACGTTTGGTTTCCTTGGGAACCTCCGGTGATTTATGAACAATTCCATAGCCCATATTTCCTGGATACCTCTCCCCTTTGAGGAGTGCTACATCACCGGTATTGGTCTGTCGGATTTGGTCCCAGTCCTTTACAACATGGTCATTGTGTCCGCACCCCAGGTGGGATCTGTCGGTGTTGGGCTCTTCCAGCCAGAGAGTTCCCGGTCCGTGGTAGGTGCAGAGAAGGCGAACTTGGTTGAAGTCCACATGAAAGAGTGGACACTGCATAGCAAGGATTGTTGTTAGATGAATCTTGGGATTGTGTTGTCCTGTTGCTTCTTTATAGAGCCATAAGAGTTGAAGCAAGTCTTCAATGAAGGGAGTTCTCCCTTCGGAAGAAGTAATCGGTAGATTGTAATAGAGTTTCTCCCGTTCATCGGATGGGATCATGATGGATCGGAATTTGGTAGAATAGAGGAGTTCGTTCACATATTCCAGGATTGGCAAGGAAAGACTACGCTCCCATACTACAAGATTGCACTCATCATTTCTGATATTATTCAATTTATTGGAATCCGAGGATACTTTTTGAATTCTATGGTTGATTGATCGAAGAGTATGAATAAACATAATTGCAACTTTGTTGCATATATGTTTATATTGCAACATAATTGCATTTGAAATTGTAATAAGATTATAGATTATTTTTAATGGTAATAGGGAGATTAAAATGAAATTAACTAAAATGATTGTTTTGTTTGTGGGATTTGCTCTTTTTCAACAATGTGATTCGAAAAAAGAATCATTCAGAAAAGACATTCTTTCAAATGATTATGCCATAGTAACTCATGTATCTTTGGCTCCGGGTGAAGATTTGGATGCGCCGCATAAGAATCTGTCTCTGATTTATTCCTTATCCAGTTATACTATGGAATGGAAAGATAGTGATGGAAATACCGGAACCAAAGAATGGAATCCGGGAGACATACATGTTCACCAAGAAGGAAAACCTTTTGCCAAGAATATAGGCAACACTGTGGCTGAATGGATAGTATTCCAAAATACAATTCCATTCCAACAAACAAGGAACAGCTACGCATAGTTTCAAAAAAGGGGACACACATTGGCATGAACCCTGCACCCATGAATTGGAAAATATTGGTGGAAGCCCAGCGAGATTTTTGGTAGTTTCTTTTAAGTAAAATTGTCCACCAAACAAAGCGTTTTGCCCAAAGTGCCGGAATTCGAAAGAGAATCCAACATAAAAATTGCCAAAGCCTCATTGAATGATCGCATTGCATTTTCGGACATTTGGGGCATCATGGAACCACACCCTATGGATATGACGAGAACAATTCGATCGATTGGATAATTGGCTACCGTATCTTTGATGTGAATATGGCCTTTGTAATCGGACCTCACTGCTCCACACAAACAATAGGCTTTAGAACATCACAACTTCCTTCCCCTTGGTAGATTCCATTTACAGGATCGAAGCCATCCATTTTTCCCAGTCCTGCTTGTTCACTATTCAGGTCACTAGTCCAGGATAGACAATTTGCAGTGTTTGCTTCTGTTACACTATTCATGCCCGTCCAGACCAAATCAGAGGACAGAATGTTCGGTAGATTTTGTATTTTTCCCATAGGATCTGTATTCAAAATTTCTGTAAGTCTATCATTTGCGTAGTACGATCTATTGGGTTTGAATACCCAATCCATGCTAAGATTCCTATCCACTGACATTACCATCGCTTTAAACGTTCCAGAGTTAGGGCGATTGATTTCTGTTTGTAAATTGCATTTTTCATCGGCACCTATCTTGCCGCCGAGATTGCCAGAATAGTTTGTATTGGTAACAAAAACTCTTTTACGAGGATGCCTCTCCACGCAGTAGTAAGGTCTTTCCAGATTGCAAAGACTAGGCGTCATCCCACTAATGACAAACTTGGAATCAGAAGAATTGGCAAATCCATAAACAGCTAATTGACCTCCTGTTGAAGATGTCCAATTGTTGCATGTAGCTGCGGGATTGAGGATGAGATTTTGCATGGCATTCACATTCATACCTGTCCAAGGTTCTAAGCTCATGGTTGATATTGGGTTATTTAAATTGAGTGGGTTATTGAATCCTCTCCCAGCTGCATTTGTTGTTTGTAAAGGTTGGTGTAAAGAATTAAAATACTCTGTGTTAGGTTCAAGAACCCATCTAAGATTATTCAATCTACCACCACCTTGTCTTAGAACTTCCCAGGTAATTTCGTTGCCTTTATATGGTCGGTTGGAATCTGTATTGCATATTTCATCTGCTTGTTCCAAATTGTATCCTCCCGTCTGGATACTATTTGTAACAAATATGCGCGGTTGGAAGGTAACCAAAGGGTTCTGAATACTTAGATTGATTGTTTTTAATGTTGATCCCAGATAGTTTTCTCTGCAAGCTCTTAAGCTAAGTAATCCTGAGTTTGTAATCGCTATACCTTCCACTGGTGATATTAGGGAACCAGCTGCGCAAAATCCTCCTGAACTAGATGGACTACCACCATTTGTTGTGGAGCATTCCGCATTTCCTGTAGTGGAATAACAAACAGTAAATGGAGAAAGGGGTGAATCGATAAGGAAGGTTGTAGGTGGCAGAGATGCTACCGTGGATGAGAATTCTTCTGTGGCAACTTTGAGAACAGGTGTACTTGCTTGGAAGGAAAAATTTGCAGATACGACGGAGGTGGTTCCTGCAGGTGTTGAACATGCGATTGCTTGAACTGTCTTACTTGAATTATCCGGAGTAAGAAGGAAACCTCCTGGTGAGTAGAGATTATTTCCTGGTGAGCCTGAGCAATCAGGTGGTATTCCATCTATTCGATAGTAGATGGAATTTGAACCTATAGATGAAATAGTCACTAAAGTTTCATTTGAAAACAATCCTCCGTTAGGTGAAATGATGGGATCTTCCATCGTGCCAGTTATGGTATATGGAAAATCTACAATGGATGATGATGTCCAACCAGCCAGACACGAAATTGCTCGAATGGTTGTTGATGAACTGATAAGTATGGGAGAAGAATAAAAAGTAGAATTGCAATTTGGAATGGAACCATCTAGGGTGTATCTGATTTCTACTCCCACAGGAGTGCCCAATGGATACTCCAGACCAATAGATTGTTGAGTAGAATAATTAGGAGGACTAATTGCAATTAATGATTGAGGAGGGACTAAGGAACCATTGGTAATAATATAAGTTTGTGACTGTACAAAGGAGAACTGCTCATCTTTACAATTGATTGCCGACAAAGTTATACTGGGAAGAGTCGGTTGGGGTAGGGGGATTTGGGTTGTGTATAGATTTCCATTGCCATCACAATTCGGTGTAGAACCATCAATGGTATAATAAATTTCTGATCCGAATTCCAATGAGCTTAGAGAAATCAGAAGAGAGTTGGAATATTCTCCTCCTATTGGAGTAAAATTGGGTTTATTCAAACTGGGATCCCCACATTGCACCAAAAGAGAAGATATTCCATCGGAAGGAATAACTCCTTCTTGGTTGTTTATCTGACAGAACTGATTTCCGTTGGTAGGTTGAGATCTAATTCCCAGTTTGAATTTGCTGCCAATATTTGGGCTTGCTTTAAATTGAAAATTTCCAACTTCGCGCAAAACAAGAATTTCTCGGTCCGATTGGTTTGAAATAGAAGAGTTGAACTCCAATTCCAACTCGAGTGCGCCACCATTCAAGCCTTCCAATCTTCCTCCTATGCTGATTCTTTGGTTGCCTTGGGTGGAATACAAATTCAAAAAATTTTGCAAAGTGAGAAGATCTAAGGGAAGGCGACTCAAATCTGGAAATCTCATACAATGCGATAAAGATAAGATTAAAAATAAACTAAGGCAAATCTTCTGATAGACTTTCAGCATAATAGAACTCATCTCCTAATGACGATGGTTCTAGTTTACATTAAATAGAGAACTCTCTCGACCTTCCCTATAAGCTAGGACTTATTTTTTATAAAAAGTGGATCAATGGAAAAAACTTTGTATTTCGCGTTCGCTCAATTCTCTGTATTCACCGACTTTGAGATTAGGATCTAAGACTATGCTTCCCATTTTTTCCCTACGCAGATAGAGGACGGATTTTCCAAGGCTTTGGAACATTCTTCGAATTTGACGATTTTTGCCTTCTCGAATGATAACTTTGGCATAGGAAAGTTTTGTTGATTCACTAGTAGAATTTCCAACATCTTCTTCTCTAATTGAAATAGAATCTTGAGTCGTTGAAATGGAATCCTTTTGCTCTAGAAGAATCAATCGACCTGGAAGAGTTTTATATCCATCATCTAAGGTTACACCTGATTCGAAGGCATCTATATCTGATTGTTCAAGTATTCCTTCCACTTCAACATAATACTCTTTGTCAATAAGATGTTTCGGAGAAGTATAGAGATGAGCAAACTTGCCATCAGTGGTAAAAATCAATAGACCTTCAGTTTCTTTATCTAGCCGCCCTACAGGAAATAAATTCATTTTCTTGTGACGTCCAATTAGATAATCCATCACAGTCTTTTCCCGTTTATCTTCTGTTGCAGTTATGCAATCAGGCGCCTTATTCATCTGAAAATAATAATGCTCTTTTCTTTTTAGAATCTCATCACCATATTGTATAGAATCTGTGAGGAAAACTTTTTTAGCTGGATCTTTGCTGACTATACCGTTTACAAGAATTTTACCTAAAGATATATCTTTTTTGATTTCAGATCTTGAACCATAACCAAGATTGGAGAGAACTTTATCGAGTCTTTCTGCTTTTGTCATTCAATCTTAAGAAGTCTTTTAATTATTCAGAAGATTTCTCTATTTCAGAATTATTTCCAAATTCTTTAATTAACAACTCATCTTTAATCAACCAACGTTCATCAATCCATCTCTTCATCTTACGTGAGATAGGTGCATGGTCTTTGTTTTCTTCAATAGGAACTGCGGATATTGGAATGAAATTTACTTTTACTTTTATCTTTCGTACATCTCCACTCATAAGATCTAGGAATGTCGATTGATCATCTGGATAAATTAAAGTAAGATCCAAAATACCGTGCAAACTGTCCTTAAGTTCAGTAGCTACTACAGAAATTCCACTGCTATGTGCACGGAGTAGGTATTGGTATGGATTTTTTTTCTTAAGCTTTTTCATCCTTTCGGGAGTTCGTCTATGTCCTTCCACAAAATTTAAAATACAGAAAGGTTTTCTTTTAAATTTAGATACTACGTTCCTTACATTTTGTAAGTCCTGGTTGGCTAAATCAGGATTTTTTATTATATCTTCTTTCTTGGATCTTTTTACAAATGGAAAATCCAAGGCAACCCAAGCCTGTCCTAAAATGGGAACATACTTTAAGGAATCTTTTATGAAAAATCGTATGAAGGGAACTTTGCGGTTTAGAACAGATTGAATCACATAAATGTCAGCCCAGGATTGGTGGTTACTTACTATTAGATAAGACTTATCATAGGATATTTCAGGATTATCCAATCCTTCTACATCAAATGAAATTCCATACATCAATTTAGAAATTCTATAGTCGTTCTGAATCCAAATTTCGCCAACAAAAACTAGAATACCATCAGCAAAATTTCGAATTGCTTTAATAGGGAAAAACTTCAAAACAAGTAAGGGATAGATAATAGGAATCAACCAAAGCAAATTAGATATAAAGAGGACATAGGTAATAAATAGTTTCATGTTCTTAACAAGTATTTAGATTTTGTATCCAAAGTCAATTGAAAGAGAAAATCTTATAATAGATAATAATAATTTTAACGAAAAAGAAAATTCTTTGAAATTAAAAACGTACTTCGATACCAAAATTAATCATTGGCAGATAGACAACTCTACCACCTGATAGTGGACTTTGAATATAAGGGGAATTCAAAGTGTCATAACTAAATGTTGGGTTACCATTGGAGAAAGGTCTGGTATTATCAAAAAATTCTTCTGATGCATTCCTTCGCCCATAGACGTTAATTAGATCAAGATACCAATTCACATAACCCCAAGAATAATTGAAGAAACGATCTAGTCTGATATCCAATTGATGAATAGATGGGAGACGATAGGAATTGAACAAATCAGAATACTCAGGTAGATATAAATTTAAGCCAAAAGTGGAAGCCTGTCCAACACGTTCTGAACCATTTATTTGAGTTACTGGTAAGCCTGTTGCATAACGAAATCTTCCACCTAATTGCCAAGATGGATTTATCTTCCAACCAAATACTAGACTCAAAATATGTGTTCTATCCAAATCATACATTTCCGATTTATCATTGTTGTATAAAAATTCATAGGAATCATCATCATAAACATTTAGATAGCCTTCTTGGATAGAAGATTGGTACCGTAACTTTTTCCCAAAATTGTCTCTAGCTCTTTGTGTTTGGTCATCATCACTAATTCTAGGTTGGTTATTATTTCTTTTTGTAATGGATTGGGAATAGGATAGCCAACCAAACCAGCCCGAACTTCTTGAGGTGTCTGGATTTTTTCGAATAAATACTTCAAAGCCATTACTGTATCCATAACCACGATTAGAGAAAGCCAGGGATCTTGCTTGGATAGGATTCTCAATTACTGAGCTTGGACGTTCAAGATAATCTCTTGGATTATTGTTCAATGCATAGGGGTCTTGAATGTAAGAATCACTAACAACAATATCTCGATATACATTCTTAAAGCCCTCAAGCTTCATAGTCCATTTACTTCCAATGTCTTGATTTATTCCTAGGACATTATGTTCGGCGGACTCCATGCCAAGATTTGGATTGCCAGATTTTAAGGAGAATTGTTCTATTCCAATGGGAGCATTTCGAAATATCCCAGATCCACCTTGGATACTCGTATTAGTTGATTCAAACTTATAAGCGATGGTTCCTCTTGGCGATACTTTACGGTCTCTAGAGCGATTGTATTCATCATATCTTACTCCCGCTATGATGAGAAAATTATAAGCTGCGAATTTTAATTCTCCAAAACCTGCCTGTTCTTTTGTTAAGATCCCATCTCCATCTATTAATGCTCGAAAGGTAGGACTTGAATTCAGTAAATCATCAAAGACTTCTGCGAATAAACTACTTTGGGATGTGATGTTTTCAGCTTTTAAACCTATTCTTCGCTCACGATAATTTCCACCTACATCGAGTGAGAGTGGTTTAAAAATTTGAATTAAAAGTGAGTTCTCAACAAAATATAAATCTTGCGTAGTAGTATTATTTAACCCAAATACATTTTCAGCGGTTGCTGGGCTTGTAAATTTTATTTCATAGTATTCTTTGAAAGTATTTTTAGAGGCTCGAATTGTATGTTTTATTCTGTCACCAAACTTCCATTCGTGAGAAATTCCATTAGTAATAAACCTTCTATCTAATCCCACAGGTGGACGATTGTCTGTATTGCCATTGTTATTAGTAAATTCTGCTTGAGTTCTTGTATAACCTTGTATGTCTCTTGCTGAAAAAGAGTAGAGCTGTATCGTTTGATTGCCTGGTAATTTGCTAGAAAATTTCCACTGGTAATCCTGGTAGTCTGCATATTTTGCATCTTCAGGAATTCCTTGAGGATAAGCTCTTAGTAAAAATATATTTGGATATGATTTTCTAGCTCCTGCGATCATATAAGAACCTTCCCAGAGTGGGGATTCTATATAGGAATCAGTAAGAAATGTATTTAAATTGATGACTGTTGATTTTTTCTTAACATCAGATTTAGAACTTACATTGATTATTCCACCAGTTGCAAATCCATACCGAACAGAATAAGCACCTGTTAGAATTTCTAAATCGGATATGAGATTATTATTGAAAACAGAAGCCTGCCCGCCTAGATGAAATGGATAACTAACAGGCATTCCATCTAAATAGGTTTGGTTAGCTCTTGGACCAGCACCACGTAATACGAAATCACCTCTGTCACTATTTCTATATGGCTGACCTGTAATATTAACATTAAACTGAGGTGTCGGTGTAAGGCCAACAGGTACAGCCGGCAAAATTCCTGGTAATGTTTGGATTGCTTTAAGTGAATCTCCCTGTGCTCCAGGTAGTCTCTTAATTTCTTGTTGGCTTAGATTGTAACTCGATAGATTGGATTTATCTTTTTGCCCTTTTACTTGAATTCCTTTGCTTTCACTACTTGCAAAAAGATTGAATTTTTGATTTGGATATCTAACGTCTATTTTGCGTTTATCTATTTTTTCAGAACCTAATATTCTTAAATTATATGTTCCTAATTTAGGAACAGTAGGATAGATTTTTCCAAAACCATTGCTTGTGTATCGCTTTCCAGTTTCTAATAAGATTACTTCTGTTTCATCTAATGATTCATTTCCAATTTTATCTATGATTGAGATTTCTATTGGAATGGATGATGAAATCTCTTGAGAATATAAAGTTTGTATCAATAAAATGCTAATGAAAAAAATTGAATATATTTTAAATCGAAATAATTTCATCATTTTAAAAGATTCTTAAGCAAGCCCAAGGATAAGAGCGAAAAGGACAAGTTTGCGCAAGCATAGAGTCTTCACAAGCTTTCACTTCATTTTCTTGGCGGTCAGCTGTGAACCATAAGGGATTTTCTGGTCGATTGCCACATTGCTCAGCTTTGAAATCTATAATAGGTTGGATACGAGTTGTTATTTCCCAGGATGAAACAATGTTATCATTGATACAAAAAGTTCCAGAAAGAAATATTAAAAAAATGAAAAATCTATTTAGGATTTTAAATGTTATGGTTTGAGTTAAGTGCTTTGAGTTGTTCTTTGACTTTTGGATAATAAAAACTTTTTTTGAAATTTTCTTTACCTGAATTGTAATTATGTAAAAAAATTTCATAATAACGAACTGCAAATTCTCGATTGCCACCTTTCCAATTTTTTTCATGGATTCTGCCTGCTAGATAGATGGCAGTTGGGTATTCTTGTAAGTCAAAATTTTCTGGAACATCTAAAATAGCAACTACATGCTCAAGGCTTTCTGAATTTTTATTTCTATGAAAATAGTTCCATGCCATAAAGAGATTTAATTGGGCGATAATAGAAGGATTAGTATATTTTGTTAGCAGAGATTTGTATTCGTTAATAGCCTTTTCAGGATCTTTAGCTTCTATGCTACGGACTTTTTCAATAGTTTTATTATATTCTGTAAGATCCATTTCTAGATCAGAATTACTTTCTTGATTGGAAGGATTCAATGATTCAGAAGTTATTTTTGTCGGTAGCTCCCCGGATTCCTTATTCTTAGAAGATTTTATTTTATCATTTCGGTTGGAGCTTAATCCTAATTTTGCTGTTTTCTCAAAATTTGAATTTGACTTAGCTTTCGAATTATTTGAGATAGTTGGATTTTTAATTGATTTAGCTGTATTTTTGCTACTTGTCAATGTCGATTTTATCTTAGTATCCTCATTCAGCTTTTCTGATTTGGTATTCTTATTAATTGAATAATCAGCTTCAATTTTATCCTCAGATTGTTTTAAATCTAAATTCGATTCTTGTTCTTTGAATTCAGGGAAGGGTAGATAGATTCCCGTTTCTTCTGTATCAACTTTATCTATTTCTTCCGAATGAATATTGGAAATATTCAGATTAATAATTATAATTGAAAGAAAGAAGATTTTATTTAATTTAGCGAGATTTAGGTGCACTTATGAGCTCTCTTCTTTCTTTTTTAAGATCATTTTGTTGATCTGTAGAGTTGCTGTTTTGTGGAGACAAGTTATTTTGGAAATCTGTATTATTTTGTAGTTTAGAATTGTTGTTTACTTTTTTTTCAACTGCTTCTAGGCGATCTAAAGTTTTTTCTAATCTAGAAGTGGCTGATTCTGTTTCTTGGATTTGTTTTTCAATTCTTTCTATAACAGGAGAATTCGATTCCTCGGATTCATCTCTACCTGGAATCCATTCTCTAGTTGGAGAATCTGGAACAGTCATCAAAGGAGGAACTCCAAAATCTTTTCTTTGAGAGTTTAAATCAGCAGAATCTGTTAGTGGTTCTTTGTTGGAGTCTAGTATCTTTGATTCTGGACTTTGGTTGTACCGTAAGCTATCTCGAATCATTTGCTCGTCTACTTTTCTACTTATATCTAAATCTACATCGGAAAGATTGATATTTTTTCTTTTGCGATTGTAATCTCTTTCAAGGTCTTCATAAAACATTGATTTGGTGTCTTCTGCTAACTTTAATCCTTCAGCTTGAGTATCACCGTATCCTATGGTCCAACCATAATAAGCGGCAACCATAAGAAAAAATGCAAACAAAGCAATTGCAATTTTCTTTAGAAGCTTAGCAATATCATCTGGTATTTTATTTGCCAGAGAATCAAGTGCTCCTAGCGCTTTGGATGGATCAATTCCTTTTGGATCTAATTTCATTTTTAAGAAAACCTTTTGATATCCATAATTTACTTTTTAATACGAAAGACAACTCTTCTATTTTTAGATCTATTTTCATCAGAGTCATTTTTAGCAATGGGTTTATCTTGTCCAAATCCTATAGAAGATATTCTATTTTCCGAGATCTCACCTTTGCTAATTATATAAGTTTTAACAGCGTTCGCTCTTGCTAGGCTGAGTTCCATATTGCTTAATGTTTTGCCAACATCATCTGTATGACCTTCCAAAAGGATCTCCATTTTAGGAGAGGATTTTAAGACTTCAATTAATCTTTGCAATTCACCTTCTGATTCTTTTTGTATCTCGGCACTACCTGTCTCAAAAAATAAATTATTGAGAGTTATTTCTTTTCCTGCTTCAATGATAGGAAGTTGTAGTAAAACATTAGTTTGATTATTTATAGGGTTTAAAGAATTTGATTCATTCGTATTTTCTAGATTAAGATTTTTAGATACAGGAAGGTAACCTTCTTTTTCAGCATAAAAACCATAATTATCTCCATAGGGCAATACTATGGAAAACATTCCAGTTTTAGGATCTGAGATTCCAATACCTAGAGATTTTTTAGTTTTTAAGGATTCATATCTAATTGTTGTAGATAGAGGATTTCCATTATCATCTGTGACTTTTCCTTGAACGACGAAAACAAATTCAGGTCGAAAGTTAATAGGAATTTTAGCAAGGTATAATTCGCTTTCTTTTGATACATAGGCCCACTCAGAACTTGCAGGTATAGAAAAGAAATTAACTCCTCTTAGTTTATTAGATATTTCTACTGGAGGTGACCAATTATCCCATCCGTTCCCAATTCTTTTTGTATAGAAAATGCTTAAATCATCCCCATAGCCATTGGATGAAAAATATAAAGTTCTATCATCTGCTGCAAGAAAGGGAGCCATTTCCTCATCTTTTGTATTCAATGTTGATCCTAAATTAACAGCTTTTTCAAATTCGCCTTTAGAATTCATAAAACTAACATAGAGATCTAACTTTCCGAAATTGACTGCTTGTTGAGCGCTGAAGATTAAAATTTTCCCTGAAGAGGAAAGTGCTGAACCACCAAATATTTGTTGGTTGGGATTTTCTGGCTTACGGTATGTATTATAAAAACTGGGGAAGGCAATAGGCATAGGAGGAGACCAGTATTGACTATTTT
>JAACWH010000019.1 GCA_009991425.1 Leptospira sp.
AAAAGAAAATTGCATTTTATGGATTTTGTTGCTTTATTAATAACCTATTCAGGGATTATATTTGCTTATCTTCATGATGTGAAAGTAGGCGGCGATAATGTGAATATTGGAGTTTTCTGTGTTCTGATATCTGCTATAAGTTATGCAGTTTACTTACTTGGATCTGGACATTTGATACCAAAACTTGGCACACAACTATTTACTAGTATAGCTATGATCACATCTTGTATTTTAGTATTTATCCAATATTCCTTTACTAAGAATTGGAGTAGCATTTTAGAATACAATTCGTACGTATTATTCTTGGGATTTTTGTTAGGTATATTTACAACAGTTGTTCCCAGCTTCCTTATCTCAGCTGGAATTCATAGGATAGGTTCCAGCAAATCCTCCATTTTATCATCAGTTGGTCCAGTTTCTACTTTAATTCTTGCTAAAGTTTTCTTAGGAGAAGAATTAGGAGTCTATCAGATTGTAGGGACTGTATTGGTTTTGTCGGGTGTTCTTATTATAAGTCAAAAGAAGAAGGAAGCTAATACTTCCGAAGATTGATTTTTCAAGAAATATACTGGTAGAATTATTGTATTTGCATAAGAATTGAATAAATGAGATTCAGTATTGATGTTTGAGTCGAAAAGATTGAGATAAAATATTATTAGCTGGAAAATTTATGAAATCATATGACGTATTATTGATAGGAACAGGTCAGGCAACTGGAGTTGTAATTCCTAAGTTAGTAGAAGCAGGAAAGACAGTTGCCATCATCGAATCTGGTAAATTTGGGGGAACCTGTGTGAATTATGGTTGCACTCCCACGAAGACATTGGTCGCCTCGGCTCATGCAGCTCATGTTATACGAAGAAGTTCTGATTTTGGTATAGATGTTGGAGAGTTTAAAGTAGATTTTGCCAGAGTAATGGATAGAATGAATTCCATTCGTTATACAAACTCTGAAAAAATGCACGATTGGTTGAGTGAATTATCGGGAGTTGATATATATAAGGGCGAGGGGAAATTTATTGACGAACATACTGTTCAAGTCGATGAAAATGAAACTCAAATCAAGGCTGAGACTATAGTCATTCACACTGGTACTAAGGCAAGATCACTTTCTATTCCTGGAATTGAAAATGTTCCCTGGTTAGACAATCAGAAACTTTTGGATCTAAAAGAGCTTCCTAAGCACCTTCTTATAATTGGTGGAAGTTATATAGGTTTAGAGTTTGGACAAATTTTTCGAAGACTTGGTTCTGAAGTTTCTATATTTCAGACATCTGCAAGTATCATGTCCAAAGAAGACGAAGACATCGCTAAGTTGTCCAAAGATTTCTTACAAGAAGAAGGTATAGCTATCTATGAAAATTCTAAGGTTAAGAAAGTGTCTTTATCCAAGGGGCAAATTGAACTAGATTGCAGCATCCAAGATGAAAATAAATTGATCTCAGGTTCCCATTTGTTAATTGCTATTGGTCGAATTCCCCAATCTAGTTCCTTGGATCTTGATAAGGCGGGAATTAAGACAGATACTCGTGGTTACGTTATTGTAGATGAATTTTTACGAACTTCCCGTTCGCATATATATGCATTAGGTGATATAAATGGCAAGGGTGCATTTACTCATACTTCTGTGAATGATGGAGAAATATTCTTAGATCAGTATTTGCAGAAAGGAAATCGTAAAGTTACAGATCGTACAATGATTTATGCCATGTTTACTGATCCACCTTTAGGAAGAATTGGAATGTCAGAGAAAGAAGCTAGAAAATCTGGACGAAACGTATTGATTTCAACTTTACCTATGTCTCGAATTTCGAGAGCAAAAGAAAAATCTGAGACTAAGGGTATGATTAAAATCTTAGTCGATGCAGATTCAGATGAATTTCTTGGTGTAACTATCTTGGGAGTGGGCGGGGATGAAATCATTAATATATTTGCTCCACTGATTCAGAATAAAATCACTTATAAGGAATTTCGAAAGACAGTTCTTGTTCACCCAACAGTTTCAGAGTTACTTCCTTGGATATTGGATGATTTAAAACCTTTAGAGTTAGAATCTTAAAATGAAAAAGAGTTTATGAATATTAATTTAAAAAAGGTTTGAATCTATTTTGAAAATTTATTCCTCAGAAGCTAAATGGTTGATTTCTCTTAAAATCAATTCTGCATTTATATTTAGGTGGAGCTTTTTCTCTATTATCATAGGTTTCCTTTCAGGAACTGCCTCCGCTATCTTTCTTGTTGCTCTTGATATTGCCACAAATACTAGGTTAGACTATCCATATTTACTATTCTTTCTCCCCATAGCAGGTTTATTTATCGGATTTATCTACCATACTTGGGGTGAATCTGTTGTGAAGGGTAATAATCAGCTAATAGAGCAGATTCATAATCCAAAGAAAGTTATTCCACTTAGAATGACTCCCTTCGTATTGATTGGAACTATTTTAACGCATTTGTTCGGTGGTTCTGCAGGTCGTGAAGGAACTGCAGTTCAAATGGGTGCCTCACTTTCAGATCAACTAACACATATAAATCGATATAAGTTTTTTCGTCAAAATTTTGGCCGAATTCGACCAAGAGATAGAAGGATGCTTTTGATTGCTGGGATAAGCGGTGGTTTTGCCTCGGTGTTTGGAACGCCTATAGCGGGTGCAATATTTGGATTAGAAGTTTTTATTTTAGGAAGATTACAATTTGATGCTATCCTACCAAGTTTACTCACAGCAATTGTTGCAGATTGGGTGACCCAAAGTCTTTGGGGCGTTGGGCATACTCACTATAGCGTACCATTTGCCCCAGATTTAGATGCGATTGGTTTGGTGATAGCTTGTCTGACAGGAATTGGATTTGGTATGGCTGCGAGATTTTTTTCCCATTCTACTCATTATCTGAGTCATCTTTTTGCAAAATTAATTTCCTACCCACCATTTCGCCCTCTAGTTGGCGGACTTGCCTTCGCCATTGTTGTTAGTTTAACGGAAACTCAACGATATATTGGCTTAGGTGTTCCCGAAATCGTGGAGAGTTTTGTAAAAGAACAAGCAATTTTTTCCTTCTTATTGAAGTCGGTGTACACTTCGTTCACTTTGGCTGCTGGATTTAAAGGAGGCGAGGTAACGCCTTTATTCTTTATTGGCTCTCATTTGGGTAATGCCTTCTCACAAATTTTCCCCTTACCCATGCCTCTTCTTGCAAGCATGGGTTTCGTAGCAGTTTTTGCAGGCGCAGCTAACACACCTCTAGCTTGTACCATCATGGCTATGGAACTTTTCGGAATGGAAGTCGCAGTTTATGCAGGCATAGCCTGTGTATTTTCGTATATAGTATCGGGGCATAAGGGAATTTACGCATCGCAATGGTTAGGTTATGAAACTAAACTAGGTAATAAGAAACGCAAGTGAGATAATTTTTATTTATCCAAACAAAAATTATATAAATATAACAGCAGGAATTATATCGTTTATTTAATGCAAGTTATCTATTGAACCAATTTGATCAAAATTCCCGCAACTGCCGCACCACATAAGGGAGCTATTACAGGTATCCAAGCATACTTCCAATTCGAATCGCCCTTGCCGTGGATAGGAAGTATTGAATGAATGATGCGCGGACCTAAATCCCTTGCTGGGTTGATGGCATAGCCAGTTGTTCCACCCATCGAAAGACCAATCGCCCAAACTAAGATTCCAACTAAAAATGTACCAATGTGTGCGGTAAGTCCTGTCATGGAAGGATGAAAGATCGCATAGATCCCAAGAATGAGTAGAAAGGTACCGAGAAATTCACTAAAGAAATTGGATGGTTTATGCGAGATGGCAGGTTCAGTAGAAAAAACTGCTAGTATCGCAGATTTATCGTTAGCTTCTTTCCAATGAGGGAAGTAGTGTAGGTAGACAAAGATCGCTCCTAAACTCGCACCTAGGATTTGCGTAGGTATAAAGCTGAGAATCTTCGAGTAGTCATTATCTAGAATCGCAAAACCAAGAGTAACTGCTGGATTCAAATGTGCTGATGGTGAGCCAAAAGCTTTTGCAATGAATACACCCATCATAACTGCAAATGCCCAGCCTGTAGTGATTACCATCCAACCTGCTCCTTCAGCCTTGGATTTCTTTGTCAAGACACCCGCAACTACTCCATTTCCTAAAAGTATCAAAACAAAGGTTCCTAAAAATTCCCCGACTAATTCAGCTGGTATCATAATTCTTCCTACATAAGAGATTCATTCATAAAAGTACGGATTACTCTATGATTCAAGAATAAAATGGAATTATTTTCTTTGCTGAAAGAGAAACTTTGTTGGAGTGGAAATAATTAAATGGGAACTCATGAAACTGGGAAGCTCATGCAAAATGGGATTCATCCGTAAAAGAGGCAAATGATGTTACATAGACCGCGAATACTTAGAAAAGCAAACTCAATCCGAGAGATGGTCTCAGAGACAAATTTTCAGGCTAGTAATTTTCTTCTTCCAATCTTCATTGACGAGGGAAATAAAATACAATCTGAAATTCCTTCTATGCCAGGAATCTTTCGTTGGAGCCTTGATTTATTAGAAAAAGAATTAGAGTCAGTTCTGAATTTAGGAATACGTTCTGTGCTTCTTTTTGCAAAAGTTCCAGATAAACTTAAAAATGAGTCTTGTAAAGAAGCTATTAATCCTGAAGGACTGCTTCCGAAATCCATTCGATTTATTAAAGAAAAATTCCCAGAAATGATAGTGATGAGTGACGTCGCCCTTGATCCGTACTCTCCGTACGGACATGATGGTCTAGTGAAAGATGGAAAGATACTCAATGATGAGACTGTAGAGATTCTCTCTATGATGAGTGAAGTTCATGCCGAAGCAGGAGCGGATTTTGTTGCCCCCTCCGATATGATGGATGGCAGGATTCTTGCGATTCGAAATACATTAGAGAAAAATCACCTAACAGAAACTGGTATTCTTTCTTATAGCGCTAAGTATGCCTCTTGTCTATATGGACCGTTCCGGGATGCCCTAGATTCTGCTCCAGGATTTGGCGACAAAAAGTCTTATCAAATGAATCCAGCCAATCGATTGGAAGCAATCAAAGAAGTGCAAATGGATGTTAATGAAGGGGCTGATATCGTCATGGTAAAACCTGCTGGATTCTATCTTGATATCATCCGAGAAGTAAAGGATGCTATTCATGTTCCTGTTGCTGCCTACCAGGTCAGTGGCGAATATGCTATGATTAAGGCATCTGCCGCAAATGGCTGGTTAAATGAAGAATCTGCTGTAATCGAAAGCTTACTTTCTATTAAAAGAGCAGGTGCGGATATCATCGCAACTTATTACGCCAAGAAAGCTGCTGAGCTTCTTAGAAAATCTAAATAAAAATTTAATTCTGAGATATTTAAAATTCTATAGGAAAAATAGTCCAAAATATTATGGTGAAGAAAACTTCAAAAGTAAAATCAATTAGTAAGACCTCATCTAAAGCTAAAAATTCTAGCTCAATCCAAGAAAGATTCGCTGCTATGCGAAATCAAATCAATACGACAGAGCAAGCTTTTCAACTTTATGATTCCCTCGAAACAGTGGAGGTTGATTTCATGATGGGTTCTTGGAAGGGATCTGGATTTCCAACTGGGCATACCATGGATGGCGCTCTAGAAACCTTCCATTGGTATGGTAAGAATTTCGAAGATGCAGATAATGTTCATCCGCTTGTGTTTCGATCCTTAACTAAAAAATTGTTCAAAGTCAACCCAGCTCTTATGCCTGTTCGACTAGCAACCATTATTCCTAATAAAAACCTAGGTTTCTTAGGATACATCTTTCTCATGATTCGATTTCTGTTTACGACCTATAAATCGAAAGCACGTCTTCGTTTGACAGAATTTCGAGGGAAGATAACTGCAACTATGATCTACGATCAACTTCCTATCCACGATGTCTTTCGTAAGGTTGATGAAAATACTTTGCTTGGTTGCATGGACTACAAAGGCATGAAGGAATTCTTCTTCTTTGTATTGGAACGGGATGTGAAACAGTGAAAATTCTCTCAGCGATCATTCAGCATTATCGAAAGAAAAGAGAAGATTTCTTTTTTGACCAAGAAAGAATGTAGATTATCCTATCTGAAAATGTTACTAATTTCAGATTTTTTTTAAAATAGATTCAAGCCAGATTATCAACTAACGAATGATTTTCGATTATGGTTTAGTAAGGGCTTAATTACCGAATGAAAAAGAACTCTTAAATTATGTGTAGTTTGTGTTTTTATTAGTTTTTAATCATATTTTCATTTAAAATCTTCAGGAGTTTTCCTTTTCTTGATTTATAAAAAAGAAAATCACTATCTAGTGTGAAAATGTTACGAATATCATAAATTTCTGAAATCGTCATAAGAGAAGCATCTGCAAAATCCATAGGTCTATCAGAATATTTTTCCATAAAAGCAAGTATAGAATCAAATTGTTGATTATCTTGATTCAGGATTGTTATAGCTCCATTTTTAATCCATTCAATAAATGATTTCTGAACCTTCTTGTTGTCAGCTAATAAATAGGAAACCTCAGTTACAACTGCTAAAGAAGTAAAAAGTTTACCATTAAAATCTTTTAAAAATAAACGACATTTTGCGCAATAAAAGTCTGACTCATCAAAAAAAGCAACTATTGGACCCGTGTCTATCAATGCTTTTATCATTTTTTCTTTTTCATTATAGCATCTTTAATATATTTTTGATGATTTACTGATTTGTCAGTTATTCCACTTTTATAACTTCCAAAATATTTTTCCCCTAGTTCATATGCGGATGGTTGTTTAGAATAATTATCTATATAATAAATTAAGGATTCTTTAATGACATCCGATTTTGTCTTATTTTCAATTTTAGCAACTTCGGATAATTTCTTCTCTAATTCTTCTGGTAATCGTAAACTTATCATATTTATTCCGTAATACAATTGTATTACATTATAAGTTTTTGTCAATTGTGTTTATTCTTAAATAATCATAAATTTTTAAAGAAAATTAATACAAAATACATATAACGATTGATTGCTGAAGAAGGAATCTGGGACAATTCAGTCAGTGAATACTTTTTTCTAGCGTAAAAAGAGAAATGTCTTATAATGTTTGCCATGATATTGAGAATGCATCGTTTCATATTTTTAGTTATATTGATCATTTTAATAATTGAAAGTAACTTCATCGAATTTTGATTATATTTGCCTTGGTAAACTTGAAGCAAATAAAAGTATCTACTAACTCAATATATAGATATTTAAAAATTTTAAAAAATAGAATAATTCTCTTTAAATGCTTGACGAAAAAAAATAATTTGCAATGACCTTAGGAGCAAAAATATGAAAAAATCTCTAATCCTCGTAACTATTTTACTACTAACTTTAACATGCAAAAAAGATGACAATAAAGAAGAAAATAATAATCTCTTAGCACTTCTATTTTTATTCTCTAGCCCTAGTGTGACATCTTGCACAGTAACATTAACAAATTCAACAATTTCTGTACCAGCTATTGAAGTATCTTCAACTTCTAAGCAACTAGAGTTTACTAGTTCTGGTGGTAGCAATTACAGCGTAGTTTATGCAAGAAATTTAACTCCAGGTCAGAAAATCGTTTTAAGTGGTTCTTCTACTGCAACTGCATATAGTTCGAGTTCTACTAACTGTAGTTTTGATATTGGAATCACTGCAGGTATATTAACTTCAACTTCAGGTGGATCTTTCTTTAGTCAAACATCTGTTGATCCCCCTTCTTTTACTGTATTAAAAAATACACCAGGAGCTGGAATATTAGTTTTAGCAAATTCAGGTGTGACTGTAACTGCTAAATTAGAATAGTTTACTTTCAGTATACAAATTTTCTCATTTAAAAAGAAGGGAATTGTTATTTTAATTTTTTTCTTTTAATGTAAATTTTTACTAAAAATTTATTTATGATCCTTAGAATTGTCTTTAATCATTGAAAAATTGACTTTAAGGTATATGATCTCTAGGACTTAAAATAACTAATTTATTTTACAAATTATCCTTCCCATCTTTTATGATGAGGAAATCGTATTTTTCTCATTTGGGCACTAGCTATGAAATCAGAAAATTTTTGATCAATTTGGCACGACTCGTGCCAATTCTCCTATATACATTGCAACCTAACGCAAGTTAAGTAAAAATATCTTATGTAAAAGGATGACCTCTATTTATCACCAATTCAGTAATAAGCTTTAGCATTTTTCTGGATTTAGTTTACACTGTATTATGAACTAAGAACAACACACTAGTGAGCCATTGCCATCTTTCGCAGCACACCATGGATGGCTTGCTTCGGCATTTGGAGCACGGATGCGGAACATGCCGACGAAAGATGGCAAGGTGAACTTCCTGCGCCCCTGATCGACCGAGCGTTGCCGTCGAGGGAGAGCAGGAAAAGGCGCCCATCCTACTTTTTATAAGGATAATGAAACTCCTTAGTGCAGAATTTTCCATTTTGAGGAGTTAAAGTTCCCATGAGTTTAGTATTGAGTTCTCTTTCTCTTGGATCCGGTTCTATCTCTTTGAGTTTTTCATTGGCGAGTAATTTGGAGGCATCACAGGACGAGGTCGCCATCATGAGTCCATTTTTTTTCTCGATAGAGCTGCTGGATGCCATGGCGGTGGATGTCACTCGGTAGAATTTTTTGCCATCTTTTTGGATGGTGTCTACGGTAACTCCTGTTTGTATGTCAGGTTGGGTTTCGAGTATAGAACAATTTGTTAAGCTACTGAGGCTAAGTAGAAGTAAGAAAGTAATCGTTGTTTTCATAATTTTCAATAATCCCTAGTTTAAATTATTCACAATTCAATTGATCCGTAAAGGATTTTTCTAAGGTCTGAGAATCAGCTTTAGATGAGATTGTATCTTTTCCTTAGATTTAGCTGGCAAAAAATCACTTTACATTGGATTTCTAAAGATATTTCCTTTCTTTATGTCCTCAAGAATGTTCGATGTGATTGTTATTGGTTCTGGTCCTGCCGGCGAAGGCGCTGCAATGAAGTGTTCTAAATTTGGCAAAAAAGTCGCTATCATCGAGTCCTATCGATTGATTGGTGGAAATTGCACTCACAGAGGAACTATTCCAAGTAAGGCGATGCGCCAACCTCTCCAGAATTTAGTCGAGCTCAAACACAATTCATTACTGCAAGATGAACTTGCAAATGTGCATTTACATCTACCACATCTTCTGAAAAATGCTGAATCTGTGATCCGAAGCCAAGTAACAATGAAAGATCAATTCTACCGTAGAAATGATGTTAGTGTTATAAATGGTAATGCTAAAATCATAAGCGATCATGAAGTAATGGTGGAAGATCCAAGCAATGGATCAAATAAAATTTATACCACTGATTCCATTGTAATTGCAACGGGATCTAGACCCTATCGTCCTCCCGAGGTGGATTTCCAACATGGTCGTGTCGTCGATTCGGATACAGTCTTGCAACTTCCTGTTACTCCGAATTCCATAACAATTTATGGAGCGGGAGTGATAGGTTGTGAATACGCTTCCATCTTTCGCGGATTAGGTTGTAAGGTAAATTTAATAAATACAAGAGACAAATTGCTTTCTTTCTTGGATGATGAAATCATCGACGCACTTGCCTATCATTTGCGTGAGCAGGGAACTATCATCCGACACAATGAGGAGATGGAAAGTATTGAGACAACAGATGATGGTGTAATACTTCATCTCAAAAGTGGCAAAAAGCTTAAGACAGCTTACTTGCTTTGGGCGAATGGAAGGTCAGGAAATACCGATAAACTAGGATTAGATTCTGTAGGCATTGCAGTCGATAGTCGAGGAAATATTAAAGTTAATGAATCATTTCAGACCTCTGTGCCGAATATTTTTGCAGTAGGGGATGTGATTGGCCCACCTGGTCTTGCCTCTGCATCCTATGACCAAGGCCGTTATGCGGGAGCCTTCATCTGTGAAGGTCAGAACGAAAATAGCCTAACAAAAAATATACCAACAGGGATTTATACCAGTCCTGAGATAAGCTCATTGGGTTTTACAGAAAAAGAATTAACCGAACAAAAAGTTCCTTACGAAGTAGGTCATGCTTTTTTCAAAAGTTTAGCAAGAGCACAAATCACAGGGAACACTACAGGAATGCTAAAGTTACTCTTTCATAGAGAGACATTTGCAATTTTGGGGATTCATTGCTTTGGCTACCAGGCTTCTGAGATCATTCACATTGGACAGGCGATCATGTCCCAAGAAGGTAAGTCAAATACAATCAAGTATTTCGTTGAGGCAACTTTTAACTATCCAACGATGGCGGAAGCGTATCGTGTTGCGGCCTTGAATGGACTCAATCGAGTTTTCTGAGAACCTGCATTCCATTTTCTTCTGCAAATATTTCGTAGCCATTGCTAAGCCAAATTTCTTTCCAAGAATCAATTTGACTTAGCGATACATAGGGAGAGAAGCCTTGCTTGGTATCAATCCATATGTAGTTGATATTAGGTGATATTCTCTTGGAATTTTTATTAAGTGGTCCATGCTTGAATTTATTTTTATAATTATCTTTTTGTTCTTCCTGTTTGGTTTTATTTTTTTTATTCGTTTCTAGTTCTTTCGAGTATCTGTTTCTGCTAGTAGATTCCAAAGAAACGGCTTCTAAAGGAAATATTTGATTTGAGTTAGATAGAAAGATTCCTAGGTCAAATTGTACGGCTACTTGGGAATTCTTCGGTATTTTTGCAGCCATGCTTTCCGCAAGTTCTACTCGGGCTAATTTTGAATTAGGAAGTGCGAAAGGAAAATTCTTATCCCAGGAATTTCGATAGAAACTAATCCCCAGAATAATGAGTAGAACTGAAATTCGTAATGAAGAAGAAACTTTCTTTCTTAACGTTCGCCATCCCTCTAAGGTTGAGTATAGTAGGATAGGAAGTAAGGGATAGATATAGTAATTGTAGAAACTATTGTGCCAAAGTCTTGAAGAAAGAAAATGAATTCCAAAAAGACAAAGAATATAGAACCAATACCTAGGCTTTACTAAGATCAGCAAGCCAGTGCTAAGTGCAATTTCAATTACTGTTGAGGAATGCTTGTAAACCTCATTGAATGCTCGTGGAAGATCGCTGAGTATTCCAATTACAATGCCTGCTGTGCTTGTTCCCCAAGTTGACCAAATCTGCCACCAGTTTTCTTCTGCTTCAACATCTAAAATTTTTCTAAGTAGGGGAAGAACTACAGTGAAAGTGAATACACTTATGCTAAGTAGTATTAAATTTCTAGATAGATAAGATAACTTGCCAGCAAAAATAAAATTTCCATCTCTGAAAGCTTCGCTCTCAATTTCACTGCTACTTTTATTGGGAAGCTTAGTATTGATTTTATTCCTTCTTAAATTCTTAAACTTACTTTTTATTCTCTTTCCATAGATCCAAGTTGTATTTCCAAGGAAGTAAATTATAAGATAAATGGATGCATCTTCTTTTACGAATATTGTATAAATTGTCCAAAATAGGATTTGAATAAATGATGTTTTGGATTCCAAAGAATGAATGAGCAATAAAAAAAATATTACAAAGAGGATCTCAAAATGATAGGAAGTAAGAATTCGATATAAATAAATATTGCTTAATAAAAACAGAAAGAGAAGGAACTTTTCTAAATGGACATTGAAATAAGTATATGTTAATGAATTTGTATTAAGCGCGGAATCTGATGATGAAAATTCTCTTTTGAATTCTAAATTAGCAATTATATTCCATATAATATAAAGTAGCGTTACAAAATAAAAGAGCTGCCCCCAAGCAAGAAACAATCGAGTTTCACTTAGAAAAGTAAATGGTACAAAGAGAAGGAGAAGAGGTGCAAAATGATGGGCTAAGTAAGAATTGTTCTCTTCGCCGTGAAATGGAGAATAAAACCAAAGACCTTTAGATGTATTTAAAATGACCTCCGCCATAGAAGTAAAATCTCTTTCTCCTAGGAAAAAACTATTTCGAAAAGCAAAAGTTATCTGTATGTAATGGAATAAAAGACAAGCTAATGTTATACCTGCGAATGAAATTAGAATAGGATTAAAAATTTTATAATTAATGTAAGAATTTGGATTTTTATTTTTACAAAGTAATACACTGAGTATTATACAATACCAGAAGATTAGTCTATTGTATTTGCGTGGATCAAAATGAGGGTCAATGCTAGGAAGAAGAAATAAGAAAGAAATTAGTAATCCTAAAAGAATTGCAGGCGTAGCAACAAAATTAGGTGATGATACCAACCTATTCCAAGCAGGCTTTAGGTGAGAAATCATCGAATGAAATAGAGTATTTTCCTTTCTCCAATTCTTTCGCGATTAGTTTCAATTCGGTTCTTATAATAGAAGGTTTTTTCAGGAAAGGCTTTTGCAAAAATATCATAAAGTTCCATTTCCATAGAGAGCATGGACTCTGCTATTTCTTCTCCAGAAACATTTCCTAATTTGGCAACGTCCACCATAATATGGCGTGAGTTGATGAAATCAGGTTGAATTTCACCTCTAATCATATCGAAATTCATCTTTGTGATGGTTCCGCCAACACCTGTTTTGATATTTTTGGATTTTGCAAGTGAAACAATATTACGAGTTATGCGAGTGACTTCTTTGTCATCAGGACTTAAATTCATTGAGGAAGATAAATCTGACCTAGCTGCTGTTATTTGATCCAATTCAGATGTGAATGGATTGTCTAAAATGTCTAAAAGATTTCTATATCCAGTAATTGTTTCGAGATTGATCGCTTTTCGAATCTTTTTGTAATAAACGGGAGCAACAACATTTTTTAAGGAGGTAATAAAGTTTTTGAATGCATATTCAGATTCTATCATAGGAGCAGAGATTCCCGCTACATCGGTTCTTTGGCAGATACGCATGTCATTGCGAGCTTCTGGTCCACCTATCTTTACATAAACGGGTAATAGGTTGTGGAAAATTTTCTGAAGCAGAGCAATCTCTTCTTCTCCCATGTCTTCCGTCTCAGTTCCGGTTTTGATTGCAATAATTGGATATCGTTCAATGTAATCTGAAAATTGCGACATGTTTTCCCCTCTGGGAGACCTTCGGAAGAATTCCAAGTTGGTACAAGCATTTTTTGCAAATTTTTTCCCTTTCTTGACAGAAAAGACAAGTATTTTCAACCTTATCACGACATGTCATTTTGGAATAAAAATCAGCCCGAACCTAAAGAAGAAGAAAAGCAAAATTTCTTCTCTTCTGTTACATCCTTTGTTGGTATCATTGTTTTAGTATTTGCTTTTAAATCATCCATCTTAGATGCCAATAACATTCCCTCGGGTTCAATGATTCCCACTTTGAAGATTGGAGATTTTCTTTTTGTCAATAAAATGAGATACTCCTTTAGGCTTCCTTTCACTGAGAAAGAATTATTTCGAATTGATAATCCAAAACGTGGTGATATTGTAACTTTCATTCCGCCTGAGGCAGCCTTTGAATATGGCGAATCCAGAGACGGAATGTTTTCCAAAAGATTTGTCAAACGAGTAATTGGAATGCCTGGGGATACGATACGCATCACAAGAAAATACAAAGATACCAAGAAGGGTAGAGTCTTTTTCGCTATTGTTGAATATAAACCAAAAGATGGTAAAGAATTTATTTCTTACGATCCAAGAGAAGTTGATCAAAATAAAGAACTTGCTGATATAGATAATACTAGAGCCTCATCCCGTGCATTGTTTGTTGAAACAAAAGGTGAATTCGACCATTTTATTCTGGAAGGACCAGAGGATGATAGAATGTCGCCTAGTCGTTTTTATTGTGATTTTGCAAATGGCTGTGAAATTCCGGACAGTCAGTACATGGTTATGGGCGACAACAGGGATGATTCCTCCGATTCAAGAGTTTGGGGTTTTGTTCCTAGGGAAGATATTTTAGGAAAGGCTTTGGTAATTTATTTTTCCATCAATTGGAAAGACCATACCTGTCAGTTCAAAGATGGTTTGGAACTTTCAGAAAAAGGGCCTGATCTAGCTGAAAGATGGAACATGGATGAGATTCAAAAGCACTGTGATGCCTCAGAATGGGATCACTACCAATATGGATCCAATTATTTTGAATACGAACCAAGACTTGCCTGGCTAAAGAGAACTCTACTTTATAGGCTTTGGAGAATGGAGGTTCGATGGCACCGAATAGGAAGGATCCTCCAGTAAATCCCATTTGGAATCTAGCAGGCCTCGGAGCAGAATTCACAGGTATCATATTGTTTCATTTATTTCTCTTTTCTTGGTTGGATGAGAAATTTGCAACAAAGCCCTGGTTACTTTTGTGTGGTATGATTTTAGGATTTACCTTTGGAATCTACCATATAATCAAAAGGACTAACTCTCGAAATAAGTGAATTATTTATTGAATAAATCTCTACTCAAAGATTCTATTAAAGGTTAATTATTAATGAAAGAACCCATTGACCTTTCTCGCTTGCAAAAGGGAAAATTCCATCTTATCTTAGCAATTGTTAGCTTTATAACGATTATTTGTTTCGCAATCTTATTCCCATTCTTAATTTCTGGATTTATAGTATCTTACCTCTTTCAATGGTCTATCCTAGAGTTTCGATTGCTTCTATTTTGGTGGAATCCCGTTCGATCAGCAAATTTTTCCATTCTAATAGGACTTTTCTCTCTTTTGGGAAATGCCGTTCTCTTGGGAATAGGACTACAAAAGATAGGGATGAATTTTATTTTGGGATTTTTTCTTGCGTATTTTAGCTTTCTTACAATCTTTGTTTTTGTAGCTCTGAATTCAAGAGGTTCGAAACTTCCGAAATAGAAATAGGAAGAATCTCTTATTTTTGTAGACAAATAATAATCTTCTATGAACTTAAAATACAATATGAGAACAAGCTGGCTAGCCTACGGCGCCTTGACTTTATGTCTTTTCTTTGGAAGTCCCGTATTTTCATCAGAATCGGCTACTGAAGAATTCAATCTTAACGAAGTAATCGTTCATCACTTGAGTGATGCTCCTATTTTCCCAATTAATTTTGGTGGGAAGCAGGTTTTTGAAGGGGAAGCTGAATTCCAAAAAGACCATCCTGAAATATTTCATGACCACTCTGGTGCAAACTACCATTATTTGGGAGGCTTCGATCTTCACATAACAAAACGTGTTACGATGATGTGGATTGGATGCCTGGTTTTATTTTTGATATTTATTCCTGCAGCTAGAATGATTTCTTCTAATCCTATGAAAGTTCAGAGCAGATTTGCGTCGGCTGTAGAAGCTATTGTCGGCTATGTGAAAGACGATGTTGTGGAAGCTTCTATGCACGGTCATGGACATGCTTACTACCACTACATGTTAACACTTTTCTTTTTCATACTTGCAGGTAATCTCATGGGAATCATTCCTCCGATTGGAGAGATTTTCGCAACTACATCTTCGATCGTTACGGGTGCAGATGTGCATCATAGTTTGACTGCCCAAGTTTGGAGCGGTATCACAACAACAGGTGATGTCAGTGTAACGGTTTCATTAGCTGTATTGACTTTTGTTTTAATTATGGGAACTGGTTTTGCATACCAGGGTATCAAATTCATTCCACATTCAGTTCCAAATGGCGTACCAATTGCACTTTGGCCTTTGATGTGGCCTTTAGAATTTATCATTTCCCCTCTAGCAAAATGTTTTGCACTTACGGTGCGACTTTTGGCCAACATGACTGCGGGTCACGTAATCATTTTGGCTCTTCTCGGATTCATTTTTAAATTTCAGAGTTACTGGATTGTTCCCATCTCTATTGTAGGTGCAGGCGCAATTTATGTGTTGGAGATTTTTGTAGCTTTCTTGCAAGCATACATCTTTGTATTGCTTACTTCCATCTTTGTTGGATCAGTAATGCATAGGCACTAAAATGAATTATGGTATCAGTTTAAAATATTAACAGGAGTTAACTTAATATGGAATTTGGTTTAGGATATATTGGAATTGGAATTGGAGCTGGTTTAGCTATTCTTGGAGCTGGTCTTGGTATTGGAAGAATCGGTGGTTCTGCTGTAGAAGGAATTAGCCGTCAACCTGACGCTGCTGGTTCTATTCAAACAGGTATGATCATTGCTGCTGCCTTGATTGAAGGTGCTGCACTTTTCGCTCTTGTTATCATGTTCTCTGCTGGTGGAGTTATTAACGACGAACTAGTAAAATCAAACGCTAAAACTGCTACGACTCAAGTAGAGCAGAAATAAGGGTTTTCAGCCTTGTTTTTCTTAGGAAGTGGCGGAAGTTTAAATCTGCTGAATGTCAATCCGGGTCTGGTTGTCTGGACCTTGGCGACTTTCATCTTTGTGTTGATCATTCTCAAGAAATTTGCTTGGGACTTAATACTTAAAGCAATTGATGATAGGACAGCAGGTATCGAAGGTGAGATCAGTAAAGCAACAAGCCTGCGAGCTGAAGCTGAAAAAGTTCTCAAAGACTACCAAGACAAAGTAAATCATTCCAGAGATGAAGCTCTTGGAATCATCAATGAAGCTAAATCTGATGCTAACAATCTAAAGCATAAGATGGTCGATGATGCGAATGCTGAAATTCGTAAGATGAAAGAGCAATCCCTAAATGATATTGAGCTTGCTAAGGCTAAAGCTGTTCATGAAATGCAAATTAAAATTGCAGAACTTTCTGTTCAGATTGCAGGCGAGATTCTAGAGAAGCAATTGAAGAAAGAAGATTATTCTGCTTTCATCGACAAAGAACTCAGTAAATTGGAGAGTATCTAAAACATGAGCCAAAGCGCCGTCGCACATTCATACGCAACAGCTTTGTTAGAGATCATTGTTAAAGACACGGATCTAGACCAAGTCGTTCAGGATCTTTTTGAAATCCAAAAAGTATTGTTCGAAGATAAGTCGGTCCGTGAATTTGTTCTTTCTCCCATTGTAAAAAAAGATATCAAACAAAATGCTATCGCAAAAGCATTGAGCGGACAGGCTCGAGAAGAAGTTGCATCTTTCATGGGGATTTTGATCCAAAAAGATCGATTGGAATTTTTTCCTGAAATTACAGAAGTTTTCTCAACCCTGGTTGAGAAGAGAAGAGGCAGATCTAAGGTTTCTATTGTATCCAAAGAAGCATTACCTGAAGCAGCCCTTGCAAGAATTAAGAAAGTCATAGAAAAGAAATTTAAGACAGAAGCAATCATTCATAACACAATTTCGGATGATGTAATTGGTGGGTTTTTAATCCGTATAGAGGATTTTTTGATCGATGCCACCATGAAGAACAAATTGAAAAGTATTAGTGAATCCTTACTATCCCATAAAATAACCGCCGGAGTATTATATGAAAATTAAGATAGACGAAGTTACGTCGGTTTTAAAGAAAGAAATCCAAAGTTTTAACAAAAATTTAAATGTAGATGAAGTAGGAACTGTCCTCGAAGTAGGGGATGGAATTGCTCGGATCTATGGACTTGCCAATGTAATGGCAGGTGAATTAATTGAATTCCAAAATGGAGTCAAAGGCCAAGTTCTTAACTTAGAAGAGACTTCTGTTGGGGTAGTAATTCTGGGAGACTATGTCTCCATTGAAGAAGGATTTACAGCCAAGAGAACAGGAGAGATCGTATCTGTTCCAGTCGGCCCTGAATTATTAGGTCGTGTAGTTAACCCATTGGGTGAGCCACTTGATGGTAAGGGTCCTATCCTTTCTAAGAAAACTAGACCTGTTGAGTCTCCAGCTCCAGGTATTTCCATGAGACAACCAGTAAGTGAGCCTATGCAAACTGGTATCCTTTCTGTGGATGCAATGATTCCAATTGGTCGTGGACAAAGAGAACTTATCATTGGTGACCGTGGAACTGGTAAAACTGCCATTGCAATTGATACTATCATCAACCAAAAAGACACTGGCGTTATCTGTGTTTATGTTGCGATTGGACAAAAGGCGTCTACTGTTGCTGGGCTTGTTGAAAAGCTAAAAGCAAAAGGTGCAATGAGTTATACAATCGTTGTGGCTGCAAATGCTTCTGATCCAGCTCCTCTACAATTTATCGCTCCATATGCAGGTGCGAGTATGGCTGAATATTTCATGTATGATGAGAAAAAGCCAACCTTAGTTGTTTATGATGACTTATCAAAACAAGCGGTTGCATACCGTCAAATGTCTCTTCTACTCAAAAGACCACCGGGTCGTGAAGCTTATCCTGGAGATGTATTTTACCTCCATTCACGTCTTCTTGAGAGAGCAGCAAAATTAGATGAAAAATACGGTTCAGGCTCTATGACTGCTCTTCCGATCATCGAGACCCAAGAGGGTGAGGTTTCTGCTTACATTCCAACAAACGTAATTTCTATTACGGATGGACAGATTTATCTTCAGTCTAACCTTTTCGCATCTGGTGTAAGACCAGCGGTAGATGTGGGAACTTCTGTATCTAGGGTAGGTTCTGCTGCTCAAATTAAAGCAATGAAAAAAGTTGCTGGAACTATGAAGTTAGAACTTGCACAGTTCCGAGAATTAGAAGCTTTTGCTCAACTGGGAACAGAACTTGATGCAACCACTCAATCTCAGCTTGATAGGGGATTTAGAATTGTAGAAGTATTAAAACAAAATGATAACAATCCTTATCCGATCGAAGAACAAGTAATTATAATTTTTGCAGTAACTAAAGGATATATGGATAAGATTCCAGTTCCTGAAGTGAAAGCTTTCAAAGATTTCTTGCTCAATAATTTTAGAGACCAACATCCAGAAATTCTTACAGAAATTCGTGAAAAGAGAGAAATGATCAGTGAAGAAAAAGTAAGACAGTACTGCACTGACTTAGGCGAGACATTTCTAAGAAATAGGAAACAAGGATAAGGTTCATTCGTGGCTTCTCCCAGAGAAATAAAGAAAAGAATCGTATCGGTTAAGAATACTCGTAAGATTACTCGTACTATGGAAATGGTTTCAACAGCTAAATCCAAGAAAGCGAGTAATCGAGTAGCAGCCTCACAGCCTTATGCGAGAAAGATTCAGGAACTTATTAGTTCCTTATCTTCCTTGTCTCAGCAAGTAGAGAGTCCTTATCTTAGAAACCCAGATAAGATTCGTAAGGTGGCTATTGTTGCCATTAATGGTAATCGTGGGCTTTGCGGTGGGTACAACGGCAACATCAATCGAATGACCTTAGCACGAGTTCGTGAACTGAACTCTCAAGGTATTGAAGTTGAATTGCATATGGTCGGTAAAAAGGGTATTTCCTACTTCCGCTATTTGAAAGTCCCTATGACTGGTATGTATACGCA
The DNA here is from genome assembly GCA_009991425.1 of Leptospira sp. Lineage (GTDB taxonomy): Bacteria > Spirochaetota > Leptospiria > Leptospirales > Leptospiraceae. The sequence continues at coordinate 19,275 of JAACWH010000019.1, forward strand.
TATAGATGATAAGGCAGGATACAAAGAAGCAGCTGAATTTGCAGAAATGGTTATGAGCAAATTTGCTAAGGAAGAATTGGATGCGGTTGAGATCATATCTACTGTATATAAATCTTCTGCTCATCAATATCCAGAAATAACACCAGTTCTTCCTATTCGCGCTACAGATTCTACGAATGCTGAGGGCGGTAAGACTGTGAGCCCTAGTGTAATCTATGAACCCAATCCACAATCCATACTGGAGAGTTTGCTTCCTATGGTTGTCAAAGTTTCCTTCCAAAGAGCAATCTTGGAAGCCATTTGTTCTGAACACATTGCAAGAAGAATTGCAATGAAGTCAGCAACAGATGCTGCTGGGGATATGATCAAAGACTTGAATCGTGGATACAACAGAGCGAGACAATCTAAGATTACTCAAGAAATATCAGAAATCGTCAGTGGAGCGAATTCCATTAATTAATTTGAATATTGTAAATATCGGAGAAAGAGAAATAGTATGAATAAAGGTAAAATCAATCAAATCATTGGATCGGTATTGGACGTAAGTTTCGAAGGCGGAAAGCTTCCTGAAATTTTCAATGCCTTAGAGATCAACACAACCATCGAAGGAAAGCCAACCAGAATTATCTCCGAAGTTCAGATGCATATCGGTGGAAATGTTGTAAGAGCGATTGCTCTATCCTCCACTGATGGTCTCGTTCGTGGACTTGAAGTTGTTGATACAGGAGCACCTATCAGTGTTCCCGTTGGCGACAAAACTTTAGGAAGAATTTTCAATGTTTTAGGTGAGACTGTAGATGAGGGCGGACCAGTGAATGCTGAGACTCGTTTACCCATCCATAGAAATGCTCCTTTGTATGAAGAGCTTTCACCCAAGACGGAAGTTTTTGAAACAGGTATCAAAGTAATCGATCTTCTTGCTCCTTATATCAAGGGTGGAAAGACAGGTTTATTCGGTGGTGCTGGAGTAGGAAAGACTGTATTAATTCAGGAATTGATTAACAATATCGCTAAGCAACACGGTGGATTCTCCGTATTCGCTGGTGTTGGAGAAAGAACTCGTGAGGGGAATGACCTTTGGCGAGAGATGAAAGAATCAGGCGTTATTGACAAAACTGTTCTTTGCTACGGTCAGATGAATGAACCTCCTGGTGCCAGACTTAGAGTTGCACTTTCAGCGCTAACTATGGCTGAGCATTTCCGAGATACAGTAGGAACAGACGTACTTTTATTCGTAGATAATATCTTCCGATTTTCCCAAGCGGGTTCTGAAGTATCGGCACTTTTGGGAAGGATGCCTTCTGCGGTGGGTTACCAACCAACTCTTTCTACTGAGATGGGTGGTCTTCAAGAAAGGATTACTTCTACTCAAAAAGGATCTATTACTTCTGTTCAGGCTATTTACGTTCCTGCAGACGACTTGACAGATCCAGCTCCTGCAACTGCTTTTACTCACTTAGATGCGACGACAGTTCTTTCTAGAGCGATTTCTGATAAAGGTATCTATCCTGCCGTGGATCCATTGGATTCTACATCGCGAGTAATGAATCCAGATATCCTTGGAGAAGAGCACTATACTGTAGCTCGTGAAATCCAAAGAATTCTACAAAGATACAAAGACTTACAAGATATTATTGCCATCTTAGGTATGGATGAATTGTCTGAGGATGATAAGATCCTAGTTGCTCGTGCTAGAAAGATTGAGAAATTTTTATCTCAACCTTTCTTTGTTGCGGAAATTTTTACAGGATCTCCTGGAAAATACGTTAAGCTCGAAGATACTATCCGTTCCTTCAAAGAACTGATCAGTGGCAAATATGATGATCTTCCAGAACAAGCATTCTATATGGTTGGATCAATCGATGATGCGATTGAAAAAGCTAAGAAACTAAGAGGATAATACGAAAATGTCGGAAGCAGCCAACACAAAATCTTTAAAGCTTTCTATTCTTTCTCCTGAGCGCAATCTATTCACAGGAGAAGCTTCTTCTGTGATAGTGCCTGGGGAAGTTGGTTCTTTTGGCATTTATCCTAATCACGCTCCCTTAATTGCCTCCATGGATGTAGGAATCATTCAGATTCGCTTAATTGATGGTGGAACTCTTAAAATGGTAGTTGATGGTGGTTTTGTAGAAGTTAAGAACGGTATTGTTAACATTCTAGCAGATAGTGCTGACACAATTGACACAATTGATTCTAAGGAAATGGAAGCTAAACTTGCTGCTATTTCAAGCGAACCAGCCTCTTCTGACAAAGTAAAAGAAATAAAAAAAGTTAAAACGCGCATTTTACTGAAACAAAATTAATTTTTTTACCTACATCTTTCCGAAAATACTAAGGAGAGGTGAATTCTATTCCAAAATCTTGGTTGTATTTCGTTCTTGTTTTGCTAGTATTAGTGTTGGGTGGTTATTTCTTAAAAGAAAATCGTCCCATACTAGATAAGCTAAGCAGCAATGAAACTATTTATGTACAAATTAAGAATGGAGTCAAAAGCCCTGGAATATACGAGATGAGAAAAGGTGATACACTGAAATATCTAATCGAAAAAGCAGGTGGCTTTGACAAGGAATCCCACAGTTTACAATATGATATGAATGATGAGATCTATGATGGTCAGGTCATTTATTTGGGAGATAGGTAATAATTTAAAATGGCTGAAAAAGCTGGCAAATTAAATCCAGATGAATTTTCTGATCTTGAGCCCGTGTTAGATGATGATTCTTTCGCGTTTGATTTTGAAGAAGATGATTCCTTATCCGCAAGTAATAATGAAGAACTTGATTTCGGTTTAGATCCAGGGATGGAACCTCCCGAACTTGAAGATATAAATACTTTAGACAAAAATGATGAAGATGCATTTGACTTCGGGACAGAATCCTTAGATGGAAATGATTCAGAAGGCATCAATAATGAAGAAGATGATTTTAGTTTAGATGTAGATCCCGAAGAAATAGGTCTCGACTCTATGGTTTCTAGTGCTGGAGATGAGTATCCCGACGATACTACTAGTCTTGACCTTGATTTAGATAATGGTTTAGATTTAATTGATGAAGATTCAACTAGCGAGGCTAAGGTGGAAATTCCCTCTACCACTCAGCAATTTGATAAATCAGAAGACGAAGAAGAAGTTTTGCTCGATGCTCCTAATCTATTTACTGATATAGACGAACCTACTAAAAGTTCAAATCCAAAACCCACTCAATCCAATTCAGTTATTGAAAATAATGAAAATGAATTTAGTCTTGAATTGGAAATCGATGATGATGACCCACTCATTGATGAAAAAATTGATCAAATAGTTAACCAAGAGGATGAATCTTCTTCCATTAGCTTTGAAAATAAAGAATCAAATTCTGAATTTAACTTTGATGATTTAGATGCAGAAGATGAACCAATCACTCTTTCACTTGACGAACTAGAAAATATAGTTGCTGTTCCAATGACAGAACTCGATGAAGAATCACTTGAACGCTCAGCAGAAATCGATGATGAATTTTCTACTTCAGAGGAAAATGATGAAGTAAATGATAAAAATTATACTGATGATGAACTTGATCAAATTTTAGGAACTGATATTTATGAAGAAGATGAGAAAGAAGCTGGACTATTAGATTTAGAATCTACAGACCTTGACATCGCCTTTGATGATACAACCGATAGCAATGAACTAGCTGATTCATCCTTGTTAGATTATGAAGATATGTCCGATGAGCCTATTGCATTATCAATGGATGAATTACAAAATATAATGGCTGAAGGTGAAGAAGGAACCGAGAGTGAGAATTTAGCACTCGACCTAGATATAGATACCCCACCTGAGAATTTAAAAGATGATATTGATTTTACAGATTTCGAAAATGAAAATGAGATAAATGAGGCTGACGTTGACCTAGAAGAGAGCGATGATTCTATCTTCACTGAAGATGAATTAGCTGATGAACCAATAACTCTCTCTATGGATGAATTAGAGAATATCGCTGCATTTGATGAAACAACGGAAAATGAAAGTGAAGATCTACCAGCTGAAGATTCGGACGAAGTTTCCAATGAAGAACTAGAAGAATCAGAGGAAGAAGATATATTTAATGAGGGAGAAATTGATGAGGAAGACGAACCAATTACTCTTTCTATGGACGAACTTTCCAATATTACCGGAGACGAAGACGCAATCGGTTCTGCTTTTGATGATACACTACCAGATACTAGCCTAGATGAGTCAAGTATTGGTTGGGCGGAAGAATCTTCAGAATCTGATGAAGATGAAAGCGAATCTTCCGAGGCATCGGAACAAGCTGAAAAACCTGATTTGGATGAAGAATTTTCAGATCTAACAAGTGATATAGATTTAACAGATGATGAATCAGCTGCTGATGAGCCAATTACACTTTCTATCGATGAATTATCCGCAATAACTGCAGACCCTGAAGATTCTTCAGATATATTTAGCGAGGAAGATCTACAAGATCATTCACCAGCTTCAAAAAATATTGATAAAGAAGAAGATTTTGATATAGGGGATGACTTCTCCTCAGCTTTTGATGAGGAAGATAGTTCAGATAACATAGATTCGGAAAAAGAATCCGATGATGAAGAGTCCATCAAAGACTTAGATGATTTTAGTAGTCTTCCGGAACCTGATGACTCAGTAGATTTTGAAGAGTTTACTTTAGAAGATGATGATGTATCTTCTGAAGATGTAAATAAGCTATCTGAATCTGAAGAGAATGATGATCAGATTGAGTTTGAATCAACGGAGCCTTTAGACGGTGAGGATGAAGACGAAAGCATCACTCTTTCGGATGATGAATTAGGAAATATACTTGGTGGGGAAGATGAACTACCTGCGCTTTCTGATTTTGAAGATTCAGTTGATTTAACAGAAGATATAGCAGAAGAAACATCAATTGATGAGCTCCAAGAAACTGTTGATGAGAATGAAGAAACAGAAGAGATCTCTTTTGATGAAAATGATTTTGATGGAATCGACGAATCAGAAACTATCGATGAGCCTGAAGCTGAAACTATTGATGAAGTCGAGACTGATTCTAAAGATGAGCTTGATGATGAAAGCGATGAGCCAATTGCATTAACCTCGGAAGAACTAACGGATATTATTGGAGATTTACCTCCTGGTGAAGATCTAGAGGATTTAGATTCACTTTCTTTTGATGACAATCGTAGTATTTCGCAAGAAGAAAATATTAAACCATCGTTAGATCCAAATGACTTTGATGATGAAACTATGGTTGATCTTGATGAATATTCCGTTGATGGAGGTTTATCTCCTCTAGATGAAATGAGATCAACCCCATCACCTCTCGAAGAGCCAAAAGAAGTTTCTTCACAAGAGAACGATGAAAGTGCTGAGCCTTTCAAAGATTCACAAGGCAATGAGCTCTCTAATGAGGATAAGAAAAAAGTTCTTTCTTATCTAGATAATTTACTAGGTAATCTTCCTGATGATATGATTCGAGAGTTCTCTAAATCTAATTATTTTGATTTGTATAAAAAATTGATGAAAGAAATTGGTCTTTAACTATGGGCCTCTTAGAGAAGGCAATTGACAATACAAACTCTGAAGATGTTCATTCTGAATCAAGTCAAATGTCTTCTGGGAAAAGCTTACTTGCAAAAGCTGAATCTTTCATAGATGATAATCTATCTAGTCCAGACAAAGTAGAACCCATACAAAAGAAAGGTTTACTTGCTAAAGCAGAAAAACTAATTGAATCAGATGAACTTTTAAAAAATGAAGTTTTAGCTGAACCTCCTGCTTTAGATGAGTTTGAAATTTGGGAAGATGAAGCACGAGAATCTTCAATCAAAACTCCTATCAAAGATGACTCTCAAGAAGAACATATTGAAAACCAGGATTATCTTTTTGATGATGAATCCGATTTTACTACAGCTCCCATTGAATACCATTTAGCTTCTAAGAAAAAAATTGAGAATTATAAATCTATCTTTGAGATAACAAAAGAAATTGGATCCTCATCTAGTTTTGAAGACTTTTTCTCTAATTTAAATTATTCAATAATGGGACAAATTGGAGCTGAAACTCTTGCTATTTTTTCAACAACCAAGAGTGATTTTTCAAATTTTGAATTATTGGAATCACATGGTTTTGAAACTACAGAAGAATGGATTATTTCTGAAGAAGATCCAATATATTCAATACTAAAGCAACAAGATTCTGTAATCTATGCGCAAGAGCTATTGGGAATGGGACTAGGTAATAAAGGCAATACTATTTTAAAGTCTATGCAAGCTGAAGTGGTTGTTCCTATAAAAACTATCAATCAATTTTATGGAATTATTATCTTAGGTAAATTGATATCAGAAGAAGAATATATTTCTGACGATTTAGAATTTGTGAAAGTAATGGCTGATATTGCAGCATCTGTTTTTGAGAGGGTGAATGATTACGAAGCTAGAACAAAAGAAATAAAATACCTCAACAAAATTATAACTCTTAATGATGGTATATTGAATGTCTCTCGTGAGTTTGCAAATGTAAGAAAACTAGACCAAGCTTATGATATATTAATTAATGTTTTAAAATCAAATTATCAGATTGAAAGATTTACTTTCATGTTGTTTGATCCCAAAGAAAAAGATACCTACAAAGTATTTACATCGAATCAGTTTTCCCCTGAGACAACATCTAAATTAATTTTAGGTCGTAACTCCGACATAATTGGTATGGTTTCTAATGTCATGGGAATCTATAAACTTGAAGATTTTAAATCCAACATGGAATTGCAGTCTTTGATTTCTAATGATGAACTAGGAATTATTGAAGAATTTACTATTATCCCCTTAATAAACTTAAATTGGCTAGTAGGTTTATTTATTATTCACAAAACCAAAGAAAAGCTAACGGAAGATTTTAAGTTATCTTTAGTTAACATGTTTGAGTTAGCCTCTCCCATTTTTGCTAATATTCTCATTCTTGAAGAAAAAGAAAATTCTTTTAGTAACCCATTTAGTCCTATTGAAGATAGAATAGATTCAGAAATTGAAAAATCTAAATCCTTAAATACATCTTTCACTGTAGTAGTATTTAAAGTTCAAAACATCCCTAGAATGATTTCTATGCTTGGACAGAATGTTTTCTCTGAATACTGTGACCATTTGAGAAAGAGTATCTTAGAACATTTAGGTGAGAATGATCATTATGTCCGCGCAGGGCAAGGAAAGTTTACAGCAATTCTTCACTCTAAGGACAAAGAAGAATCTGAAATAGTTATCAAGAAAATTAAAAATCATTTTCAACCGATGATAGATTCAATAAAAAGTTCATTTAAACCAAGTTATAGAATCCTTAGTTTAGAATACCCAAAAGATACAAAAATAAAAGAACAGATAATTGAAATGATTGAAGAGGCTTAATTGCTTTTTAATTCAATATCATTCTTAATATTTTATTGTGTCGTTTTATTTTTATACTTTCGATTAAATACAAAAAACCAAAATATCTTACTGCTCCTTGCGGGATTTTCCTTTTATTCATTTTGGAATCTTGGTATGGGATTTCTTTTATTGATAGTTATCTTTCTTAATTTTAAATTAGGAAAACTTATCTATTCTAATTTAGGAAGTAAGAACGCAAATTTTTACTTTAAACTTGGTATTATTGGAAATCTGCTCTTACTTGGTTATTTTAAATATACGATTTTTTTTCTAAATTCCTCAAATGATATTTTTCATTTTATAGGCTTAGATTATTCTGTAGCTATTCCAAAAATTTTACTTCCCGTAGGAATTTCTTTTTACACATTCCATAATATTAGTTATATATATGATATAAAAAGAAAAGTTATAGTACCTTGTAATTCTCTACTTGAATTTTCAGTTTATGATCTGTTTTTTCCTTTATTGCTTGCAGGGCCAATAGAACGTCCTAAATCTTTATTACCACAGATTAAGAATGCTAGAGTCGTAAATAAGGATGATTTTAATCATGGAATTTTATTATTTCTTTGGGGAATATTTAAGAAAGTTGTTATTGCAGATAATCTAAGTAGTTTTGTTGAATATTCATTTCAATCTACTTTGGAGCCTGGTATTATAAACTGGGTGGCTTTCTGTTTCGCTTTTCAAGTGTATGCAGACTTCAGTGGATATTCTGATGCAGCAAGAGGAATGGCTAAGATGATGGGATTCAATTTAATGTTAAATTTCAATCTTCCATTTGTTGCAACTTCTGTATCAGAATTTTGGAAAAGATGGCACATCTCTTTATCATCTTGGCTAAGGGATTATGTCTATGTTCCATTAGGTGGAAATAAGTTAGGCTTCCTTCGCCAAAATATAAACATTCTTATAGTTTGGACTTTGGGTGGGCTTTGGCATGGAGCAACCTATGGGTATTTTATCTGGGGATTGTATTGTGGATTCTGTATTGTAGTTTTTAATATCATAAACTTTAGTATTCTTAAATCCAAATTGTTTCCTAGCTCAATAGATAAATATTTCGTCAAACCAATTGGACTTTTTTTGACATTCTGGAGCTTTTCATTTGGCTTACTGCTTTTTTCAATTAGAGATTTCAACCATCTGCTAAGTTTGGCATCTGGAATTTTAGGTTTATATTATAATAATAATTTATTTATAAAATTGATTATTTTACTTATTCCTCTCTTTATAATTGAGGGTGAGCAGTTCTGGAATAAAAAAGACGAATCCTTTTTATGGTATAAGAAACATCCATTGCTACTTGGTTTAACAATGGTAATCGGGCTATTCCTTTTTTCTAGCATAGGCATTTTTGAAAAAATGGAGTTCTTTTACTTTCAGTTTTAATTATGAAAAGAATTTTACTTTTGTCAACTTTTATCTTTTTAATTCTGGGAAATATTTTTACTCCTCTAATTTCAGGTTATTTAGAAGAGTCATCGTATTTTTGGTATTGGACTTCTCAAAGAGAAATTATTAAAAAACGTTACAACTATATTTTTCTTGGCGACAGCCAATGGATCAGCGGTATTGATTTATCTATTTTGGCGAAGAATCTTAATGTTTCTGAAAATGATATCTTAATCTATGCTAAACCAAGCCAGCAATTGGAAGGTATAGAACTAGACTTAAAATTTTTAAAATCCAAGGGCATTACCGCAGATCACTATTTAATCAATCTCTCCTCCACTTCTACTACTGTTAATAAGGTTTTTTATACTTTTAAGAATCTTGAATTAGCCTTTGGAATAAATTCTTGGAAAATACTGATTGAACCAAATTTATGGAGGACTTTTTATAAAGATATCGGTTCTTATTTTTATCACGCAATTTCTGAGTTTTGTCTTCTTTTAAAATTCAATTCCAATACAACCTCATTATTTAAAATTATTCCTACAATCGATTCTGATTTTACGACAAGTAAAGATTTAGAAACCAGACTCGGTCCAAATATTTTTGATCTATTAAACTCTACTAAAAGAAAAAATTTAATTATGAAAGATAAATTGGGCAGTAAGGGATTATGGGATTGGAAGAATTACACTCAAGACAATTCAAGTAATGAATGTATCGAGAAAATATCTTTACCTAAATTAGACCAAGCTCTTAAGCTTGCTTTTGCCAAAGAGAGAAAGGAGTCAATTAATATTTTACAAAGAATAGCTACTCATTCAATAGATATGAGATCTGATTTAACTTTAGTTAATATTCCATTTACAGCACAAATGAGGGAGATTGAATCTGTTTTTCCTATAGTCTGGAAGAGTTTAGACTCACCTGAGAAAAGATATAAGATGATAGAGGTTCCTAGTAACATTTTTGACCTAAGACATTATAATGATTATACTCATTTTAATCAATGTGGTGCTAAATTATTCTCTGAAATTTTATCTGAAAAGATGAAATAAAATTTAATTTTCAATTATGAAATTTTTTGATAGTAGAAAGCAATCCTGGAAATTTTTTATTCAATTCATTAATGCGTAGTGTATTAAGAACTTCTATTCCTTTTTTCTCTGAGTGAACTAAACCTGCCTCTCTAAGAATCTTATAATGAAAGGAGAGCGTAGAGGGAGCCAGTCCTTCTACACTCTTGTTGCAAGGCTTAGCTTCACATCCTTCTAAGTTGAATAAAATCTCTCTTCGGATGGGATCACTTAAGGCGTGTAGAATCCCATCTAAATTAATCTGCTCAATTTTAGGATGTTGTAGGGGACGCGCCAAATTAAATAAAGTGAAAGAATTTTTCTTTAGACTTTCGAACTTTCTTTGCTTTAGCTAATGGATCATTTGATTCATCTCTATAACCTAAGGCAAGTATGACTACAGATCTTAAATTCTTGTCAGCTAAGCCAAGAATTTCATCAAACTTATCAGGTGAGAAACCTTCCATTGGAGTTGCATCAACTTCTTCTAGAGAAGCAGCCATTAGTCCAGTTCCAAGAGCAATGTAAGCTTGCCTAGAAGACCAAACATTTAATGCTTCCTTACCCTTAGTATCAACCGTATTTTGAATTGTTTTTCGATATTCTTCTAAGCTTTCCTTACTTACTGATCTAGTAGTTGCGATATTTTCAATAAAATCGTTCACATGGCTTGCATCTAAATTATTATAATATGCAAAAACTAAAATTTCTGATGCTTCATCAAATTGTGGTTGCTTAAAAGCAGCAGGTTTTAATTTTTTTCTCATCTCCGGGTCTTTGATTACGAGGACTTCAAAAGGTTGTAGCCCGAATGAAGATGCAGAGAGACGGATCGCATCTAGGATTCTATTAAGTTTGTCCTGAGGAATTGATTTTCCATTCATTCTCTTAGTCGCATATCGCCAATTTAATTGTTCTAAATAATTCATTTTAACCTCTTCTACTTAGACATTTCTATATTTCAGTAATATTGAAATTATTTAATTAACTTTAAAAAAGTAATAGAATAGTAACTTTTTTTATTTTTTACCTACTATCCTTCCATATAAGGAAAAAACTGCTGGTATGAATACCAATGAACCAAAGGATCCAAAGCCCAGACCCCAGGCTAAAGAAAGTGTCATTGGAATCAGTATAGGATCGGAACCACCTATTGCATAAGCAGTTGGTATCATACCTGCCATAGTAGTAAATGTTGTAACTAGAATAGGACGAAATCGATCTGTGCAAGCTTGGACTAGGCATTCATAGAACGGAAGTCCTTTCTTTTCATATTCTTGAATTGTATCAACAATAACAATGGAAGCATTAACGATTACTCCAGCAAGTCCTATGATTCCAACCATTGCCAAGAATGAAAGAGTCTTTCCAGAGGTTAGAAATCCAATCACAACTCCGATGAAACCTAGAGGAATACAAGATAGAATAACTAAGGGTTTTAAAGGTGAATTGAATATGATTGCAAGTATGGCATATATTCCAAAAACAGCAAGTAAGGTTGCTTTAGCGAGAGATACCATTGATTTATTCGTTTCCTCTTGCTCACCTCTGAATTTTATTGAGTAACCAGGATAACGAAGTCCTACATCGCTAAAGGTATCAGAAATTTTGCCATTCACTTCTCCCGCATTAGTTAAATCTTCTCTTATATCGGCTGTTACAGTAATTGCTTTCTCAAAATCATTATGGAAGTAAGCTTCAATTCCTTGAAAAATTGTCCTATTCGATACTGCTTGGATTGGAGTTAGCAAGCCGTATCGATTTACAATATTAATATTGTCTAAATCAGTAACATCATTTCGATACTGATCTTGGTTAAGTAAGACAATTTTAACTTCATCTTTTCCTTTTCTAATATTCGAAGCTTCTACTCCTTCAATAGCAGTTCTCACATAATTAGCGACAGTTGAGGTATCAATTCCAGTTAGAGAAGAGTTTCCATCCTTTACTCGGATCTGAATTTCTTCTCTGCCTAAGTTATAATCATCATTGATATTGATTACTCCTTCCGTTTTAGAAAGCATTTCTTTTAATTCTTCAGATATAATTTGAATCGTCTTATAATCTTTTCCTTCAATGGCAACAGTTACCGCAGCCCCAACAGGAGGCCCATTGACAACTAAATCTACGAATACGGAATTCGCTTCTGGTAAACTTTTTATTTCTGAATCTAGAGCATCGAATATTACTTGAGCTGTCCTTTCTCTTTCTGTTTCGGGTGTCAAAATTATCTGAACCATACCGATGTTTTCTCCAATTCTTGTTAGAGGATCAGCTGGATCGGTTTGTTGAATTCCAATTTTAAGGATGGAAGATTGAATTTCATCTTTAGGAATTTTTGCGATAATAGGTTCAAGATAAGACAGCTTCTTTGCAGTTTCTTGTGCACTGTAGTTAGGTGGAAATTCCGCTCGAATCAGTATGTAATCAATGCCTTCTTTAGGAAAGAGATTGAAGTTCATCACAGTTAGAATTAAGACAGAACCTACTAATACGGAAAAAATTAATATTAATGTTTTTATTGGATTAATAACAATTATTTGGATCAAGGATTGGAATTTGTGTTTTAAAAAGTCAAAAAAAGTTTCCAGTTTCTTTCTAAATGAGTTTCTTAAATTGGATTTTTTTTGTTTCGCTTTTAAATCTTTACTGAAATTCGCATAACGACCTGGCAGCAAGAAAAAGGATTCAAAGAGACTTATTGTCAATGCAACAATAACCATAAATGGTATTTGCCAAATAAACTTTCCCATTATTCCGGTCATAAAGGCGAGTGGAAGAAATGCAGCAACAGTTGTAAGATAAGAACCTAGTATAGGAACAAATAGTTCGCTAGCTCCTTTGACTGCTGACTCTTTTTTGTCTAGACCTGATTGAATGTATTTGAAAATATTTTCAGATATAATTATACTATTATCAACTAACATGCCTAAAGATATAATTATTCCGAGCATAGAAATTAAATTAAATGATATATCAAATAAGGGAAAAGCAGTAATTGTTCCAAGTAAGGTCAAAGGAAGAGACAAAGAAGTAATTACAGCATCTCGAAAAGAGAAAAATACGACTAAGGTAAAAAATACTAAGATTAAACCTTGTATAGAATTATTAATTACGACATCGAGTCTTTTGCTTGCTCTGAGTCCTTCATCGTTTAAATCTATAATGATAAGATTCTCAGGAAATTGAGGCCTCAATTCTTCTATTCTTTCCTTTACTAGTCCAACTGTTTCAATAATATCCCCGCTATCTTTTTTGATAACTTGAAGTGTAACAGCATCTCTTCCATTACTAAAGGCAAAAGCCCTTGGTCTTTCATATGTTTCCTGAAGATCTGCAACTTGATTCAATGTAACAGAACGTCCGCTTTCATTGGATCGGATAGGAAGATTTTTTAATTCATCTATACTTTCTACTTCTCCTGTTATTCGAATATCTTTAGTCAAGGAAGAAAGGAAAGATCCTCCGGGTATACTTACAATTCTCTTGTTGATTGCATCGAAGATATCTTGGAAATTAATTACATATTGAGATTTTAATTTTGGGTTTACTAAGATTCGCCACTCTTCTTTTCTTTTTCCAAATACATCAACTCTTGCAACTCCTGTGACCTTTCTTAGCTCATCATCTAAGAATCTAGCTGTATCCTGCAATTCTCGTTCAGTGATTTCTCCTGTTAGGGCTATTTCAATAATTGGAAAGCTTGAACTTTTCAGTTCCGTAACTATAGGTCTGTCTCTTACCTGGGAAGGCAGGTTGGTTACTCTATCAATAGATCTACGAATATCATTTACAACCTGGTCAGGATTAGGGTGTTCTAAATCAATTTTGATACTAATATCAGATTCAGAATTTCTTGAAATTGATCTAACTGAAGAAAGACCTTCCACCTCTCGTAATTTTTCCTCAATAGGAATTGTGATTTTTTTCTCTACGTCTATTGGACTTGCACCAGGAAACACAGTTAGTATTCTCAGCTGACGCAAATTGACACGGGGAAATGCCTCTTGCTTCATAGAGTAAACAGAAATAATACCTATTAAAAGTAAAAAGACTAATAGTAGATTGGAAGTCAGAGGGTTGTAAACAAAATAGCGGATTGCGGTTTTCATCAAATTTTTGCCTTCGAGACTAAACTTAAAAAGTATTTTTTTCTCTACGAGAAGTATTTTTTAGTAATCAGTGAACTCTAGTCTAGATTTGTTTAAACATCTTTAAATGGCTGTAGCTGGTAAATATTGTAAAAGGATTTTATTCGATTATATCAAAGGCATTCTTAAATTTTTTAAATGAATGGAATGTTAAAGAACGGGGAAAATTGGAAATTGCTATTTATATAAAGGATAATTAAGGAAGTAAAAAATGCGATTGTGTTATAGAAAATCTACATGCATAAGGAAGGTTTTATGCAAACCAAGGAATACAATTTTCCTTGGTTTGCGGGTAAGGTTTTAGAATAGACCTACTTTTTTAGCCACAGCATGAAAATTCACACCGTAGCCTAAGCCCATAAATTTCTTAGGAACGAAGATTTCATTGGTAGTTGGATCCCATGAATCATGGATAAAAGCTTCCAAACTTAATTCTGTTCCGTAAGGTATTCCCCAAAAATTTTTATCATCATCTCTTTGCATAGATAACTCCTTTATGCCTTAGATTTTTTAACCATATCGTAAAATTCTTGAAAGAGGTAGCCTGAGTCGTGAGGACCTGGAGAGCTTTCGGGATGGTATTGGATAGCCATAACAGGTTTGTCTGTAGAACGGATGCCTGCAATTGTATTGTCAAACAAATTCATGTGAGTAATTTTCGCATCCTTAGAATCATCACCAATTACCACAAAACCGTGATTTTGTGCTGTGATCTCAACTTTTCCAGTGTCCTTGTTTAACACAGGATGGTTACCACCTCTGTGTCCAAATTTCAATTTTGTAGTTTTCTTACCTAGAGCCTGTCCTATGATTTGGTGGCCAAGGCAAATTCCAAAAAGTGGAACACCTGCATCAATGATGGTCTTTGCTGAGTCGATGGCATATTTCAATGGTTCAGGATCTCCTGGTCCGTTTGACATGAAGAAGGCATCATATCCCTTTTTAAGTAAGTCTTTAGAGTTTGTGCTAGCAGGAAAAACTGTAACATTGAAACCGTTTGAATCCAATAGATTCAATATGTTCTGCTTCACTCCATAATCGAAGACTGCAAGATTGTATTTTTCATTCGAATGCTTTCCGAATTGGTACATTTTATCCGTAGTAACTTCTTTGGCAAGATCTGCGCCTATTAAACCTGGGAATTTTTTGATTTCATCCAAGAACTTTTCATCATAGGCTTCAGCTATAAAGATTCCACCATTAGTAGCTCCTTTGTCTCTAAGGATTCTTGTTAATTTTCTTGTATCGATACCTTGGATAGCTGGAATATTGTATTCTTTTAAAAAATCACCTAAGGTCTGCTTGCTTCTAAAATTAGATGGAAAATCAACATATTCTTTAACGATAAGTCCTGAGACTTGAATTTTTCCACTTTCCATATCCTCTGGACTGATACCATAATTACCAATCATAGGATAAGTTAGAGTGACAATTTGATTTCGGTAAGAGGGATCGGTTAGAATTTCTTGGTAGCCAGACATCGAAGTATTGAATACAACTTCTCCTGTTTGACTTGAATCACTTCCAAAGGATTCACCTTCGAAAACCTCACCTGTTTCAAGAACTAAGAATGCTTTCATACTTCCTCAATAATTTTCTAAACCATTTTATGGTCAACGGAAAGATGAAGTGGTTCCTACAAAATAGCCTCTGTTTCGATCGTATATAAATGTATCATCGATGTTTTGCATTTCCATTTGAGATAATTTTCCATGGATTGCTTCTGCAGCTTCAGGCGAAACTTTTAGATATGTTTTTCTTATGGCAGTTTGGATAGTAAGTAGCCCTGAACTTGGATCTGCTTCCAGAATCTGTCCGATTACTCTCCTTCCATTCATAGGAATAGATTGCGAAGGAGAATTTGTATTTTCTTTACTGAAGTGATTCTTTGAATCCTGAGCTTGAGCGCTGCCACCTCTCAGCATAGGCTTATTCATACATTCTAGCAATGGACTGCCGAGTGCATAATTTTTTGCCTTGAGATGGATATGCGTTCCTTTCTTTCTTTGTGATTCAATTTCTTGAATTGTATCTCTGTCGCAGATAACATGTTGTATTTTTCCAGAAGTATCATTTCTAAGGGAAAGAAAAAATCTTCCTTGGGTATGTCCTGTCTCTAATAACTCTCCCGAGAGCCAGCTCATCTTTGGCTCTATGGAAAAAAGCCAGGAATGAGTACTGATTAAGAAGAAGACAAGTAATCCTTTTCGAACCATAGAGTAAGTATCGGATTTTATCCTAAAGAATCAAGACCCTTCTTTTCATTTTAAAATGGTAAGCAAAAAGTCTATCTTGGAAACTTTATGCTTTATTATTAAGCATAGATACTTTTTGAAAAAATTTCTTTATATTCCAATATGCTTAAAATAAGAGCAAAATTTAAGAATAAATAGACAAATATTCTAATTGGTACGTAAGTTGCACAAAAAAGGATAAGTTTCCTTAATGGATAGGTAGAAAAATATGATTCAAAAATTTATGAGTAAAGTAGGCCTCGGAAAGATTGCATCTCGGATCTTTCTGCTCCTAATTTTAATGGCACCTGGAATCTTGTTTGCACAAGATGCAGCAGATGTCCCAGCAGTGGAAGCTGCTGCGGATGTGTTAGATAAAGCTGATACAGCTTGGATGATTGTTGCATCCAGCTTTGTATTCTTTATGATTCCTGGACTAGCCTTGTTCTATGGTGGAATCGTTCGTTCAAAGAACGTACTATCAACAATGATGCATAGCTTTGTTGCTATATTAGTATTAACTCTTCAGTGGACAATCATAGGTTATAGCTTTGCAACTACAGGTGATAATCCTTTCTTTGGTGGCTTCGATAAGATGTTCTTAAACGGAGTAACGATTGATTCTATGGAAGGTAGTATTCCTGAATTTGTTTTCTTTGTTTTCCAAGGAACATTCGCATTGATTACGCCAGCTCTTATTTCTGGAGCGGTTGCAGAAAGAGTAAAGCTTTCTGGTTATATAGTTTTCATTTTACTTTGGTCCACCCTTGTTTATGATCCAGTTTGGCATTGGGTATGGGGTGGTGGATGGTTGGCAGCAGATGGTGCAATCGATTTCGCAGGTGGAACAGTGGTTCACTTGATCTCTGGTATTGCAGGTCTTGCAGCAGTCTTAGTAATTGGCAAAAGAAAAGGTGATGCAAATACTATCATGAATCCAAATAACTTAACTTATACACTAATAGGTTCAGGTCTTCTTTGGTTTGGATGGTTTGGATTCAACGCAGGATCTGGTCTTGCTAGTGATGGAACTGCAGGACGTGCTCTTGCTGTAACTTTGATTGCTCCCGCAGCAGCAGGTTCAGCATGGATGCTTCTTGAATGGCTGCATACTAAAAAAGCTACAGCTCTTGGTGCAGCTTCAGGTATTGTTGCTGGTCTAGTTGTTATTACTCCAGCAGCTGGAACTACAGAGCCAATGGGCGCAATCATAATGGGATTGATCGTTTCTCCTATATGCTATGGTGCAATCTTAATGAAAAATAAACTTGGCTATGATGATTCTTTAGATGCTTTTGGTATTCACGGAGTTGGTGGAGCTCTAGGTGCTATCTTAACTGGTGTATTTGCAGTTGAATTAGCTGAAGGTATTACAAGTCGTGGTGCACAAGTTTGGGTTCAAACGGTTTCGGTTCTAGCAACAGGAGCTTACTCTTTCGGAGTATCTTATATAATTGCTTTCGTAATCGAAAAAACTATAGGTCTTCGAATTTCTGAAGAAAAAGAAATTGCAGGACTAGACTCAGAGATTCATGGTGAGAGTGGATACAGCATTTAATTATTTAAATAGGAGAATAATATGAAATTAATCGTAGCAATCATCCAACCACATAAGTTGGAAGAAGTTAAAGCAGAATTGACCAAGACAGAAATTTACAGATTAACTGTAAGTGATGTGCAAGGTTATGGACAACAGAAAGGAAAGACTGAAGTTTTCAGAGGTCACGAATATACAGTGAACCTTCTTAGAAAAGTTCGTCTTGAAATCGCAGTGAATGATGAATTTGTAAAACCAACAGTTGATGCAATTCTCAAGTCTGCGAAAAATGGTGACGGAGCAGTTGGTGATGGAAAAATCATGATCATGCCTCTTGAAGAAGTTATCCGCATCAGAACAGGAGAAAGAGGAAAGGCAGCAGTTTAAGCTAAATTTCTTTCTCTAAGACCCTGCTCTTAATTGAGAAGGATCTTAATCTACGGAGATAGCTCAGATCTTAGGAAACTTTGCACTGGGCTATCTCTTTTTGTTTTCTAGTGGAAAAATCTCTCCCTTCCCACAACTTAGCAATAGAAAACATGTCAGTTAGCAATCCAGTTAAAACAATAGAAATCCAACTTCCCGATGGTTCTTCCAAGCCTTGGAGTTCGGATAAATCCTTTATGGAATTTATATTAGAATTCCTACCCTTCTTGAAATCCAAAGCCTTGGGTGTTGAGTTGGATGGCAATTCATTCGTTGACTTAAGCTATAAGCCGCAAGCTACGTGTAAGGTGAAATTTCTTACCTTCCAAGATAAAGATGGCAAAGAAATATTTCATCATTCTACAGCTCATTTACTCGGTCAGGCTGTACAAAGACTATGGAAGGATGCTAAATTAACGGTCGGTCCTGTAATTGAGACTGGACCAGGATTTTTCTATTATGATATAGATTTTGCTGGAGCGACAATAACTACAGAAGACTTACCTTTAATCGAAGCAGAGATGTCTAAGATTGTCAAAGAAGGTCTTGATGTTAATAGATCCGTCCTTTCTAGAGCAGATGCTATAGCAAAATTTGAAAAAGAAGGTGAGATCTACAAGGCAGAATTAATCGCAGGATTCACCGACGACACAGTCTCTTTATATGGGCAAGGGGAATGGTATGATCTCTGCCGTGGTCCCCACGTTCCAAATACTTCATTATTAAAAGCATTTAAGTTAACCGCTATTAGTGGAGCTTATTGGAAGGCAAACAAAGTCAATAAGATGCTTACTCGTATCTATGGTGTTTCCTTTCCTTCCAAGAAAGAATTGGATGAATATATTTTCCAAGTGGAAGAAGCCAAGAAGAGAGACCATAGAAAATTAGGAAAAGAGATGGATCTTTTTTCCTTCCAAGAAGAAGCTCCTGGATTTCCTTTCTGGCATCCAAAGGGGACAGTTCTTTGGAATACTTTAGCGGATTATATACGATCAGAATGCTTCCAGAGAGGCTACCATGAAATTAAAACTCCTGCAATTTTGAATTCAACTCTATGGAAAAAATCAGGACATTGGGATAATTTCCATGAGAATATGTACTTCACTCAGATAGATGAGGAAGATTTTGCAGTAAAGCCTATGAATTGCCCTGGTTGTTCTCTTGTCTTTAAGCACCACATGCATTCTTACCGTGAACTTCCTATTCGCTACATGGAATTAGGAACAGTTCATAGACATGAGCTTTCGGGAGTTCTGCATGGTTTATTTCGTGTTAGAGCATTTACCCAAGATGATGCGCATATATTTTGTTCACAGCAAACCTTACAAGCTGAAGTAAAAGCAATTATCGATTTTACTTTTGATGTGTACCGCAAGTTTGGATTTACTGAATTTTTAACATTTGTTGCAACTCGTCCTGAGAAGAGCCAAGGTTCAGATGAGGATTGGGAGTTGGCAACTAACTCACTTAAGACTGCACTGAATGACCAAGGCTTAGAATTTGGAATCAAAGAGGGCGAGGGAGCTTTCTATGGTCCTAAGATTGAATTTAATATCAAAGATAGCTTAGGAAGACTTTGGCAATGTGGTACTATACAGGTAGACTTTTCCATGCCCAATCGCTTTGAATTGGAATACACAGCCAATGATGGAAAGAAACATAGGCCCGTGATGCTTCACAGAGCAATCTATGGATCCTTAGAAAGATTTATTGGGATATTGATAGAGCATTTTGAAGGAAAATTTCCTCTTTGGCTTGCTCCTGTTCAATTGCGAGTTCTAACAGTAGCTGAACCACATTCTGAATATGCATCTCAACTTGCTTCAGAGCTTACTGAGAAAGGATTTAGAGTTGAGACTGAGCTACGCAATGACAAAATTGGGGCAAAAATTCGAGAATCCATTCTTAGCAAGGTGAATTACATTGTAATCATTGGAGATAAGGAAGTTGCAGGGAATTTAGTCTCGATTCGAAAAAGAGGGGAAGAAACTACAGAAAGCATGGATAAAAATGCATTTTTCGAGCTTCTTTCAAACGATTTATGAAAAATCGATTGTCTTGGGGAATTCCTCTAAAATTATGGAAATTTATAGCTGGAGAATGAATGCAGAAGAGGTCAACGAATCAAAGACAGGCAAACGATAGATTTTCGAATACACGAATTAATGAGCAGATCAAAGGTGTTGATAAAGTTCGATTAGTAACAGACGATGGTCCACTGATTGTAACAATTGAAGAAGCACTTGCCAAAGCTCGTGAAGCAGAATTAGATCTTGTTGAGGTTTCCTCGGATCAAGATTTACACGTTTGTAAACTGATTGATTACGGTAAATACCGGTTCGAACAGCTCAAGAAAACGAAAGAAGCGAAAAAGAAGCAACATGTTGTTACGATTAAGGAAATTAAAATCCGACCTCGTATTGAAAGCAACGACTACGAGATCAAGAAGAAACATGCAATTGAGTTTCTTCAGAAAGGAGATAAGGTTAAACTTACTCTGCGTTTTCGTGGAAGAGAAATGTTGCATGCAGATTTAGGAATGAAGGTTGTTCATCGTATGTTGGAAGATTTAACTGAATATGCCAACCCAGAGAAGCAACCTGCCCAAGATGGTAGAACAATCGTGGTTGTTCTAAATCCTAAAGCCTAATAAAATATACTTATTAATATGAGAAAGAAAAGGACGTTGGAGAATGGCTGGTTATAAACTAAAGACAAATCGTGCCGCTAAGAAAAGATTTCGCGCTACTAAAAATGGTAAATTTCTAAGAGGTGGCGCTAAGACTAGACACATTTTAGAAAAGAAATCCCCAAAAGCGAAGAGAAGATTGGGCGGGACTCATGTTGTAAAAGAATGTGACGCAGGTCATATTAGAAAACTACTTCCCTACGGAGAATAGAGAATGGCACGAGCAATAAACGGTACTATACATAAAAATAGAAGAAAGAAAGTCTTAAGAGCCGCCCGCGGTTTTAGAGGCGGAAGATCTAAGCTTTTCAGAACTGCAAAATCTGCAATTATGAAAGCAGGTCAGTGGGCTTACAGAGACAGAAGAAAGAAAAAATCTGAATTCCGTAAGCTTTGGATCATTCGTATCAATGCAGCAGCACGTGAGAACGGAATGAGCTACTCCAAATTCATGAATGGCCTAAAGAAACTAGGAATTGAACTAGATAGAAAAGCTCTAGCTGAGCTTGCTTTTAGAAACAAAGAAGTTTTTACGGCAATCGTAGAAAAAGTCAAGACAGCAAATTAGTCTTGATTTAAGATAGACTTCTTTGTAAAATGTTGTTATAGAAGGTGGATAGAGAATGCTTACAGTTCAAACCATAGAAGACCTTGAGTCTAAGGTAATCAAAGCTCTAGAACTCATTGGAGATTTACGTTCTGAGAATAGTCGACTAGAATCAGAAAATGAAACTCTAAGAGCAGAGAATGACCAGATGAAACTGGCTATGGAAGAGAAGGAAAGAGAACTCAACTCTCTCCGTAAGCAATTGGAAGTTTCTGAAAGGGAACTTGCTGAGCTAAAATCGCGTGAAGAACTTTTAGAAACCAAGATCAACAGACTTATGGGTCGACTAGATGGTATTCCAACATCTGGTTCTTCAACTTCTAGTCCGCAACCTGCTAGTTCCAATCCAGCTCCAGCTTCAGAATCACCTGCCTCTGTCGCTTCAAACACTGCTCCTGCAACATTGAATCCAAGTGACTTAGAAGATGATGATGAAATTATTTTACTTGATGATGATGAGGATGAAATCCTCTCAGAAGAAGAAGTTTCTTCTGCCCCTTCTCCTGGATTTTCTTCCGAAAAAGTCAGCATAGCAGAGCAATCTGAATCAGCTCCTCCAGAGATGATAGAGTTAGATGATGAAGATGATATTATCATTGAAGACGATGATGATACTATCAATGTTTTTGATGCAGATGATGACGATGATTTCTTGATTATTGAGGAAGAGCCTACCTAATTCCTTATGGAGACCTCTCCATCTCGTGTAAAAGTTCGAATACTCGAGGAAGACTATACGATCTTAGGCGAGACAGATCCTTCGGCAATTCTTGACTTAGCGAAAATGGTTGATGAGCGTTGTAGAGAACTACAAGCTTCTCTTCCTTCTGCTTCAAAGACACGAATCGCCATTCTCTGCGCATTGAATATCGCTGATGAATTACACCAATCCAGAAATTTGAACGAAGGCTCAGAATCATACAATCCATTAATGGAAGAAAAGACAAAGAAGCTTATTTCCCTTTTGGAAGAAGGGATTATTGGTGACATCTACCCCTGATCCTATTTCTAAATCCGATTTTAGAATCCTTGCTAAGAATACTATTTTAGAAATAGACTCCGCTAAGAGAAAAAAAATAGAATTATCCGTTCAATCTCATCTCCGAACTTTTTTAAAAGCTAAATCACCGGAAACAATCATTGCTTATCGAAGTGATAGATGGGAGATTGATATTTTCCCATTGGTGGCTGAGTTTCCTAATATTAATTTTTTTTTCCCTAAAATAGATACAAAAAGCAAATCACCTCGGTTAAAGTTTCTTTCTGGAGATTTTGGTTGGGAGAAAGGAAATTTTGGATTGTGGGAACCCTGTGAAAGAGTAGATTCAGAAGGTTTAGATCCAAAATTTGCAGACCTTGTCTTCTTACCAGGATTAGCATTTCATGAAAAAGGGTATCGTTTAGGTCGTGGAAAGGGATATTATGATCAAAACCTCCAAGAAGTCCCTAGAAGCTCCATATACGGAGTCATATGGGAATCCTGTAAGCATTTAGACTTTCCGTTTGAGGCACATGATATCCGAGCTGGTGTTTATATTTCAGAATTAGGAATTCATGGTTTTTTAGATTGATAGATAATTTGTCGATAATACATTATAGAAATAAGGGAATATATAGTGTCTGCCATTGATTTAAGAGAAGATAACCAAGAAAACGAAGAAGAATATTTAGCAGAAGAAGTTGAACAGTTTTTAACTTTTTTAGTGAATGAAGAATTTTTTGGATTAGAGCTCTTATCTGTTCATGAAATTCTGAAACCAGTTCCGGTAACTAGAATTCCAAATGTCGAGGAATATGTGTTAGGCGTAATTAACCTTAGAGGTGAGATCATTCCAATTATAGATTTAAAGAAACGATTCGATCTCGAATTTACGGAGCTGAAAGCCAGTTCTCGTTTCATTGTAATAATGAAAGATGAAAAGAGATTCGGAATTTTTGTAGATGAAGTTAAGCAGGTAATAAAAGTTCCCATTTCCCAACTCAATTACACAACAGATGATCTTGCATTGAGTTATGGAAAGTTGATAGAAAGTGTATCTAGAGTTAATGAGCACCTGATACTAAATTTAGGAGTCAACCAAATGGTTGATTTTTTGCAAATTGCGTAGGAGAGAATAGTGGCAGGAATATTAGGCGAATACACCGAACTCTTCTTAGAAGAATCTGAAGACCAAATTGAAGAATTAAATTCAAATCTTTTACTTTTAGAAAACGACCACCATAACCAAGATATTATCAATGATATTTTCAGAGCGGCTCACTCACTTAAAAGTTCAGCAGCTTTCGTAGGACTATACCATCTATCAGATCTTTCCCATAAAATGGAAAATCTTCTTCAGAAAATTCGTGAAGGAACATTAGAAGTTAATACACGTTTAGTGAATCTATTGTTCAAATGTTTTGATTTAATTAAAAATTCAATTAACAAGGTCTCTGATGGGATCAAAGTAGATGAACCTTATTCTGATATGATAGCCTTGTTAGATGAATACGAAAAGAATCCCGATGTATCTGACAATAAAGCAACTAAGAACAAACCATCCGTGAAAGAATCAAATTCAAAAGAAAAATCAGATAATAACTCAACTTCTCAAAAATCGGGAACAAAGAATAAAACTAATCCTGATGCCTTAGTCATTTCATTAGAAGACGTTCATGAATTGCACCAAGAGATTACAGCAGATCCAAATTTGAATCTATATAAGATTCGAATTATTTTAAAAGCAGATACTCCTATGAAGGGATTGCGATTTACACTCATCCTTCAAAATCTAAAAACGAATGGAATCGTATTTAAATCTAAACCAACTGAAGATGAATTGGAATCTGGTTATACTGGAACAAGTCTGTATTTTGTTTTTCTGACAAAGAAAAGAGAAGCTGAAATTCATGAATCAGCTAATATTGATATGGTGGAGACTATTCATGTAAATCGTCTCAAGCTTCCTGAGCTTCCTAATAAGAAAAAGGAAGAAGTGAAGGAAGAGAAGCCAACAGAAAAATCCCAAGAATCAAAAACTACTCCATCATCCAACGCTCAGAATTCACTAGAAACTTCAAAGCTACACAATGTTGGTGAAAATGAGGATAAAGCTATTAGCGATTCAAGAATCGTTTTGAAGAGCATTAAGGTTTCTTCTGATAAGCTCGACCAGCTCATGAATAATGTAGGAGAGTTGGTTATTACAAATTCTGGGTTTCAAAAAATTTACGACGATCTTATCGCCTTATTCGGAGAAGATACACTTTTTAATGATCTTAAGTTGAAGGTCGACCAAATCAATAGAATATCCAAAGATCTTCAGACTGGAATTATGAATATTCGAATGGTTCCTATTGGTTCTGTTTTCAACCGTTTTACTCGATTGGTTAGGGATCTTTCTCTTGAGACTAACAAAAAAGTTAACCTTCTACTTAAAGGTGAAAATACTGAACTAGATAAAAAAGTTATTGATGCAATCGGTGAACCGCTTATTCACCTGATCCGTAATTCTATTGACCATGGTATAGAGCAGCCTAATGAAAGAATTAAACGTGGTAAGGATGAATACGGAACTGTTGAACTAAATGCCTACCAAGGTGGTTCCAATATCATGGTTGAAATTCGTGATGATGGAAAAGGATTGAATCGAGCCAAAATACTTGAGAAGGCTATTGCCAATGGATTGGTAACAAAAGAAGAATCTAGTTCTCTATCCGATAACGATGTTTATCAATTTATTTTCGCTGCAGGTTTTTCAACTGCTGATAAGGTCACAGATATATCAGGTCGTGGAGTTGGAATGAATGTAGTAAATAAACTCATTCAAGAATTCAAAGGAAAAATTATAATAAATTCGCAAGAAGGCATAGGTACTTCTTTTACATTAAGTTTTCCACAAGCTCTTGCTATCATTCCTTCAATTTTAGTTATTATGGAAGAAGAGGTTTATGCTTTTCCACTGTCTGAAGTATCCGAAACTATTAAAGTCAATTTGGAACAGATTACAACTTTAGAAGGTCATGAAATAATTAATCTTCGTGGCGAAGTCCTTCCAATTTATCGTTTGAATCATATAATAGGTCTTGCAGATCGAAAAGACTTAACCGAACTTCCAGTTGTAATAGTAAATTATAAAAGCCGTAAGCTTGGGTTTATTGTTGATGATTTAATTGGTAAACATGAAACGGTAATTAAATCTTTAGCAAAGAATTACAAAAATGTTCCTGGCCTAACAGGAGCTACTATCATGGGAGATGGAACTATAATTCTCGTTCTTGATATTCCAGGTCTCATTGAACTTGCTTCTTCTGATGATTTAGTAGAAACATCGGATCTAAAATTCAAGGAAATGTTCAGAACGAGTTCAGTAAGAAGCTTAGAAACTAGTGATTCCGAAAAACTTTTAAAAACATCTCATGCAACAAATCTTTTTAATGAAAAATTATTTGAAATGCGTTCCAAGGATAAATCAAAAACCAAGCGTGACAGACACCGTAATGAATCACAAAACGGAAGAACTGCAGCAGGAGCAAGAAGAGAACTTGAGAAGACTAATAAAGAACTTATAGAAAAAGCTGAAACTAGACAGCAAGATTTCGTTGCAATGGAAGAAACTGCACAATTAAAATTAGAGAATTCTAATTCCGATTCGAAAATATCTTTAACTTCAAATGTTTCATTGGAAGAAGTGAAATCAGAAGTAATCCAAGAAAGCCAACCTGCCAAAGAAAATCAGGACGAATTGTACACTCATTTAGAGTCGAAAGTAAGTTCTGAAGATGAAGAGCATAAAAGGAAAGCATCAGAAATAATAAAAGGTTTTATAGAACAAAAGAATGAGCGAATTAAAGCTGTTCAAGGAAACCAAGCATCTGAAGTTTCTGAACTTCTTAACCAAGATCAACTACGAAAACTTGAATCTATAATGAATACTGGCATGATGAATGCGGCCATGGTATTGTCTCAGTTAGTTGGCAAAGAAGTTGAATTATTCGTTCCAGATATTTCCCTTACAGATAAAGAAGGTCTTGCCAGAGATATACGCTATTCTGATGAAAAGTTTTTTGGTATGAAGATTCGTATGAATGGGGATCTGAATGGAAATCTTCTCATGATGTTCTCTGAAGAAAATGGTAAAAATGTTGCTAAAGAATTACTGAGATCCAAAGAAGAATCAAATGGAAATACTCTTTCCGATGACTCGATATCAGTTTTAGGTGAAATTTCAAATATTGTATGTTCCGGGGTCATCAATTCCTTATCGAATAAATCTAAAACGGAGATTCTACCTTCAGTTCCTGAGTTTATTACTGGAAGCTTTATTGAAGTGCTTGATATAGTAAAACCTGAAAGAACTAAATTTTTATCTATGCATACCGAGTTTAACCAAGAAGGAAATAATTTATTAGGACTACTATTATTTCTACCAGATTTCGATGAATTAGTGAAATTAATTGCTAAGATAAAATAAAAATGCCTACAACATCTAAGATTAAAGTAATAATTATCGATGATTCCTTATTGGTTAGAAATATTATCGCTGATATTCTATCAGCTCAGAATGATATTGAAGTTGTAGCCACTGGTAAAACGGGAATGGATTGCCTTGAATTGGCAAAGAAGCTATCCCCTGATTATATAGTTCTAGATATTGAAATGCCAATCATGGATGGACTTACCGCACTAGCTGAACTCAAGAAAGCAAGAATCAATATTCCTGTTATTATGTTGTCGGTGTTGACTCAACATGGAGCAGATGCAACCTTTAAGGCTCTTGAATTAGGTGCTATTGATTTTATTCCCAAGCCGTCTTCTCAGGTTCAGATGGATACCAAAGAAATTGGGAAGATATTAATTTCAAAAATTCGTGGAACCTGGGAAAGTAAGAACCAGAAATCAATTAAGTCAGAAGTTAGGAATTTAGATAAGAGTTCTTCTCGTTTACAAACCGATAATGAAAAAAATAAAGGTTTTCAAAAATCTGCACCCTTAGAAGCTATTTGCATTGGAACATCAACAGGTGGACCAAAAGCATTGCAGACAGTATTCCAAGGATTTCCTGATGGTTTTAAATTACCGGTGTTTGTAGTTCAACATATGCCAGCAGGATTTACAAAAGCATTTGCAGAAAGAATGAATACTTTTAGTAAGTTGAATGTTAAAGAAGCAGAAAATGGAGAAGAAGTTAAATCAGGTTATGCGTATATAGCACCCGGTGATCTGCAAATGAGATTAACTTCTAAATCTGGTGGCAAATTTATTGAATTACAAAAATCAGATTCTGTAAATGGCCATCGTCCTTCGATAGAAGTATTATTTGATAGTGCCAGATCTCAGTATTCTGCTACAAAGTTAGTAGCAGTAATAATGACAGGAATGGGGAAAGACGGGTCAGAGGCAATTAAAAGGATTCGGGATGAGAATGGATTTACTATTGCACAAGATGAAGCATCTTCTGTAATATTTGGTATGAATAGAGTTGCAATTGAGTTAGGTGGAATTGAGCGAATAGCTCCAGTTGAAAATATTACAAAGATAGTTATAGATATTGTTAAAGAGAGAGGATAGAATATGGCAAGGATTTTAGTTGTTGATGATGCAAAATTTATGCGAACCCTTGTAAAGGATGCATTAACATCTGCCGGGCATGAAATTGTAGGTGAAGCTGAGAATGGAAATATGGCAGTGGAACAGTTCAAGGCACTTAAGCCTGATCTTGTTACTATGGACATTACTATGCGTGAGAAAGACGGGATAGAAGCTACAAAAGAAATTATGAAAATTGATAGCACAGCTCGAGTAATTATGGTTACTGCACTTGGGCAAGAAGATCTACTCGCGAAAGCGATCAAGATGGGAGTAAAAGACTTCGTTGTGAAGCCATTCCCTCCAGAAAGATTGCAACAAGCGGCCGCTAAAGCTTTAGGTATTTGATGACACAACGGCCAGAGGCTTTTGTTGTTCGATGGAATAATTCGGACGGTGGAGTTTCAGAAGGTCCTCTAAGCGTTCTGTGGAGTTTGATTGATAGCTATAGAATTGATATTTTTGATGTCTCTTTAACACGTATTACTAATGATTTTATACAATTTTTAAAAACAGCAGAATCAATTTCCTTAGAACTTAGTTCGGAGTTTGCTTTAATGGCTGCAAATTTAGTATATTTGAAATCAAGAGCACTACTTCCTGACCCAGGTTTTGAAGAAGAAAATTATGATCCTCCTTTGCCCAAAGAGTTAGTTGATAGGTTGCTAGAACATAAGAAATTCCAAATGGCGGCTGGTCGATTGGGAGAAATTGAAAAGATAACATCTGCTATGTTTACTCGTGATTCTAATGTAGTTCTTGCCGATGAAGATAGATGGTTGGATATTAGTTTAGTCGACTTGATTGCGGCTTTTAACTCTATACTCAATAAAGATCCAGAAAATGAAGAAGAACCTCGTTATTTCGATGGAGTTGTAAAAAATTATTCTATCGAAGATAAGATGTCTTATATAGAAGACATTCTAAAAGAAAAAGGTGAAATAT
This sequence comes from Leptospira sp., assembly GCA_009991425.1. Lineage (GTDB taxonomy): Bacteria > Spirochaetota > Leptospiria > Leptospirales > Leptospiraceae. The sequence goes on from JAACWH010000019.1 coordinate 48,319, forward strand.
TTTTTCCTGATATTTTTGAATCAAAAGACCCTGAGAAACAGGAGATCGTTGCAGCTTTTATGGCTGTCTTAGAAATTGTAAAAATCAAAGTTGCTCGTGTAGTACAACACGAGATTTTTGATACTATAAAATTAATTGCGGTGAATCAAGATTGGACGAGGACAGAAAGTACTTAAAAGGATTATTAGAAGCTTTAGTCTTTCTCTCATCGGAGCCAATCAAGCTGTCTAGTCTTGCCAAAACCGTTGATATAGAAAAGACTTTAGCCAGAGAATTATTAGATGAGATGCTACTAGACTACCAAGAGAGGGAGGGTGGATTTCTTCTAAGAGAGATTGCTGGCCAATACCAATTCATAACTTCAGATATTTACCATGAAAGATTGGGTGTAATCTTTAAAGAAAAGAAGAAGGAAACCCTTTCTAGAAGTAACTTAGATACGCTCGCAATTATAGCCTACAAACAACCATTAACTCTTGCTGAAGTAGATGAAATTCGTGGAGTCTCATCGCGCGCTATGGTCGCAAATCTCATTTCCAAGAAATTAGTTAAGCCAATAGGGCAGAAGGAAGTTCCGGGAAGGCCAACATTATATGGAACTACAAATGATTTTCTAATTCATTTTGGTTTGAGTAAGCTTACTGACCTACCATCGCCTGTCGATGTTAAAGAATTGCAATTTGATGAATTGAACATTAATTTAGAAGAGGAATCAGAATTTACAAGACCTCCAGATTTAGAGCTTCCAGAAGAGTTAGAAGAAGATTTTGAAGAAGAAATTGCATTAAATACAGAGAAAGAAGATGGCTGATACTGAGTCCAAACTAAAAGAATTACGCAATAAAATCGATTCTTTAGATTCCTCGATCATTCAAATGATCCAAGATAGAGCTAAGGTTGGATCTGAGATAGGTGAAATTAAACGTTCGTCAGGTGATCCTGTCTACCGTCCAGACAGAGAACGAGAAGTATATCGCAAAGTAAAAGAAAGAAATCCTGGGCCATTACCTGACTCGGTAATGGTCGCAATTTATAGAGAGATCATGTCAGGAACAATTGCACTCGAAAAATCTGTTCAGGTAGGTTTTCTAGGACCCTTGGGATCTTTTTCCTATGAAGCTGTCCGCAAAAAATTCGGATCCATAGTTGAATCTCATCCATTCCCAACAATTACTGATGTCTTCAAAGAAGTTGAATCAGGAAAAATGGATTATGGTTTAGTTCCTGTTGAAAACTCAACAGAAGGCTCAGTCGGAACAACTTTAGATTCTCTAATTTCAAGTGATATAAAAGTCTACTCAGAGTTATATATGCAGATTTCATTTCATTTACTGGGATATGAAAGAGACTTGTCTAAAGTAAAACGAATTTATGGAATACGTATTGGGAACGAGCAATGTCGTAATTGGATACATGCCAATCTTCCTAATGTTGAGATCATTGAAACATCATCAACTGCTCAGGCTGCAAAGATTGTTTCTGAGCAAAAAGATGGAGTTGCAATAGCTTCTAAATCTGCAGGTGAATTGTATGGACTGGACGTTTTGCACTCATCAATTGAAGATTTGAGCGGAAATACAACACGATTTTTCGTGATTGGGAAGGATGTCTGTCCACCTTCAGGTAAGGATAAGACATCCATAGTTTTTTCGATTTCAGATAAACCAGGATCATTGATTGAAGTTTTAAAAAATTTCGAAGAGTATGGATTGAATCTTTCAAAATTGGAATCAAGACCCTCGCGTAGAAATCTCTGGGATTATAATTTTTTTACTGATTTCTCTGGGCACAGTTCTGAACCAAAGATCCAAGAACTTCTCTCGAAGTTGAAGAAGATCTGTCTTCACTTAAAGATATTAGGTTCCTATCCAGCTTCAACTGAGAAGGTATGAAGCAAAGCTTTTCTAATATATTAATCTATGGTGTTGGCTTAATGGGAGCTTCATTGGCTATCACATTACGAAAACTGGATCGTAAGCTTAATTTGTATGGTGTTGTAAGAAGCAATAAGTCTAAAGAAACTATTCAAAATATGGATATCTTTACTTCGGTTTTTACAGAAAAGGAATACTTGGAAGCGCCGAATTGGAATAATTTAGATTTAATAATTTTCGGAACTCCCGTTGATTCTATTGAATCTTTGATTAGAAAACTTCCAAGAGAATTGAAAGCGGTTATAACTGATATTGGTTCCACCAAACACACGATAGATTTATCAGTTAAGAAAATATTAGGAAATTCACATAAATATATTTCTTCTCATCCAATGTGCGGTTCGGAACTTGCAGGTCCTGAAAATGCTATAGATAATTTATATGAAAATAAGCTATGTATCCTAACTCCCATTGAAGGATGTGATGAAGATTCTTATCGCAAAATCCAAGAATTTTGGAAATTTATTGGAATGGAATGTCTTACTCTGGATTCTTCTACACATGATGAAACACTTGCTTATCTTTCTCATTCACCGCATATTCTATCTTCTATGATGGTAATCTGGGCGGAGCGAATGGCTGGGGAGGTAAATACTGATTCACCTATGCCAATTATGGGCGGAGGATTTCGGGATATGGCTCGCATAGCAGGATCTAACCCAGAAATGTGGAAGGCAATTCTTTCTGAAAATCGTAATTCTATTTTAAACTCTTTACTTGAATTTCAAAAAGATCTGACGAGCACAATTAATCTTCTTAAATCGGGAGAACAGGATGACTTTCAGAAATTTTTTGAAGTAGCTTCGATAAAAAAGAAATTTTTGTTAAAAAATTAATTTATGAATTTTATATTAAATTTAGAAGCATATACGGGTGCAAATACTGGAATACTAACAAATCATACAGGTTATGATTTTAAAGAAGGTTACCATTTTATCAGTTTAGCTAAAGAATTGACAATCGTTCGTGTATTTATACCTGAACATGGATTGTTTGCTGAATTGCAAGATCAGGTTTCGGGATCTCGTCTTAAGTATTTTGGGCAAGATTTAGATTTCTGCAATTTGTATGGAGATTCTGAAACTAGCCTTGTTCCCTCTGATGATAAGCTTTTGGATTTGGAAGTAATAATTATTGATATTCGTGATGTGGGTTCTAGGTATTATACATTTTTAACTACAGCCTACTATATTTTAGAAAGGCTTTCTCAATTAAAAAAAACAGTAAGCATACCAGAAATTATTATTTTTGATTCACCCAATCCGATCGGTAAAAAGGTAGAAGGAACTCCCTTATTAGAGAACTATTCATCTTTCGTAGGCGTACAATCTGTTCTTCATAGACATGGTCTTACTCCAGCGGGTTTGATGGAGTATTATAATGATGAAATGAAACTTTCGTTAATTTTAAATGTCATTAAACCTGGGAAATACCATCCTAAAGAATACAGTCATCTCACTTGGATTCCGCCTTCACCGAATATTCCTTCCATAACATCCTGCCTTGTTTATCCTGGGCAGTGTCTTTTAGAAGGAACCAACCTTTCTGAAGGAAGAGGAACTACACGTCCTTTTGAAATTTTTGGTGCTCCCTATTTAAAATTAGATGATAAATTTATCTCAGAAGCAATGTCAAATTTCAATGATGGTAGCTTTCATTTACGATCACTTCGATTCGTTCCTACTTTTCATAAACACAAAGATTTAATTTGCAATGGCTATCATTTAATTGTTCTAGATCCTGAAAAATTTCATTCCTTATTATTTACTCTATGCCTTCTTAAAAATCTTATGGAATCTTATACAAATGAATTTCAATTCTTAGATGGAGTCTATGAATTTAGATCGGATAGACCTGCCATAGAACTCCTAGTAGGTGATCCAAAACTTTTAGATTTTATTAAAGGCAAAGATTCAATAGACAGTATAAAGGAATATTTGTTTTTAGAGGAAGAGAAATGGAAAAGTAAAATTTTAAAATACCAATACGATTGATTATTCCTGGATTCAATGTTTAATTTCTGAAAGGCTAAAAAACAACAAGCATAAACCAAAGCAAAGTAGATATAAAAAGGATTTATTTTTATTTTGAGAATAGCGAATTATTAAAAATAGAAAAACCAAGATATAAATTATTATTAGAATTATTCCAAGGTTATTATGAAGATTAGAAAGATTTAGAAATGTATTAACTGGATAAATTATAACCCGAGTATTTATCTAACAGTAGCTATCTCAATAGTATTTCCACTTAATATTATTGTAGGGATTCCATTTTATTACTATATTTTATCATATATCATATAAGGAATATTATATGTTAAAGGAAGAAAAATAGATCTCATCGTAGCAAATGTTGTCCTAGAAAATACTCTAGAAATTTTGGACAAACTGGACGCTAATTATACCGTATTCAAAGACATTATGGGTAGGGAGTATTGGGTGCAAAGTCAGCAGAAAATGTATTAACTATCCTTTCCAATACTTTTATAATTGTAGTGAGCAATGAAAAAAAGATTCTTGAGATTATAGAAACAATGGAACCCATTCTAGAAGCCTTCGGAGGAACATACTTTCTCCAAGATACAAAAGCCTGGGACAAAGCCAGTTTATAAGGTGATTAAAATGAAGAAGCTTATATTTATACTAATACTCGTTTTGTGTAATTCATATGTTTTTGCTCAGGATAAAGATCTAGTTATTTCGAGCAATGAAGATAAGGATTTAGAAAAACGCATCAGAATTATTGAAGAAGATTTAAAAAATGAAAAAGTAAAGATTGATAATACTGAAAAAAATCTAGAACGACTCAAAAGAGAAAAGAATATTAAAACTTCTGAAGTTGAATCAACAGGGGATACATATGTATCCCCTATGAAAGAAAATGGGCTTTCTGGCGATTTTATGAAAGCAATGTTCTTGGACCCAGAGCATGCCAAAGAATTTAAAAATAATAAAAAATTATGGATCAATGACATCTTTAGGTTTGGAATAATGATAAGACCTAGACTAGAAGCACGAAGTAATTTAGATTTCAATTCAAATACAGATGACTATCAGAACCGCGCCTTGCAAGCATCACAATTGTATTTTATACTAGATCCCAATCCTTACCTTAGCATGAAAGTTACAATACAAGACGCTAGAGTCTGGGGAGGCTCAGCTCCAGCCAGTTCGGGAGATAGAAAATATTTTTTCTCAAACTCAGGAAGTGAGTTTAATCCAACCCAAAGAAATCCTGAGACTGTTCCGAACTCAACAGATGTTAGAGAAGCATTTTTTATTTTAAAGTATCCCAATTTTCCAGTAAAGGCTATAATCGGAAGACAGATATTCTCATTTGGTGATCAGAGGATGATAGGTGGAGCTAATTGGAATACCAATGGTCATTCATTCGATGGTATGAGAATTGCATATGAATCTAAATCTTTTGACAGTCATTTCTTTGGTGCTAAGATGACGGCTTCAGCTAACGGACCTAATGGTGTTGTAACTGCGAATGGTAGACAAAATGGAAGCATAGATGATTCTTATTTAGCTGGTAATTATAATACTATAAAATTTTCAGATTTTCTAATTGATCTTTATGCTTTTGGTATTTTGAAAAAATGGATACCAAAGAGTCCTGGCTATCCAGGCGAGGTTGTGGTAGACCAAGATGTTTTTTCATTTGATCGTTCTCGTCAAAATGATCAAGTTATTACTGCGGGAACTAGGATTACAAATCGTACGGCTGGTAACTTTCTTCCTTCAGATAAAAGTTGGGACTGGACGATAGAGTCTGCTTTTCAAACTGGATTCACTGGACAAAGATTGTACGCATCCTGGGATCAAGTAAGAGACCCTATAACTGGTAAGAGTAATTATTCTGAAAGAAATAAATATACCGGGCAACTTCACGTTGTTCAAACGGGGTATACCTTTGAAGAAAAGACAAGAATTGGAGTGCAATACAGTTATTCAAGTGGAGATCCCAATCGCCAAGATGGTTCCGTATCAACATTTCAATTATTACCTAATCCTAGGTTTGCAATTTTTCCATACTTTGATTCTGTTGCAGGTCTTTCTGAGAACATTGGTTTAAAAAACTTAAAGTCTTACAATCTTAATATTTCCTATAAAACGGATGAATGGGGCTACTTTATACTCAGTGGATTCATTCATAGAAAAGCTGTGAAACAGGATTCTTGGTATGGTATTTCGGGAGATCCAAAAACCGGTGCAGTTGGGAGTTGTAACGTAAATACAAGTGCTGCTTCAACAACTACTGAAAATTGCAATGGAAATGCTTATGGAAATAATACATTTTTAGGTTCTGGAATCTACAACGAAATAGATTTTGCTTGGGTCTATCATTGGAGAGAGGGCGTTTCTCTTTGGTTAGGTGCAGGATATCTTCAAGCCGGAGATGCAATTCGAAATGTAAGAACTGATATAAATAATCCAAATCCTTCCAATCGATATACTTTCAAGCCTGATGCTTATATGAGCTATTTTATGCTCAATGTTGCTATCTAGCAAAAAGCTATAATTCAAAGGGTTCTACTTAATTCTCTTAGGAAAAAGTTTTTAGCCCGGAAGAATAATTTCATACAAAAATTGCGATTTTTGCTTGAAACTTTATTTTTAAAAAAGTCTATAGTGTGTATGAATCAAAAATATATTCTTCTCCCATTTCTTTTTGCATTAAGTTTTTTACTCAATTGTGGGTACAATCAGATTCAAGTTCTAGATGAACAAGTGAACGCATCAGCTGCTGAAGTTTTGAATCAATACCAAAGAAGGGCAGATCTGATCCCAAACCTAGTTCAAGTTGTAAAAGGATATGCAAATAAGGAAGAAGATATCCTTGTGAAAGTTACTGAAGCGAGATCTCGTGTAGGTTCTATGCAGATGACCCCTGAAATGATGAACAATCCGGAAGCACTTGGCAAGTTTCAAAAAGCCCAAGGGGAACTCGGTGGATTTCTTTCTAGATTGATGGTTGTCCAAGAGAATTATCCAAACTTAAAATCAGATTCTAGATTTGCAGATCTGCAAGCGCAATTGGAAGGAACAGAGAATCGAATAACAGTTGCCAGGAATAGACACATCCAAGCGGTTCAGGAATTCAACACTACAATTCGTCAGTTTCCAGAAGTGCTTACAGCAAAAATGTTCGGGTATGCAACTAAACCTAGTTTTACTGTGGAAAATGAAACAGAAATAAAGACGGCTCCAAAAGTTAATTTTGAATAAGAGATCTTTATAATATATTCAGGTAGAATTCTTTATTTGGAATTCTACCTTCCCCTTTAACTGAGTATTTAGAATTTAAACCTTCTAAGAAATACATTCCCATTTCACCTTTGTTCTTAACTTTCACACTTCCTCTAGGAACGCAATCAAAAACATTCTTAATCAAGTTATAAGTTGCTTCTGAGATATTTATCTTTCCGACTTCTCCTGCTGTCTCCATACGGGAAGCTATATTAACAGTATCTCCCCAGATATCATATGCAAATTTCTTCTTTCCTATAACTCCTGCTATTACAGAGCCAGTATGGATTCCAATTCTTAATTCCCAGGTAGGCAGCCCCAGTTTCTCCCTCATAAATTTTACCTGATCCATAAATGAGCGAATTTCCAGAGCCGCCAAACAAACATCAAATGGATGAGTTGTGTTGGATGTCGGAATTCCACCGGCACACATATAAGAATCACCTATCGTTTTTAATTTCTCAAGATTGAATCTTTCAGAGATCTCATCAAATTGAAGGAAGGCTCCATCTAATTGGGAAATAAGTTCATTAGGTGACATTGTTTCTGCAATTTGTGTGAAGCCTTTGAAATCGGTAAATAGTATGGTCGCAGATTCATATTGAACTGGATTGACCTGACCAGTTTCTTTTAGTTCTTCAGCAACATCCTTAGGAAGAATATTCATTAACAATTCATTGGATTTCTTTCTTTCACTTTCTGCAACATTGAGTAAATCTGAACCGTAGATTGCTCCTCCAATTTGGGATGCAAAACGAAACACTCTCTTTAAATCAGAATTAGAAAGCTTCAATTTTTCGTTGAAGTCAGTCATAGTTAAAATCCCTTCTACTTTATCTTTGATGATAATGGGAATTTGTAAAAATGATTTTAGTTCCATATCTTCTATGATAATTTTATCATAACCAGCAATTCCTCGATTAGGAATTTTTGATAGATAGAATGGTTTCTGACGTGTATAAGTCGCATATAGTGATCCTGATTCAGCTACAATGGGTATGCGAATTTTCAGATATTTTTCTTTTATTTTCTTTGGAGTAAAATTATTATCATTAAAAATTCTCGTGTAGAGCTCGTTGGAATTATTATCTACTAACAGTAACCAGTGATAGTCTAGATTGAATTCTGATTTTAAATAATCGGCAATCTTATCAAAAATCTTTTCGAGACTTGTGTCCGAAGAAAGTTCTTTAGAGATCTCTGCTAATTTTTCAGCTTCTCTAGTTGCTATCTCTGCTTCTTTCTTTGCTTCGATAGTTTTCTGAAGTAGTAGTGAGTTATTAACTGCCCCTGCTATTTGATCTGCAATAGATGAAAGTATGGATAATTCTTGTTTATTCAATCTTAGTGCATCACTATAGGAAGTTGCACAGAGTATTGCTACAACTTCACCTTGCAGAACTAAGGGGATCTGCAAAAGTGAATCTAGATTTAATAATTCTATGATTACTCTATCTAAACCCTGAGTTACTTCTCGCTTTGTCCTTGGTAAATAAAAAATCTTTTTCTTATTATAGGTTCTATATAATGTTCCACTTTCTGGACTTAAAGGTATGGTTAATTCTTGGAATACTTTCTTCTGTTCATCTGTTAAAAATTCAAATCCTACCCATTGGGTAGTTCGAAGTAAATTTTCATTTTTTTCAACGGAAAGCATCCATACAGATTCGATTCCAAATTCAATTTTAACATAATTGTATACATTCTTAAGTATAGAATTCATATCAAAGGAGGAATTGACTTCTTTCGTAAGAGCATTTAGAAATGAAATATCCTTGATACGCTCACTGATTATTTTTTCTAGATTGGTTTTGTAATTTGTAAGTTCTTCAGATAAATCTTCGGAAGCTTTGAAGGCCTTTGAGAATTTCCCAGAGAGAATCAAGGATTGTGAAAAAATAAATACAATGAATCCATAAGATGAAAAATAAAAGGAACGTATATTTAGAATATCTATTGTTATATCATAGATAACAGATACAGCTAGGGCTATCCAACCAAATAGAAACAATCTTGCACCTTGGAGTTTATTTAAAGTTGCTTTAATAATTACCCAAAGAATATAAAGTACCCCTATCAAAGTTAGAATTTGAAAATATCGAACGGTCTTTGTGTAGAAATTTACTGGAAAAAATACAGTAGGAACAAAAGCCAAAGAAATCAGAACATAAAATCTACTAAAGTAATGATTCATTAATTCTTTATAAAGACTTCTAACAAACATGAAGAAAGGTGCAGGTGCTGCATAAAATGATAGGTATTCAAGACGATAAAAATTTTCCCACGATATATAAGGAAAAACTTCTAGGAATACTCGATTTCCAGTTACGATTGTACGAATCGCTATCAAGAAACAAAAAATACTAAAAAATAAAATCGACTTCTCTGATCTTCTGAAAAAGTAAAATCCTATATGATATAAACCCATTATCATGATTGATCCGAAGAGAAATACCTCTTTACTCGTCGATAGAAAATGTTCTCTTTGGATTTCTTCTTCAAAACCTATTTCACTAGGACTCCAAAACCCCCCATCGTTATAACCATAATTGGAAATATGAAAAATAATTTCCTGACTTTCAGATCCTATTATTCCTAAAATTCTTGGTTTAATTCTTGCTTGTGTATTCCTGTATATTTCAGAAATCTCACCTTGCTCAAGAACTAGCTCTCCATTAATATATAATTTGTAGGCAGAGGCGATTTCTGGGATCTTAATATTCAAATTCTTTTGAATGGCATTGGGAGGTAGAAGTAATTTTAATTTGAAACTTGCGAAACCATTCCTTGGATAAGGCTGCTGATTAGAATCAAGATAGGAATTCCAAGCGCTAGGTACATTTTCATAAATTGTTAGTGAATCATCAGGAAAATCTAAAGGAGATATAAATTTCTCCCAATAGAATTCCCACTCCCCACTCAATGGAATAAGATCTTGTGTCTCAATAGGTGTAGTGCGTAGATCGAGTAGTCCTTTCTTTGCTAGTGGTGCAGGAGCTGATTTAGTTTCACAATTGGAGATTGATAGAAAGATTAAAACGAAACCAATATAGGCGAAAACTTTTGTGCATAAACCATTCATGATTCATGCTAAGATATTCTTAGCAATAACAAGGGTCAAATACTAATTTAAGAATAGGATTTTTTAATAGAATTCCTTGGAAATAACATAATATTGACTTATTCTAGATGACAATATGAAAAATTCATAGTAGACATTGTAATTCTATCGTTTCTAAATTCTTATAAGGGAATAAAACTCTTGGTAAATTCATTAAATAAAGTACGAACACTTCTAAATTCTAAATCTTTTATCCTCTGTTTATGTATAATTAGTCTTTTTATACTAGTCGAAGTTATTCTAAGGGTCGATTTTTTTTGGAAAGATTTCCCTATTTATAATTATAAAGTCCAAGAAAAAAATGTTCATTGTTATGATGATCAGATAGAAGCAATTCGACTTTGTCCTAATGTAAATGCTAGTATCATTCATCCATTAGGTTTCAAATTCCGTCTTTCTACAAATCAATATTCTGAGCGAATCTCAGCATTTAATTCGAAACCAGAGTTATACCGCGATGAAAGTATATGGGCGATTGGTGACTCCTTGACTATGGGTTGGGGTATAGATGATGAATCAACTTTCTCTTATATCCTATCTAAAAATGATAGTTTCATTAAAAATTTAGCCTCTGATTCATTAGGTTCAATTGATATTAAAAATATTTTGCAACAGAAATTAAAATTTAATACTAACTACAGTATAAAATTACCAACAAAAATAATTTGGATGTTCTCTCGCTCCGATTTCGTTGATGATATGTCAAGAAAGCCGAATAGTCATATATTTTTTGTTGGAAAATACTTTCGTTCCTTGATTGCCCTTCGCTCCATTTTTGAGGCAAAAAAATTTGTTAAAGATCGAAATGATTATAGAGGAAGTAATTTGGAAGACTTTAAAGAGCCTTCCCAAACACATCCAACTTTATTAGCCTTGCGAGAAATTAGTTCTTTAAGTAAGGAATACCAGATTCCAATCATTATAGTTCTTGCTCCAGATTGGAAATATCCAAATGGACCACCCAACTATGATTCTATTTATCTTGAATATATGGACAATTTGTTCAGAAGTATGGATTTTAAGGTGCTTAATCTAAGAGAACAATACGGCAAGGAATCGAATCAGGATTTTTATATTAAAAATGATGGGCATCCAAATGCTTTTGCCCACCAAATTATCGCTAGAGAATTACATTCTTATCTACGTAGAATGAATAGAAATTAGAACTGAAAATATACAAAGGGTTGTGAAATAGATACTGAATAAATCAGGAAACAAATTCCTAATACAAATCCGCAAAGTAGCCAAGAATAGATTCTATGTGAATGAAATTTTTCAAAGAAATCTTCTTTTTTCTCTTGGAAAAGATCTACGATAAAAAGTACTGCAAGTAAAATCCAAATTGGAATTGTTAGGTTCAGTGTGAGTCCATCACTGAAAGAAAAAGCTCTTTCAATCATGAATAAAGCTACTTCCATTCCAGTCATTCCTTGCACAGGCTTAGCTCTAAAGAAAAATAAGGCGAAAGTAAATATAAAAAATGGATAGATCCAAATGAAATATTGAGGAATAGATTCCATAAAGTTCTTAATTTTTTTGAATGAGAATAAATATCTTTCTATTACTATTAATACAGAGTGGAAAGTTCCCCAGGCAAGGACTGCCCAATCTGCCCCATGCCAAAGACCACTTAGGAAAAATGTAATGAACACATTGAAATATCCGCGAGCAGGGTTTACGCGATTTCCACCTAATGAAATATAGACGTAATCTCGAAGCCAACTAGAAAGAGATATATGCCATCTTGCCCAAAGATCGGAAAGATTAATTGCAAAAAATGGTCGATTGAAATTCTTAGGTATATGAAAACCTAATATTCGACCAAGTCCTATGGCAATATCGCTGTATCCTGAGAAATCACAATAAAGTTGAATCGCATGGAGAAAAGCTGCAAACCACATCATAGTCCAATCATACTGACCAGGATTGCCATAAATTATATCTACAACATTTGCAACAGGATCTGCAAGAATAGTCTTCTTAAAGAATCCCCATGAGAGTTGGCGCATGCCTAAGTAGAAATTCTCGGAATGGAATTCTTTAAAGCCTTCAAATTGTGGAAGGATATCTTTAGCTCTAAGAATTGGTCCTGCCACTAGCTGTGGGAAAAAGGATATAAATAAAGCAAATTCAGAAAGACTTTTATGAATAGGAATGATTTTTCTATGAACATCTACAGTGTAGGATATCGCTTGTAAGGTGAAAAAAGAAATCCCCATAGGTAATATGATTCCCCATTTCTGAATGTATCCTGGATCACAGACATCTAAGCCGAGTAGGGTATTCCAAGCGACAAATGAGAAATCAATGTATTTGAAAAAGTATAAAATGCTTAAGTTTCCAAGTATGGAACTTGCTAAATAAATTTTCTTAAGAAATGTGTTTTCTGTTTTTACTAGTAATTTTGTAAAATAATAAGTGATAACAATGGAAACTAAGAGTAATAGTATAAAAGGAACTTTAAAAATTGCATAAAAATATAAAGAGGCTATCAATAACCAAACTTTTTGGCTTTTTTTAGGAAGATAAAAATAAGCAAAGATTACAATTGCAGCAAAAATATAAAAGTGGATAGAATTAAAAAGCACGAGAGCCTCTTAACTTTTGTAGTTTGGGAACTAGCGAATCTTTAACCCAGAGATTTCCTTTTTGGGTAAGGTGTCCATCCCCTGGAATAAAATAATCACTAAGTGGACAGATTGTTCTTGAATCTTCAAGAAGTTCAATAGAAGGAATACCTTGTTTTGTAAAAAATTCCTTAGAGCGAATGACATAATTATAAAGACTAGAATGTTGGTTTCTTTGGTTACAAAAGATGTCTTCATTTTGCATCGGGATATAAACAATAACTAGTTGAAATCCATATTTCTTAGAGGCTTTAAGCATTTTATTATAAGCATAGATTGTTTCTTCAGGTAAGGGCTCTAGGTCATTTGCTTTTGGAGTTGCTATTTCACATTGAATATGAGATGGCATAGCCTCTGGACAAATTGGTTTCAAATCAATAGAGCTTACATTACAATTATTCTTTTCTGGGAAGGTGTAGAAAGAGGAACTAATGTATTGTAATGGTTCTTTAGCTTCTTCCCATTCCTGTATAGCTTCTTTATTGGCGAGATGTCTTTTGATACTGAGTTGTTCTAAAGCTAGCTTACTTGCTTGTAGAAGGTAGGAATGTCTTGTAAGTTCAAATTGTATCTGGAATTTTCTTCTATAGCCCTCATCATTTTCGCGAGCTTTCTCTACTATGTCATCTGCTTGAACACCCTGTTCTACTAATCCTGGTGGAACAGTAAAATCATTAGGCGAAACAAAAAATAATACAGTATCAAATTTTACTTTCGTAAGGGATTCTTCCAATCGTTTAGCTGAACCCAGGGATCCATAAGCATCTACTGCTAAGTTTTGTGTCTGAAAAATTTCCCCATCTATAGTAACTCCATCTAAAAGGTTACAGAATGTATCCTGATCGCTTACTCCAAACCCCATCACAAGACTGTCACCAAGGCAGGCAATTTTTCGGGTATTAGGATCGGGTTCTCTGGAGCCTCTAAATCCTAGTGAATTTGTAGTAAATCTGCCTTCCCAGAGTCCAGCATAGTGTTTTATGTTAATGTCAATATTTTTGCCAAGAGTTACGTAGTAGTCTGGATGAAATCTGTGAAGCAGTTTAATATTTCTGTAATAAGAAAGCGATGGCGGATCAATAAACCTAAGACCTAACTCTAATGATATCACTAGAACGAGGCAAATAAGGAAGATTGTAAATAAATGCTTAGTTAGTTTTAGAAACATTTAGTTTTAGGAAAAATAAGAAAATATCTGATCTAGACCTTTTTTTGTATCCCTAAAAGCTTTCAAACCTTTCTCAATTCCGTGATTGATCGCTCGATTTAACATTTCTTTGTTAGTCGAAACTAAGCCAATGAAAGGATGAGTTGGATAGATTGCCTTTATTTTCACTCCCTGAGGCGGTTGAATAATAAGTTCTTTAGCTGAGGAATATCGATATTCATTTTCTTTTGTTAAAATTTTAGCAAGCTTACTGTAAAATGGAAAAGAAATAATAGAAAGAATTCGACTGTATTTCTTTGTTTGTTGGGTGAGAGGATTATTCATCACAACAGTAATATCTTTGTAGCCTGCCTCTATCGCAGCACGAACTGGGAGTGGATCTAAGACAGCACCATCTGTATAAAGATTCCCATCTAGCTTGTGTTTGCCTTTTGTTGCTATAGGTAAAGAAGTCGCAGCATGTAACAAATTGAATATATTCTCTTCAGTAGCCTTGATATATTCAGGCTTTAATTTTTTTATATTACTTACAACAATATGGAAGGAAGGAAATTTTGGTAGTGATAGATTCTTGAATGGTAAAGGGTATTTCTCTTTCATCAAATGATCGATTAAATACTTTTGATTTAACATAGGCTTGCCTATTAAAAACTTGAATCGATTGATAAGCTTTCTGCCATCCAACTCATTTCGCCATATATTTACTACATTTTTGATTTGAGCATCTAAATGATTCTTGGCTGTCGCATAGTAAGCAGCAGAACAAGAACCTGATGATACGGCAAGTATCATGTCAAAATTCCATGCGGGGTAGTATTCAGCCATTACAGAGAGTACACCTCCGGAGAAGGAACCTTTCATTCCTCCTCCTTCGATGATTAAAATTTTAGAATTACTGTTAGCTGCTAATGGAAGGAACTCTGCCATTACATATCCTTAAAGCCAGATTTAAGTTTTTCCATTTCGCTTTTAGCATCATTTTGAATCTTTTCTTTTTCAGAAGTTACTGAATTTTGGTTTTCTAGAGATTTCTCAGAGGTTCCTGATTTTACAGCATCCATTTGTTCGGTATTTTTATCGATCTGCTCATTGATTAAAAGTTTATCTGAAGCTTTCTTATCTTCAATTAGTTTGGAATTATCTGATTTTTTCTCTTCCATAGTTTTTAGGATTTTAGCCTTTTCATCTTGGAAGTTTTGAAGAATATTTTGAATTTCAGCTCGGCCATCAGATACAATAGACGCAACACTTTGGCTTTCCTCTGCAAAGCTATCCAATTCTTCTCGGCTCATTTGAGATACATTTGCTTCGCTATTCACTACATCCAACTTTTGACCAGCAGTTACTACAGTAGCTTCCCCATCAATAGTACCACCTTCTACAGCACCTTCACCAACTAATACTGTGGACTGATCCTCAGACTCTTCTATGGTAAATTCTGTTCCACGTATCCCAGCTACAGTTGTTGGAGTAGTAACAACGATATTTCGATCTTTATTTATTTTTCCTTCCGTTTTTACAAAAAGTTTACCTGTAGTAAGAATGACTTTTGACTCATCTATACCAGTATTCACAGAAAGAATCGATTGAATTTGAAGTTTTGTATTTTGATAAACACGTATTATTGAAGCATCAGATAGTAGAATATCCGCATAAGATGATTTAGATGTTTCTATTGTATGATCGCTTGCTATGCGAGTAACCTTAGGTTCAATGGGTATAATTTTACCAGATGAATCTTTTAAGGTTACTGAGCCCTTAGATAAAAAGACAATAGCTTGTGTCGAACTAAGGGAAGATTGGTTATCAGATGATTTTTTACATGTCAATGTAGGGATTATAAGCATCAAAACAGGCAAAAAGTATTTTACATTCATGGTGATAATCTGCTTTTTCCTAGTCCAAAGTCAAGATATTGTTCAAACTACCTAGACAAAAATAGAGGGTTTTGGTGAAAATTTCGTGAAATCCAAAAAAATTTTCAGAAAATATCCTTTTTTCCTTGGATTTTAAGATATGAGACATAATTCTATTGACAGAGCTAGGTTTCATCCTGATAAAAGAATATTAAGGTGAAGAAATCGCTACTAATAACTATATCTTTGTGTTTGATGAGCCTTCATTGCGGATTCTTCGTCTCAAACGAGAGAGCAATCGTCCAAGTGGATGGTCTTGAGACTATGGGCTATTCTGAAGTTTTGGACATTTTGCACGCTGAATCCTCTGTGGAGCTCTCACAAGTAGATTTGAATTCTTGGGTTTCTGCTTTGGAAGGAAACCCTAGAGTTGAAAAGGTTTCTCTACAAAAAAAAACAGGGCTTATTCAAATTCACATCGAAGAGAAAAAAGTAGCCTGGTTGGTTCAGACTGCAGGTAGACTTTATGAATTGGATAGTGAACTAAAGATAATTTCTATAGATGATGTTCGTTCAAAATGGATTCCAATTCTTAGCGGTGTTTTTAAAATAAATGACAACGAGATCCAAGGAAGTTCCTTCCTTACCTTACTTCAGCAAGTGAACAATTTGTTCACAATGTTTCCTGAATTAAAGGAAAGAATTTCAGAAATTAACTTAGCAAAAGATGGAAATATTTATGTCTACCTTCATTTTCCATCTCGTATGATTATTCAAATGGGTGTTTATCTATCAAATCTACAATCAAAGAAATTATATTCAAGTGTAGCCTATTTGGAAAATTCTAATTCAAAGGCAGAATTTATGGATCTTAGCGGAGAGGACGCATTTTTCTACTGATGGAAGAATTTCAAACCGTTGCATCACTAGACCTTGGATCATCCATGACAAAGGTTGTCATAGGTAGATTATTAGGTGAAGGGGAAATCGAAATTATAGGCATGGGTTCCTATGCTTCAACAGGCATTAAAAATGGGACTATCATTAATATTGAAACTACCAGTAAAGGAATCATAGAAGCGATCAGTGACGCTGAATTGATGGCAGGTCAAGAAATTGATTCAGTAATTGTCAATGTTACTGGTAAGACTCTAAAGTCACAGAATGAAAAAGGAATCATTGCAATCACGAATAAAAATCGTGAAGTTACGGAAGCGGATATTATTAGGGTAGTAGAAGCTGCGCAGAGTATTCATATTCCTGCGGATATGGAATTACTTCATGTTCTTTCTAGAGAATTTAAGGTTGACGACCAATTGAATATCCGTGATCCAATTGGCATGACGGGTGTTAGACTAGAAACAGAAGTACATATTGTAACAGCAGGGACAACAATGCTGAACAATATAGAGAGATGCCTGCAATTAGCAAATCTCTATCAAATTGATCGAGTTTTATCTTGCCTAGCAAGTTCAGAGGCTGTCCTTACTTCAGGTGAAAAAGATTTAGGTACTTTGGTAGTCGATATAGGTTCTGGAATCTGTGATATAGTTATCTATGTTGATGGCGGAATTGGATATACATCGACGATTCCATTGGGAAGCAATCATATAACAAGCGATATTTCAATTGGTCTAAAGACGACTATTGAAATCGCTGAAACCTTAAAGAAACGTTACGGCCATACACAGATTGAAACTATAGATCCCACTTCAAAAATTGATATTCCAGCTATCAGTGGAAGACCATCTAGAAGTATTTTCCATCAGGAATTAGTTGAAATCATTGAGCCTAGAACAAGAGAAATCTTCGAACATATTGAATCAGAATTGATGAAATCTGGATTCAAACAGTCTTTATCTGGTGGAGTCGTGTTGACAGGTGGAGGAAGTTATTTAGCTGGAATTGATGTACTTGCTGAAGAAGTTCTAGGCTTATCGGTCTCAAAGGCAAAGCCTGCAGGACTTTCTGGATTGGCCGATAAGGTATCCAGTCCTGAATTTTCTACTGCAGTAGGATTAATAAAATATGCTTCAAAGTTGCATATGTTAGATGAAAGAAATGCTAGAATTGGATCTGACCGTGAAGGTTGGACTACTAAAGTGAAACGTTGGATGCAAGATAATTTATAGAATTTTGGGAGAACCCTATGCTTTATATGGAAGATGAGAAAACAAGCCCGGCTATTATCAAAGTGATTGGTGTTGGCGGAGGCGGAATGAATGCGGTAACTAGAATGATTCATGCCAATATGAAAGGCGTGGATTTCTTGGTTATGAATACAGATGAACAAGTTCTTTTAAAATCACCAATAGAATCCAAACTTCAGTTAGGTTCCAAGATAACCCGAGGTATGGGAGCAGGTGGTGATCCTGATCTAGGTCAGAAAGCTGCCCAAGAAGATAAGGATCGTGTTATGGCAGCCCTAAAGGGAGCTGATATGGTATTTATCACCGCTGGAATGGGCGGCGGAACAGGAACTGGAGCAGCACCGGTACTTGCAAGTATTGCTAAAGAGATGAAGTGTTTGGTGGTTGGAGTAGTTACTCTTCCTTTTTCATTTGAGGGCAAGCGACGTATGGATAATGCCCTCGCTGGTATGGAACAACTTCGCAAATACGTGGACACTTTAATAACCATACGCAATGATTCTATCTTCCAAGTTGTGGATAGAAATACTCCTATAGACCAAGCATTCAGAGTTATTGACGATATTCTTCTAAATGGTGTTCGTGGAATTTCTGACATCATTAACAATCCAGGAATCATCAATGTAGATTTTGCAGATGTGAAAGCAATTATGAAAAATACAGGAGATGCTGTTCTTGGAGTTGGAGAAGGTTTTGGTGAGGGTAGAGTGATCCAAGCAGTAGAGCAAGCCATCAACAATGCTCTTTTGGATGATTCATCTATCAACGGTGCAAAATCTTTGCTTGTTAATGTAACAGGAGGTTCTGATTTAACTATTCATGATTGGAATGAGGTCTCTCAAATTATCACCTCACAGGTTGACCAAGATGCAAATATCATTATTGGATTGAATGAAGATTCCGAGATTGAAGATACAATTCGTGTGACTGTAATCGCTACAGGATTTCATAAAGTGGATTCTTCAGAGAATTCCATTCCAAGGCATAATTCTAAAGTAGTTGGATTAGAAGACAATTACAACGATAGCTCTTATACAAAGTCTAATTATAGCTCTAATGCAAACCAAAGTGTTCGTGAAAATTTTAACTCGAATGCATCCTTTTCAAGGGAATCATCAAATTCTAGTTATGTTTCAGATCGTAAGGATGTAGATACTGAGATTCCTGCAAATTCCCATTCTTCTCATTCTGCACCGAGCAATGCAAATTCTGGTGGCAGATCTTTAAAGGCACAGTTGAATCCTAAATCGAATACTTGGGAAGAAGATTTAGAAATACCAGCTTTTATAAGAAGACGTAACTAAGAATTAAATCTTCCAATCAATCATAACTATAGTTGCATCATCCTTGAATTCGTTTTCTTGGGTGATGGAAAGTATGCTTTCTTTAATTTTTCAATAGAAGACAGAAACAAATTTAATTAATAATAGAAGATACTTTTTCATAAAGAAATAAGAATGAATTAGGTGTCACTGTAAATACTTTTTATAGCCAATTGGTTTGTTAAGTCTACAGGCTTATGAAATTCTATGCCAGAAAGGTGAGTAATTTCGTTATTGGTTTTTTGAACTTTGTACCAAACCACTTTCCCTAAAAAAGATATTTTCTCTTTCTTGTCTTTGGAAATGATGATTCCAGCTATCTCATTACCAATTTCATCCAATAAGGAATTATCATCCATTATGATACATAATCCAGTTTCGGAGACATTACCCAATTGTCCTTCTAGAGTAAGCTCATCTAATTCTAGCAAAACTCGATAGTCTTCGAATTCTTTTGGTGTTATTCTGTTTACTTTTCTGTGGGAACTCATTGGAATCTTATTTCGAGCCTCTCCCATAGGAGCAAATTCCTAATTGTGGTCAACAAAATTTAAAATTGAAAATACACAAAAGGAATCACTCGATCTGGTGTGAACAATGAAAAGATAAGGATTACTAAAGGATAGGCGAAGAATTCTAATTTTGGATTAATATTGATGCGCCAATTTTTTTCATAAATGAAATGCCCCATCCAATGGGTTATGTAGACTATCGCGAGAACTGGAAGTCCAGTTTTGAGCATATAAGGTCTTAAGATTCCTTCCTGGGCGCTAAACATTTTGCCAAGAATGATCCATTCAGTTGAAAGTGAATCAGCACGAAAGCATGTTGTACAAATAGCTGTTAGTATAGCTGTATAAAACCAACGAAATACATTCATATATGGTTTTAAAAAATCGTAATTGAATTTGATGAACTTTATTCTTAAATCTTTTAACAAACTTTCGATGAAAAGTAAAATCCCCTGGGACAGTCCCCACACCGCAAATGTCCAATTGGCTCCATGCCATACTCCACCTATAAACATGGTGAACATTAAATTGAATCTATGTCGTAACATTCCTGCTCGAGATCCACCCATAGAAATATAAACATAATCTCGTAACCAAGTAGAAAGTGTTATATGCCATCTTCTCCAATGTTCTGTAAGGCTTAAAGAAGTGAATGGCATTCTGAAATTCTCAGGAAGTTCATAACCAAACAAAAGTGCTACGGAATATGCCATATCTGTGTATCCACTGAAATCACAGTAGATCTGAATGCAGAATAGAAAGGCTGCTAGCCACATTGCTTCAGAGCTATATGAGCCTGGATTATCGAAAATCAAATCAACGATAGGAGAAACATTATCAGAAAGAACAACTTTCTTAAAATATCCCATAAAGAAATACCTAAAGGATTTTCTAAATGGAATGTCCTCTAATTTTTTCAAAGAGCTGAGTTGGGGAATGAAAGTTTTTGCCGTAACTATTGGTCCAGCAACTAATTGAGGGAAAAAGGAAACGAATAGAGCGAATTTAATAAAACTCTTCTCCGATGGTATGATTTTTCTATAAACATCTATCGTATAACTCATCGACTGAAATGTGTAGAAAGAAACTCCTACAGGAAGCACTATATCGAGTATGGGTAGTGAAGTGGGAAATCCCATTCCCTCTTGCATGATGCTATTGAAAGATGTAGAAAGAAAATTGTAGTATTTGAAGAATCCTAAAATGAAAACAAGGTTGACTGTTAAACTAATCCACAGAGCAACCTTACGATTTCTATCAGATGAGGATTCAAAAATAATTAAACCTGCATAATAATCGATGGCAGTACTTATAAAAATTAAAAAGCCAAATCTCCAATCCCAATTCATGTAGAAAAGATAACTGCAAACTAAGAGAAGGATGTGAATAGCCTTAGTTCTATTTAGGCTATCTTTGTACAGGAAGGGAATAAGATACCAATGAAGGATAAATACAATAACAAGAAATAAGAAAAATTCAAAATTAGAAAAGATCATAGGTTGAGGCTGTCAATAAGTCAAATTACGAAAAAAAAGAATACTTGCAAGGAAATTATGAATCTGCTTATACTATCATTCAACCAACATACTTAAGGAGAATTTTTTGTATGCCTCAGATAAATAAATTTAAAAAAGTAATTACGATTTTTTGTATTGCTGTTGTAGGGATGTTTTCAACTGCGAACTGTTTTGGTAGTTTTGGAATCGTGAAGACTGTTTACAGCGCCCACAAAGGCTTAAGAATAGGAAGTGGACTTCTTGCTAAGTTCATCCAGACTTTACTTATGTATTTTCCATTCAGTATTCTTTATGGAATTGGATTTGTAGCAGATATAATTCTATTCAACCTAGTAGAATTTTGGACTGGATCCAACCCAGTTGCTATGAGTGAATTTGACAGGAAGGGTGAATTAGTTCGTGAATTTAAAAATGGCAATGAAAATGTAAAATTAACCTATTCTGATTTTGGTCAAAAATTAAAAATTTCTGTATCCACAGAAGGAAAATCTCAGGATTTCTTTGCTTTCCAAGACCAAGAAGGAAAATTATTTACTCAAGAAGGAGAAGAATTTCAAGAAATCCAAGTTTCTGCTCAAGAAATTGGCTCTTCTACAATTCTAAAACTTTCCCAAAATGGAAAACTCAGTTCTTCTAAAGTTATCAAATCAGATGATTTGAAAAATTTAGAAAAATCTTATTCTGCTAACCTATAAGTAGAATTTAAAATATGTTGACGAATTTATATTCGTCAACTTTTCTTAAGTGATGATTCAATTAAGATGTTCATCTCTACTTTTATATCCTTTCTCTATTCTATTTCTTTTACTACTCAATTCTAATTGCAAAACATCAGGATCTTATTCGCCTCGATCTAACGAGCGTGTGGATCTAAATTCTGTAATTCTTCAGCCAGTCGATGATGAAAATTCTGTAGAACTAAAACTTGACAAATCTGGAAATTCTTTTATAGACTTAGAAATTATTACCAATAATTCGGGAATATCACTTTTGCAAATGATACAAAATGGAGAGATTGCAGCCGCGGATATTGTTCTCCAAGATTCTACAGGGCAGGAAGTTGTCAGACAAAGCTTAAGCGGTATCTCCGAATTGCTTAAATCAAATTCTAGATTGAAGCAGAAAATTTTAATTTCCTCTTTAATCAAGGATGGATATTATTCAGCTCATTTGGAATTTTTATATATAGATCCTATTATACAAGAGCTTTGTCTAGACTCTGGAGTTGATTGCCCAAGGTTGAAGGCTGAGATTCTCACAGATATGAAAAAGAATAATGTATTGAAGCAAGATGGCTGTACTTCTGCAGCTGCCTGTCAGTCTCAAATTAAATCTACCATATCTAGCTTAAATGCAGGACAAGATACTTATCCTTATAAGTCTGTCACGTTTTATGGAAATTCACTTCAATATAAAGAATGGAATCTAGTTTCTAAGAGCAATTTCTTTTTGATTCGAGTGAAGGCTGAGGTAAAAGCAAAGAAGTTCGATGATTCCGAAATCAAAGAGGCACCTGCTCGAACTCCAGAAAAGAAAATTGAAACTCTTAAGGAACAAAATATATTTCGCAAGAAAAAAGGATTTTAAATCTAAAACCATTTTCGTCTAATTTAGGGTTAGGTTTTCTCATAATATGAACAAGGAATTAATTCTATCAAATGTATTAGATACTGTCCAAACAGGAATTATGGCATTTGATGCTGTAAGAAGTTCTCAAAATGAAATTATTGATTTTAAATGGACATTAGTCAATAAATCTGCAGAGTCTATCGCTGGGATGAAAGCTGAGGATTTACTTGGCAAAACTCTCTTGAATATAATGCCTGGGAATAAGGCTGATGGATTATTTGATAAATATAAGAATGTAGTCGAATCAGGAGAGAAGATTGAATTCGAGCACTACTACCAACACGAAGGAATTGATCATTGGTTTCAGATTATTACTTCTAAGTTAGACGATGGGTTTATAGTAACATTTCTTGATATATCAAAAGTTAAAAACTCAGAAAAATATGTTAAGAATCTAGCTATTGAATATGAAATGGTTTTCAATGGAACCCAGGATCTACTGGGATTAATCTCTGTTCAATCTCCAGAGAAATTTGTTTATGCAAGAGTTAATTTCAGTTTTCTAAAAAAATTCAATTTAACTTCTGAATCGGTAATAAATAAATCAGCGAGTGAGATTTTCGGTGAAGCTAACGGTAAATATATAGAAGATATATTTAAGCGATGTGTAAATGAAGGTATGATTACAGTTGATGAAAGTTTTACCTTGAATCAAAAGGAATTTTACTTCTCAACTACTCTTGCTCCCATATTAGAAAAAGGAAATGTTAAGTATATCGTCAGTTCAACAAGTGATTATACCCAACAAAAGAAAATAGAATCCCAACTGAGTCTTTATCGTAATAATCTAGAATCGAATAATCTGGAGTTAAAAACAGTGCTGAGAGAGGCTGAAGAAGCTAATCGAATCAAATCACAATTTCTTGCGAATATGAGTCATGAAGTTCGAACACCCTTAAATGGAATTATAGGGATTAGTGAACTACTTGAAGAAACCGATTTAGATGATGAACAAAGTAATTTCCTAAGTATTATTAAATCTTCAGGTAAATTACTTTTACGTTTAATTAATGATATATTAGATTTTTCTAAAATAGAAGCAGGAAATCTTCGTCTGGAAAATGAAAATTTTTCAATTCGAGAAATCTTAAATTCTGCTATCAATATTTTCCATTCACGTGCCAAAGAAAAATCTCTCTTCTGCGATCTCGTGATCTCAGAAGAGATTCCTGACCAACTCTATGGTGATCCAGGGAGATTGATTCAAGTTCTTGTTAATCTTATTGGGAATGCAATTAAATTTTCCCATGATGATTCTAGGATTGATATAAATGTTCT
Organism: Leptospira sp.; assembly: GCA_009991425.1. GTDB lineage: Bacteria > Spirochaetota > Leptospiria > Leptospirales > Leptospiraceae. The sequence goes on from JAACWH010000019.1 coordinate 72,691, forward strand.
TAAAGCAGAATCTGATTTAGATAATATTATTAACCTTAGATTTAGTGTTGTTGATAATGGAATTGGGATTCCACAGGATAAGGTTGGTCTTCTTTTTCAAGCCTTCCAACAAATTGATGGATCATACACGAGAAAATACGAAGGTGCAGGTCTAGGTCTTTCTATTTGTAAGAGATTGGTAGCATTTATGAATGGAAAGATTGGATATATACCAAATCCACTAGGTGGATCTGAATTTTGGTTCACAGCAAAATTTGGATTAGACAAAAAAGTTCTAGATTCTGCTAATCCGATTTTATCTGTTTCAACAAAATCCTCAACGAATAATGGAATTGCTAGGGTATTGGTTGCTGAGGACAATGAAGTAAATCAAAAAGTTCTCCAATCCATGCTGAAGAAATTGAATGTAGAAATCATACTCACCTCTAATGGAAAAGAAGCATATGAACATTTTAATAAATCAAAGTTTGATTTAGTTTTTATGGATATTCAAATGCCTGTCATGGATGGAATGGAAGCAACAGAGTTAATCCGTGAATTCGAAAAAGACAATGATCTTAATCCAGTTCCGATTATTGCTATTACAGCACATTCTATGGATGGGGATAGGGAAAGATTTTTAAACTCAGGAATGGATGATTACATATCCAAGCCGATTGATAAGAATCGACTTGGAATAATTATTGATAAATGGATAAAGTAAACTAGTACTTAGTTCTTGTTCTTTTTGTTTTTACATTTAGAATGATATCAACCTTACTTACTTCTCCTGGTTTAACAACAATCATCGAATTTTCTAATTTCATTTCCTCAGCAAAACTTGCACGAATTTCATAGGTTCCAGGCTTTAAGTTGGTGAACCAGAAATTACCATCTTTGTCTGTAAAAACTTTTTGAACTCCTCGAGTTGAAACTATCGTTGGCATATAGATTGGTTGGTTTGAGACAGGATTGTCCAAGGTCTTGTAAAAGACTTTTCCTTGGATAGCTCCATATCCACCAATACTTGATGATACATCCAAGATGTTATCTTGATTGGGTAGAACTCCAATTGCAGATTCAAATTGAGGGTATTCATCTGCTAGAACTTTCACTTTGTGGACTCCCGTTGAAATTCCTTCTACTTTAACATGGTAAACTTCTCCAGGAATCAATCTTCCTTGGACCATATATGCACCCCAAAGATTTGATTTAACTGCAATTATCTTAGATGGGTATTCTTCACCATCAATCAATACTTTGATATTTCTACTTTCTGATTTCGAATCAGAGGGAGCCTTCGAATTCATTGGCAGCTTTTGTTTTTTAAGTAGTTGGTAGGGATCATTTCCTTTGTTAGAGCTAAGTTCTTTTGCTTTAATGATGGTAGTGCGAATTAAAATGGTTCCTACATTGGAAGTCACAGGGGGTGCTTCGGGCTCTTCTTGGGTAATTTCTGTAGGAGGACTTACTGGGTTGTCTGCAGGTGGAATTGGTTCGGGATCAGGTGTTTCCTGAGCTGTGGGTACAGGTTGTGCGACATTTGTTGGTGGTTTTGCAGGAGGAGCTGGAGGTGTGGGTTTTGTTTTACCTGCAAGAAATACTCCCGAAGCATCACCAGAAATCTGAGGAGTTTGTTCGTGATTGAATCTCTTAGCCATTTTTACAGTTTCAGCACGAGATACAAAAAATGCTTCTAAAGCAGTAACCACCTTGTCTCCGTTAAGGTCTCCATTTTCCATAGCTCTACCGAAGTTGTAAGTAAAAATTCCATGATTGATAGATCCACCAACTTCAATAGCAGTCTGGTTGTCATCAGCAGAAGAGATGATAGTCTTATTTTGGAAGTAGTAGTCTTCCGCATTTTGTTTCACTACACCGCTAGATCCTTCAGGAATAGGAACGGGAGATGAACCTCTAGTGTTCTTTCCCTTCTTTGCAATTCCACCAGAATAGCAACAATCTAGCATCATAAGAGTCTTTGGAGAATTGATCTTAGAAAGATACTTGTTCAATTCATCATCTGAAATGTGCGGACGATCATAACAAACTAAATAATTTCTCATACCGTTGGGTGCTTTCGCATCATTTTGGTAGGTTCCATGACCCGAAAAATATAAAAATACCGTATCTTCTTTCTTAGCTTTTTTCGCTAAGATATCAATTTCTTTCTGAACGTTTGCCTTAGTCACCTGAGCACCTAAAAGGACTCGGACATCCTTGAATTCACCAAATTTCTTTACTTGGGTCTTCAAATATTCAGCATCTCTCTCACACAATGCGAGTTCTGGAATCTTTGCTTGATTGCCTTTGTAATTGGTTCCAATGATTAAACCATATCGATCTTGGGAAAAAAGATACATAGGAAAGAAAAGGATTAGAAGGACGAGGATATTAATTTTTTTCAAGTTCATACTCCAGATGAGTAGACTGATAGATTTCATCGAAAGAATCAAGAATTTTTTGTCAAAAACTCTGCTTGACATATGTCGGGGTTTTCTTGGATATTTAGGCAATGTCTAAATCCCAATCTAAATTCCAAGAAACCATTATTCAATCCTATACTTCCAAAGGTGATTCAATTCTACTCGGAACCGCAATTCTAGATGGAGTAGCACTGCCTTCTACCCATGTTACAGCACCATTAAAGACATTCAACCGCCACGGCTTAATTGCAGGTGCAACGGGAACAGGAAAGACAAAGACTTTACAAATTATCGCAGAGAGGCTTTCCGAGAAGGGAGTTCCTTGCTTGGTAATGGATGTGAAAGGGGATTTGAGTGGGATTGCAGCGCTGGGACAGGACAATGATAAGATCCAAGAACGGCAAAAGAAGATAGGTGTTGCCTACGAAGCCAAGGCTAGTCCTGTTGAATTCTTAAGTCTATCCAAAGAGCCAGGTGTAAAACTTCGTGCCACTGTTTCTGAATTTGGTCCCATCCTATTTTCCAAGATACTCGAGTTAAACGATACTCAATCAAGTTTGGTAACCATTCTATTCAAATACTGTGATGATCATAAATACCCACTTCTTGATCTTAAAGACATGAAGAAGATCATTAATTTTGCAAGCGAGGAAGGAAAGAAAGAATTAGAAGCAGATTACGGAAAGATTTCTGAATCTAGTTTGAGTATCATCCTTAGAAAGATTGTGGAATTGGAATCTCAAGGTGCTGAGGAGTTTTTTGGTGAGCCGTCATTTGAAGTAGAAGACTTGGTTCGTGTGAATGACAAAGGTCAGGGTATGGTCTCCATCCTTCGTCTAACGGACATTCAAGATAAACCAAAACTTTTTTCAACCTTTATGCTTTGTCTTTTAGCTGAGGTATATGCTACTTTTCCTGAAGCGGGCGATATGGACAAGCCCAAGCTTGTGATTTTCATTGATGAGGCACATTTAATTTTTCAAGAGGCATCCAAGGCCTTACTCAATCAAATCGAAACTATTATCAAATTAATTCGTTCTAAGGGTGTAGGAATATTTTTCTGTACGCAATCTCCTGGAGATGTTCCGGAAGACGTCCTTGGTCAATTAGGTATGAAAGTGCAACACGCACTTAGAGCTTTCACTGCGAAAGATAGAAAGGAAATTAAACTTACTGCTCAGAATTATCCGCTCTCAGATTACTATGATACAGAAGAGGCATTAACTTCTTTGGGAATGGGCGAGGCATTGATTACTGTTCTAAATGAAAAAGGAAGTCCGACTGCTCTAGCAGCAACACTGTTAGTCGCACCCAAATCTCGAATGGACGTTTTAACCGAATCCGAAATTACTAATTTAATTGATAAGAGTGATTTAATTGATGACTACGCGAAGACAATCGATCGTGAATCCGCTTATGAAATCCTGAATGAGAAGCTAATGAATTTAGCAGCAGAAAAAGCTGAGGAAGAAGAAGATAAAAAATCTGAAAAAGCTTCAAGTTCTCGAGGAAGAACCAAAGAAGAAAAATCGACATTTGAAAAGGTTACCGAATCTGCTGCTGGTAAGTTAGTAATCAAAGAAGTTACTCGTGGTCTATTGGGAGTTCTAGGTTTGAAGCCAACAACCAGGAGAAGGACTACTAGAAAGAAGAAGGGATTGTTCTTCTAAATTTAGCTCTTGATTTAATTACATGCAGACAATCCAAGCAGATCCTATTTTAGAAACTACACTCAAAAAAGTCTTTGGTTTTGATCACTTCCGTAGTGGACAAAGAGAGGCTGTGCAATCTATTTTAAATGGCCAAGATACTTTTGCGATCTTACCAACTGGAGCTGGTAAATCATTAATTTACCAATTAGCTTCCGTTCTGCTACCTAGTGGAGTTACTATTGTAGTATCACCCTTGATTGCATTGATGAAGGATCAGGCTGATTCTTTGAACGGAATTGGAATTATTGCAGAGACGTGTAATTCTACTCAAGATGAGCTTACGCAAATGAAGGTCTTGAGCCAAGCTGTCCAAGGAAAATTAAAGATACTTTTCGTTTCTCCTGAAAGAGTCACTCATGGATCTTTTGAAAGAATTTTTCTGAAAATAAATGTGAACCTACTTGTGATTGATGAGGCACACTGCGTTTCTCAATGGGGACATGATTTTCGACCTAGTTACCGAAGTCTTGCAAAATTACGTGAGGCCTATAAATCAGGAACTTTTCCAATCGTAGCTTTGACTGCTACTGCTACCGAACAAGTTGTAACAGATACGATCAATAACTTAGGTATGAATGAGGCAAAGAGAGTTCAATCTAGTTTCTATCGTAAGAACTTAAAATTTCTTGTAGAATACCCAGAGCGCGTGTTAGATAAGAAAGGTTTATTACTTAAATATTTAGATTCATGGAAAAATAAAATAGAGAAGGGAAGATGTATCATCTATTGTGCAACAAGAGCACAAGTCGATGAGGTATACGACTTTCTCAAGAACTCAGGATTCAATATTGGAAAATACCATGCTGGCAGAACAGATGGTATTCGAGAGCGCACTCAAAATGCTTATGCCTCAGGTAAAGTTAGAATTCTAATTGCTACGAATGCTTTTGGTATGGGTATAGATCATCCTGATGTACGTTTAGTTCTGCACTACCAGGCTCCCGCATCCATGGAAGCATACTACCAAGAAGCAGGTAGGGCAGGTAGAGATGGGAAGGATTCTCTCTGTGTTTTGTTTTTTCACAATGCAGATCTATCTGTTCAACAATTTATTATTTCCAAAGAAACCAATCGTAAGAGTGGAGAAACTCTGTTAGGCTATATGCGTTCTTATGGTAAGAGTGTTGAATGTAGGCAGAGAACAATCTGTTCTTATTTTGGAGAAAATTTAGAGAGTTGCGGCATTTGTGATAATTGCCAGAAAAAGCATGGAAGCAGAGACTCTTATATTCTTCGTGAAATTAAAAAATCAGAAGCTAAGGAATCTAAGGCTAGCTACGATTTTGATTCAGAAGAAGAGAAAATTATCTATGATACAGTTCGCTCTCTAGAAGGTAAATTTGGTAAGACTTCAGTTGTAAGTCTACTGAAAGGTTCTAGATCAAAAGATGCAATGCGTAAGAAATTAGATCGTTTCCCCGAGCATGGGAAATTAAATCATATTCCAGAATCTGCTTTAACTCGCTTTCTGGAAAATGCCTTAGAAAAAAGAATTCTTTCTCAAAAGGGAGATAAATATCCCAAAATTTTTCTAACTTCTCAACCACCATTTCGCACAAAGAAAATAAAAGATCCTAATGAAGTAGTTACGAAACGTACCTTGACTACCAATTCTATGATCTTGATGAAATTGAAGAATTATCGTGATGCTAAGGCTCGAAAATTAAAATGGAAAAAGTTCATGGTTCTTCAAAATCCAGTGCTAAAACGTATTGCAGAGGATCTGCCTCGATCAAAAGAAGATTTGATGCATATTAAAGGTATGGGAGAATCCAAGGTTGAAAAATACGGTGATGAGATTCTAAAGATTTTATCTAATTTTTAATTTCCATCTTTTTTCTTGATTCTATTCTACTCTGCTAAAACCTGGAAGTATAGAAGACTCGGCAAACAATCACTTATTTAAATTATTAGAAACTACTAAAGAATATCCTGATAGTTTAATGGAATTTAATATGAATGGTGAAATCATTCGGACTTCCCGTCAATTTTGTAAAGTTACAAAATATTCACCTGAAGAATTACTCAATGTTCGATTCCATGAATTCTTTCATCCTGATGATATAACTAAATCATTAGAAGCACTTTCTAATGTTACTAAAGGCAATATCCAAACTAATTTTGAAAATCGAATTATATCTAAAGATGGAAAAGTAGAATGGTTTTCATGGCTTGCAATTCCTAATCTAGAGCAAAATAAAATTATTGGAATTTTCCAAGTTATAACAAATCAAAAAGAAATTGAAATTGAGTTATCAAACCAAGAGAAGAAATATAAAAATATTTTCGATAATTTTCCTATAGGCATTGCAGTAACAGATGAGATTGGAAATATTTTAGAATACAATGATGTTGCTAAAGATATTTTTGAAATAGACGAAGGTACTATTCTCAAACGTTCATTGAATTATAGGAAGTGGCAGATTGTTTCACCTAGCGGAACCTCAATTCTACCAAGAAATTTTACACTCTTACAAGCATTAAAGAAAAAGGAAAGTCTGAGAGGACTCGAATTTGGGCTTGTGAAAAAATCAGGAATCCAATGGCTTGAAGTAATGGCTACTCCTCTAAATATTGATGGCTATGGTATGGCAGTTGCTTTTAGAGATATTACGGAAAGAAAGAGTGCTGAAGCACGAATTTCCTATTTAGCTTATTACGATGAAATTACAGGTTTACCTCGAAAGAAATTTTTCATAGAAAAACTTTCTATAATGTTAGAAGAGGCACTTCGTCACAATAAGAAGGTAGGTATACTTTCTATTGATATTGATAATTTCAAGTATATGAATGATTCCTATGGGCACAACTTCGGTGATAGCTTTTTACAAGTTGTATCTGAGAAGCTAACAAGTGCAATTCGTAACTATGATATTATTTCTAGAGAAGGTGGAGATGAATTTCTTATCGCCTTGCCTGACATGGAAAATGAGGCTGATGCTGCCATTGTTTGTGAGTCTATTAATGATAGTTTCATAAATGCAATCATAGTGGATAACCATTCAATTTTCACAAGTATGAGTTTAGGGATTTCAATTTTTCCGAATGATGGTAAGGATCCTGAATCATTGATAAAAAATGCAGATAATGCACTTCACCTAGCAAAGAAAAGAGGAAAGAATACTTACTCATTTTATACTCCTTTTCTTCAATCATCTGTAACTCATAGATTGGAGATGGAAAATTATATTCGAATAGCACTTCGTGAAAAGCAATTTGAACTTTACTACCAACCTAAGATTTCAATTCAAGATATGAGTGTAGCAGGATTTGAAGCCTTGATCCGATGGAAGCATCCAGTTAAAGGATTTATTCCTCCTAGTAGTTTTATTGCTCTTGCAGAAGAGACAGGACTCATTGTACCCTTAGGTGAATGGGTTCTCAATACCGCTATAGAAAAAATTGCTGAATTCCAAAAGTTAGGTAAGGATATAGATATTTCAGTAAACCTATCTACTAAGCAATTTAAACATGAATTTCTTGTTGGTAATTTAGAAAATTATATTAAACATACTAATATTCCGCCACATTTATTAGAAATTGAAATTACTGAAAGTTCATTGGTAGATAATTCGGAGCATGCGATTGATATCATGAACCAAATTAGAAAATTAGGTATTCGAATTACAATTGATGATTTTGGAACCGGATATTCTTCTTTGGGTTATTTAAAAAAATTCCCAGTGCAAACTTTGAAGATAGATAGAAGTTTTATTATAGATCTAGAATCTGATGAAGATAGCCAAGTGATTGTTAAAGCAGTAATTAATCTTGGGCATAATCTAGGATTGAAAGTTGTTGCGGAAGGTGCAGAGACATTGGATCAGTGTAACATTCTGCGTTTGCTTGAAGTCGATATGATCCAAGGATTTTATTATTCCCGTCCCTTGCCAGAAAGTAAGCTTTCTGAATTCATAGATAACTTCAAATCCAGTTGACTGCCTAGGGTAGTTTAATGAAATAACCAAGGGAGATAAATTTGAAACTTTCACTCAATTGGATTCAAGATTTTATTGATCTTTCAGATCTAAGTCTTGAGGATATCCTTCATAAAATCAATGCTTCCATCTGTGAGACAGAAGAAGCTGTTCCATACTTGCCTCATCTTAAGACGATTGTCCCTGTCAAAATTTTATCCTTAGAAGCTCATCCTCAGGCTGATAAACTGCAAGTCGCAAAAGTAAGTGATGGATTAACTGAAATCCAGATTGTTACTGGAGCAAAGAATGTATCGATTGGAGATATAGTCCCTCTAGCAACACCTGGTACAGTCTTAGGTGACAAGAAAATTGAGAAATCTATGCTGCGTTCCATAGAAAGTTCAGGCATGCTATGTTCTCAGAAAGAAATTTCTATAGGTGAAGATGATTCTGGAGTTTTTATTCTTGATTCAAGTTTCACTTTAGGTAAACCTTTTTCAGAAATTTTAAATACTGATGACATAATTATAGATATTGATAATAAATCTATTACCCATCGTCCAGATCTTTGGAGCCATTTTGGATTTGCCAGAGAGCTTGCTTCTCAATTCAAAAAACAGATAAAATTCAATCCACTCTTAGATGAGTCCTGGAATTCAAAACTTTTTACAAATAAAGAATCATCATTCAAAATCAAGCAAAATGAAAATGTACATGGATATTACGTAAGTTCTATCCAAAATGTCAAAGTTGATAATTCAAATTGGAAGATTCAATCAAGATTACAACGTTGTGGGTTGAAATCCATATCCAATGTAGTGGATGTATCGAATTATCTACTATTGGAATGTGGTCAGCCAACGCATTTCTTTGACCAAGATAAACTTCCTGGAAAAGAGTTCGAAGCATCTTTTGCAAAAGATAAAGAAAATTTTCCTTTGTTAGATGATACCAATCCAAGTCTTGAATCATCCATTCTCTTAATTCGTTCTGGTGGAAAGCCAGTTGCTATAGCGGGCGTAATGGGAGGAAAGGATTCTTCTGTTACTAAGGAAACACAAAATCTTGTTCTAGAATCTGCTGTGTTTAAACGAGAAGATGTTCGTAAATCAATAAGAAAGACTGGAATACGTTCTGATTCCTCCATCCGTTATGAAAAAGGTTTGGACTCTTCAACCTGTCTACCAGTAATCAGACGTGCGGTTCAATTGCTTAGAGAGAATGGTAGTGCAGATTGTACTGTAGATTTACCTTTTGGATTTGATCATAATAAATCCAAAGAGGTTATTATAGTAACTACTGTTGAATTCATCCAAAGAAAATTAGGAAAGTCAATCAATGAAGAAGTCATTATAGAAATTTTAACACGATTGAATTTTCAAGTTTCACAAAAGGGAAATGGATCACTCGAAGTGAAAGTTCCATGGTTTCGCCAAAATTATGATGTTACTATACAGGAAGATTTAGTTGAGGAAATTGGAAGAACGATAGGATATGCTTCTATTGAAACGAAATCTTTAGAACTTGCCTTAGAAACTCCAATCCAGAATTCCATTCGAAGCCTTGAGCGTAAATGTAAGTCTATCTTTTCATTAAAATTTGGTTACAATGAAGTATTCAATTATAGTTTTGCTTCACTTGAAGATGCTTCCTTTGAAGAAGATTTTTCAGAAAATGATATTGTTCGTCTACTAAATGAAATGCCTTCTGAACATTCCGTACTAAGAACTTCTATGTATCCTTCCATTCTTAGAAATGCAAAGGCAAATCAAGATCGTTATGAATCTTTTGGTTTATTTGAAGTGGGAAGAACCTATGACAATAGAACTATAGACAATGACGGACTTCCTTTAGAAAATCGATTTCTTTCTTTTTTGAAAATGGAAGAAGGACGTTTGCAAAATGAGGATGTTTATAAGTTACAAGAAAGTTTGCTTGCCCTTAGAGAAAACCTAACAAAACTATTCAATCAATTCGATCTTAGTGATTTAGAATGGAAAGTAGGTAATAGAAAGCATTTGCATCCCAATGCCTGCCTTGTGCTAAATTGGAAGGATAAGGAATTAGCTGAATTAGGAATCTTACATAACCGCGAAGTAGATCATTTCGATTTGAGAAAGAGAGTTATAATTGGAAAAATCCACCTTTCCGTCTTTGATGAAGTCCTATCATCTTTAAAAGAGCCCTCTAAATTCATAAGTCCGTCTCAATTCCCACAAGGACAGTTAGACATATCCATTGTACTCGATAAAAATGCATCTACTTATGATTATGCGAAATCCTTGCAAGATATTGGTATTTCTGAATTGGAAAAAGTTTGGGTTCATAATACTTTTTCAGGTGGGAATCTTGAAGAAGGAAAGGTCTCTGTAACTTACAGAGTAAGTCTACTTCCCTACGAGAAGACTTTTACTCAGGAAAGACTCAAAGAGATCTCTGATAAAATGATAGAAGTGGCAAATGGTATGGGATACAATCTCCGTTGATTATCATTTACTATAAGTAGTGAAAATAATTATGAACGAAATACCTTATTTTGAAAAAGCTTATATTCATGAAAAAGCAACTATTATAGGAAATGTAGAATTTGCTTCATCTTGTTCCATTTGGCCTGGTGCAGTTCTGCGTGGAGATATGAATCGAATTGTCTTGGGTAAGGCAGTAAATATCCAAGATAATACTACCCTACATACCGATTCTAAAGGTTCAATTTCTATCGGTGACTGGACTTTAGTTGGTCATAATGCTATGCTCCATGGTTGTAAAATTGGAAGAGCCTGTCTTGTTGGTATAGGATCTATTCTGTTAGATGGTTGTGAGATTGGTGATGGAGCACAAATTACTGCTGGATGTATGATCCGTGGTGGTAAGAAAATTCCTCCTCGTTCCTTGGTTGTGAGCGATGGCAAGGATATAAAAATCTATCCAGCCAAGTCTAAACCTGAGATGACAATCGCTGGTTGTATAGAGTACATTCATTTGGCTAGACGAATTCAAAATTCAATATTTGGGCCATTTTCTCCTGAGGAAGAAAAAGAATTTATTCTCCAAGCAAAAACGATACTTTCTTCACTTTCTATTTGATTCTCTATTACTTTTTCTTCAAATACGGTGATATTTTCAAACTTTTGCAAGCTTTATTAAAAGCTATTTCACCAACTTAAGAATAATCAGAAATAGAAAATATTTTTGAATCAAAAATTATTACAAATTCTAGTTGCAATGATATATACCCTACCCAGTATAGTATCAGTTCTATGAAATTAATTTAAGGAGAATTATAATGTTCATTGCAAATACAAAATCTTGGTATTTAGAAAGGTTCGTTTGGTTGATTGCCGGTGCTTTCATTCTAATTAGTTTAGGTCTTTCCAGGATTCATTCGGAATACTGGCTGATACTAACAGCTTTGGTGGGAATTAATTTAACTATACTTAGTATTACAGGATTTTGTCCTATGACTGTGATCCTGCATAAACTGGGTGTGAAGTCAAAAACCAAGTCCTGATTCGGAGTAGATTTTATTTTTCACATTGAAGTGAAATCATAAATCTAATAATAGGATTACTGAATTGGAATTTTAGTCTACATTTTGTGGGCGCAACAAGAATGGATGGGAATTGATTTACCTACAATCTGAGAAAGTCCTTTCGCGATCCTTATGAATACTTTGGAGCCTTACATTAGCTGAGGCTTGATTAAAATTAAAAAATGATTGGTCACAGCCTATTCGAATTGTATTACCACTTATAGTAGGGAAAAGACATGCAAAAAATGAATTAGTCTTGTTGTTTAATACTACTGGTCTTGTTGTATTCATCGGCCAAACATTAGGATTCGTCGAACTAGGCCTTTCTAGTTTAATTGTGAAACTATTATTGTCTGTCTTTAAATCCAGAATATATGCAGAAATTATAGTATCCAGAGGTTCTGCTGGGAATGCAGGTAAACCATTTGCTGGAAGTTCCCTCAAGGTTATATCAATGATAAATGTAGGTAATAGGTTGACAGAATAATTTGATATATCTTTATAGCCTTCACTCGCTGTTAAGATTTCTTGTGTTCCTTTCAGTTGAACATCATTTAATGAATCTTCCAATAAGGTACCATTTCCAATTGTGTTGAATGAGCAATTTTCAGCCTCAGCTGATACAATTCGTTGAAGTAAAGCAACTAGAAATAAATTCTCAGTTTTATCATCTTTCTCTTGGTAGCATGATGGAAAAAGTAGGATAATTATAAATAATACTGCTACTTTCATTTTAATTGATTGCATTGTATTTGATTCCATAGTTTAATTTTCCTTGTTTGATTGTTTCATAATAATTCATTTCTTTGACGGTCAGTCCAATTGTATTTAAGCAGTTTGACGAGGGATTTCCATGTAAGGCTAAAATCATCTTCCAGCCATGCAAGTCCGTTCGGTTTGCTTTATCCATAATTGCTATAAATGATTTGCTTTGGTTTCCAACCTTAGAACAATCTTGCCATAGTGAAACCGACCCTAAATTGGATGTAAAATCTGAGATTGCTTCTTTAGAATAAAAAGAATCTGGCGGATTGATTTCCAAAACTTTACTTCTTACAAGGTCAATCGAACTAGAGCATACTGGAAAATTTAGATCATTTATATCAAGGTTTGATACTATTGAATTCTTAACATTTTCTGATGCTATATCAATAAATGATTCTTTCGAGCATTCATTATAATTTTCTTTTATACAAAAATATCCAACGTTATTGTTATTCTTAATAATACTTATCGTGCAACCTGTCCATGTCTTATAATCATTGGTATCCATTATACTTGAATTAGGAATTAGAGCCAAGATTGATTCTTGCTTCGGAATCTTTTCCTCAATACATCCAGACAGAAGAAGAAAGATTATGTGAAATAAAGGAATTCTTTTAAAATCTATACACATAATTGAATTCAATTTTATTTCCAGAATTTAATTCATTTACCTTAGAGTTGAACTGTTCAATACTCAGTTCTTCCCTTTTGTTTATATTCAAATCATTCCAATTGGAATCCTTACCAAAGCGGATATAGGCGATAACAGAACTACCTATAAAGAAGCTAGTTGTTAAAAAGGTAGTAAAAATGAATTCACTATTTCTTTTACGAAAAGTTTCTTGTCTGGAAGATGAATTCAATCCAAAGAACGAATCACCAAGCCTTTGGTTAGCTTGCAATGCAGAAGAATAAGTGAACAATGTCAATAGAAGAAATCCAATCTTAGCTGGTCTAACAAAATCATCATCCAAAAAAAAGTTTCCTTGATCTTGGTAATCATATTGGTAACGACTTCCTGCATTAAATTGGTAAATGGATTCAAATACAGAATTCCATCTAGAATTAGATCGAATAGACTGGTAGTATTCTAAGTCTACAATCTCTTTTACATTACTCTTATAAATTGGAAAACCAATTTGATTGTTCCGAATAAAAATTCTATCATTATCTAAATCCATGTATTCTGATGATAAACTATAGTTCTCCTTATAAAGTATAACTCCATTTTTAAATTTTTTATCTTCTGCAAGAATTGAATTTTCACTAAACAAATACATTAGAGTGAATATCCAAAAGCAATACTTTACCAAACTATTGAACTTGAATCGATATTCCATATTCTCACCTTATTGTCTTCCGTAATTTCCTCTAATCTCCAAATCTCTTTACCATCGATTATTGATTTATCAAATCTTTGAATTTTCATAGTTCTACCATTCAGGAAATCGGGAGGATGAGGTTTAATATAAACAACAGATGTCGACGGTTCAATGATTCGTTTTTTTAGATTTACTGATTTACTAACAACTGAATCTAAACTTGCATCAACTTGAGTTGGTAGATTTACCTCCTCATTTTTATAATTATTTTGGTTCCATAATAAATATAATAATATGGAATTTAATATCGAAGAGATTAAAAACAGAAATAACCAAATTGATTTTATTCCAAAATTTCTCATAAATTTTCACTGATAGATAAAAAGGCAAAATCACCGTTGATTCGTGTTACCTTTCCCTGGATCTTAATTTTTGTGTCTTTGTCTGAATCGAATAGATTCAACTCATCGAATAGTTCTAATCTTAAGCCATCGGGAATACGCAGAAGGATTCCATTAGGACTACGATTGATGGATTGAAATTCATCGCCTGATTCAGAGAAATATTTCTTTACCCATGGAATTCGATTGTTTCTTCTCCACCCTCTATGCTTTTCACTGGAAAAGTAAGGAGATCGTATATCTTTGTGCAAGATCCATTGAACGAATGAAATCAAGACAAAACTTTGAAATAGTATTGAGAAGTTGATTCCTGTCGGATGATTCCATGTAATAATTGAATTGTAAATGAATAAACTCGAAGCATACAAAACCCATGAGATAAATGCCCACTTAACCTTAAATAGCAATCCCAGCGCAACAACGATGGGAAATACTAATAAAAGTGTCTTACAAGGAGTTAATACTAAAAAGAACCAATCCCATTGAAACCTAGACCATCCATACGGAAAAGTAAGGTGCAATAGATTGAATATAGGTGAGAGAAATAAGATTACAACTATGAAGAGTATTCTCTTGGGTATGGATTTTAGTTTCCTCCAAAACTGACGACTTACTAGGGACAAGGTTCAAATTCTCCTGTAATTCGTAAGAAATTAAAATAGCTAATGTCTGTTATACTTGGTACATCATTCTTTAATAAAAATACATAAGAATTACCAGTATTACCAAGCAGATAATTCTCATTATGCAATAATTTCAAGTAAATAAAGTCTAGGTCTTTGATTAGTATTGTTCTTGCCTCATAAGTTTCTCCTTCTATCGGAATTTGGACAAGCTGGTTTGATTCTATAAATGCATTTACTGCTTCCGGATTTCTGGAATCGTAAAGAGTTCCAGATTCTGACTCCAATAGAATGTGGTAAAATTCTGACTGACGAGTAAAATGACTCAAGGATATTCTTTGATTTCGAAAAGATACTTTATAATAATCAATATCCTCTTGCGGATAAATTATACTACTGATAGAATTAGTATATGGAGGATCTTTAAATGTATCATCCAAACAATAGGCTTTCTCTTTTGTATTATTGGGTTCAAAGGAATTCTTTCGATCTTGATCGATAATATACAGATAAGATAAAATGGGAATTGCATCTTTGGAATCCCGTGGAGGTCGATTGCAAGATATATCCGTAAAGTTACAAAAAAAAAATAAAAAGGAGACTAATACGATAAGTTTTTTAGTTGCTCTTGATAAAGTATTCAAAGTATCCTTTCTCCTTTTGTTTAGATAGATGTGCATAGTTCAGCCCGGATCTTGTAATGAAGTCGCTAACCAGACCTGCATTTTGGAATTGGATTCTCCCATCCTTTTGGAAGTAGAGGTGCTTCCAGGTATTTCCATAGAATTGGGGAGGGAAACTATAGCTTGATCTTTCATCATACTCCAAAAGTTCACTAGAAGTCTGGGTATGCAGATTGCAACTAATGGTTCCTACTCTACGATCGTAGTAATGTATAAAATGTTCATTTATGGAGACAGGTGATTTAGCTACTGTATGTCTTTGGTCGTTTTCAATAAGATCAGAACAATAGTCTTCGGTAATGATTGTACCCCACCATCCTACTCCCGTCCAGCATTCTGTTCCCATAGATTGAATTGGTTTCCCAATTGGATTCCAAGAACTATCCCTGCAATCTTCAGGCAATACATCTTGGTAGAACTGTTCGAAACTTCGATTTTGGGCTTGGTATTCAGGCATTGCAGACGTGAACCAAAAGTGTTCTATTGCAGGGGAGGAAAATGCATCCACCCTTGTGTAATCAATGACTCCCATATCCTTGTTTTCTTTGCCTATAGGGTTCCAAAGTATATTTGTAGAGTAAAGTGGAGTTGATTCTTCTAAAAAATCCAGCCAGTCAATTCCATATTCATCTGTCCAAGTTAGCTCATTTGTCTCGAAAGTGTTGGCTTGGGTATTGGTATAATTAATCTTGGGTTGATCAGGTTCTTGGTTTTCCTTCTTCCAAGTAACAGCTAATGCCTCAGTCGGTACATATTGGGCTTGGAAGGATTCAATGGATTTGGATTTGTCCAATTCTAAGATATCTGTTTTTTCCGTTCGATACTTAGGTTGGATATTGAGTGCTTGTATGTTGGAAGCAAGGTTGAGATCCTGTTGGATGATATTGGAAACATTGGCAATGCATTGTAAATTCTCTAATGTTTCATCGCTTTTTTGTATAGTAAATGAGCCAAAGAGAGCTGTATCATAGGGATTCCATAACTCTAAACCTTTGGTTAATCCATTCAAGCCGTGTAGATCCACCAATTCCCAATAGTTCTCTTGGGTGACACCAAGCCCAAGAACGATGGGTGTGATGTCTTGTAGTTTTGCAGGGTAGGGAAGGTGTTGAATCGTATGAATGAGATTGGATCTTCCGATACTGACACGATCATGGAATCTCGTTTGATTATTAATAGATCCATTGTTCCGGATAATTGTTCGAAAGCTATCGACGCAAGCGTCTTCTAAATCATAAAGAAAACTCGAAATGGCTACAGTTTGGTTGCTATCAAAATCATCTTTAAAAATTATAGTATTGAGATAAGTATTAAATGATAACCCTTTGAACATATCAAAAGTAGAGTGTGGTGTATAATTTCCTCCGACTTCATCGTGAACTAAAAACGAAGATTCAAAATAACCTGAATGAAGGTTTGCTTCAATATTATTGCAACCAACACAATAATTCATATTAGCATTGAGGATAAATTCAAAGTAGTTGGCAATGCCTTCATGCATCTTGCCATATTCTGACCTCCGTGGGTTAACTCCTTGGACTACATCTTCCGCATATTTGCTGATCTGCTCTCTGTATTTACTTTCTCCAATTAAGGAGCAGTGGGCAATGTGTGAGAATTCGTGAACCACTGTTAGGAAATTATCATACTTATCTAAATAGATATCATAGGTCATGAAGGGAGCTGCAAGAGTCAATATTTTTGGTGCAAATAATGCAGCCTTGTGGTAGTCTTGCAAGTGAATGATCTGTCCGCAGGGTGCAAATGCTCCAGCAATTCTTTTGCTTTGGCCTAACCCAAGTTGTTCAAATACTTCCGGAGTTTCCCACTCAGCTGGATTCATGAGTCCACCTTGGAATACGTTGACACGTTTGGTAAAGATTCCTAGCTTATGGATTGCTTCAATATGGGCAAATTGGATCATAGCCGCAGTTTGGGAGAATTGATTCTTTATCTGAATATAATAAGGAAAATCTCTAGGCTTAAATTGCCCTGCACATATTACCTTGGGGAATATTCCATTGTCTGTTACCTTAGAATATGCATTATCTAAATTATAGC
The DNA here is from genome assembly GCA_009991425.1 of Leptospira sp. Classification (GTDB taxonomy): domain Bacteria; phylum Spirochaetota; class Leptospiria; order Leptospirales; family Leptospiraceae. Next base: position 90,112 of record JAACWH010000019.1, read on the forward strand.
ACAGGTTATAAGAAATTGCTGTGCCAATAATCGGCACAGTAGCTTGCAAATTTTTATTGAAGATTCCATTCAAGTAGGTTGTACTTCTTTGTGTAAGTAAATCAAAAGGATTGAAGTCTTGTAGATCGCCTGGAAGTTGTGGTCCAACGCGAAATTCAATTGGCGTCCAGTCTAAGGTCATCTTTCTATCTTGCCTTTTGAATTGGAATACCTTACCATTCGCATCTAATACCTCGATGATTCCTCGTAGAGGTTTATACTGGGATAGTTTTAATTTATCTCTTAGCCACTTGGGGGGTTTCAATCGGTCTCGTATCCACTTAGGTGGGGTGAAGGCATTTTGAAGAAATTCAGAAGGCTTAAATTTCATTCTGTCTCTTAAATCTTGGGGGATACTCAATCGATTTAAATCAAACTTTAAGCGACTTGTTAGTTGTGCTGTAGCTTTGATCACTCCTATTCGAACTTTGTTCCAAACATTGGAAAAAATCCTTGTTAGCCCACCTCTGAGTGCTCCGAAGATTGCAAATTGGTAATTGCCATTTGGTTCTCTAAATCGTTGCAATTTTAAGTAGGCTTGGCTGTCTTTAACCTTCCATTCATTTGCTTCTTTATGGAGTTGATCCGTGTAATCTTGCAATTGTTCGTTGGACATACTTAAATCGAAATTGAGCAAAGCAAGCTCTTCGTATTTTAATTCTTTTAGAATTTCAATAGCTTGGAAGAGTTCATTCATTAAGATAAAATTGTAATGATAACCAGTTAGAATAACATATACAAAACCACCTTCTGTATATTCTGACCAATCAATATGCCCAACTAATTCTTGATTCGTCGGATGGTAGGTCATCCCTTCTACCTCAAAGTAAGGGAATGCAGAATATGGTACAATCAATTCTTTTAAATATTGGAGCTCAACACTCGATGATATAAATATTCTAGCATGGTAAACAGAAGGTTCTTCAATATTTTGCTGTAGTATTTTTTTATCAAGGTTTTCTATTTGAATTTTATCCCTCAATTGAATGGTTTCTTCTGGCGAATGAGGAAGGGGAATTGCATTTGAGGCATCAATTTGAACCGCATCTTCTGATTTAAAGTCGGTTATATTTAAATCCTCTGAAGTCTCATCTTCTTCGCTTGGCGTGAATAAAAGCCAGTTAACTAAATAACCTTTAGCGACTGGATGGTCAGTGGACCACACATCTACTTCTGTGCTCGACAAATCTTTGTCATCAGTAGGTGTTGTATTATTGGTAAGAGGGTTTACAGCGATTTTATCTCCGTATTCCCAAGGCATTAAAAGAAGCAAAGTCTGATTTGGTTCTTCTTGGGCAATACAAGAAGAAAACATTAAGAAAAAGTATGAAAAAAGTATGAAAAAAGTATGGAAAAAGTAGTTCCGCTGATTTTCTTTCTTCATTCTAATGTAAAACCGTCCAAATATTAAAGAATCGTTAGTTGTACAAAGTAAACTGTTAGTATAATGGGGTCAAACATTTTTTATGTGTTATATTCTTATTCAAAATTGGGTCACTTGGCTTTTCTCTTTGGCAACATTTGGGATTTATGGTTGCTATTTTTTATTAGATCTTTTTACAGTAAATGGCTACCAATTTGTTTTGAATAAAACTCATTATTTAATTGAAATTAGTGCAGTTTTTCTTCAAATACTATCAATTATTTTTTATTTTAGTTCTGTTTTTGGTTGCATGAAGAGCAATCGTTTATCGTATTTCATCTTATTTATATCATTTGTAATGATTACTATTTCTTCTATACTTGAATGTGAATTAGAATAGATTTGAATACTAATTAAATTTTAGAGAATTTGGAAGATCATCAGGGCCAACCAAACATCTTCCAGTCAACTTTATCATCTTCTTGGAATACTATCCCTTCCGACTCGAGTAATTTCCTTTGTAAGGTTGCTCGGGTTGTATCAGACTTAAAGCTAATTCTACCTTCGGAGTTGATCACTCTTTGCCAAGGTATTTCTTGCTCTTGGTCTTTTTTCAAAGCATTCAAGGCGTATCCTACTGCACGAGCTGCCCGTGGACTTCCCGCAAGAACAGCTATTCTACCATAGCTACTTACCTTTCCTTTTGGAATGGACTTTATTATCTTATAAACTATTTCATAAAAATTTGAAGGTTCTTCTTTCATTTAAGGTTTTTGCATATTGTAAAAAAAACTAGATGAATCCACCGAATCGAATAATCTATCCACAGTGGACAGATTAGTAGAATATTGCAAGATGATCTTAGGATCTCCTGATCTAAAAGATAAATTGATTCGATACTCCGATTGGAAGATGGATGAGGATGAAGCTTATCTCGTTGAAGACAAAGATGCAACGAAATTTTTCAATACCAACATTCCTGCTCGCTCACCAAGCATAATAATGTCTGATGCAAAATCTAAGATACCACGCTTGGAACATTTAAATTATCCAAGAAATATAGGTATTAGTCTGCATCATTTTGCAAACCATGAATTGATGGCGATAGAGATTTTTGCTTGGGGAATATTGAAATTTCCGAATGCAGGTAGGGGTGTTTTACATGGATTTCTGAAATCTATGCAAGAAGAGCAAGAGCACTTTCAAATGTATGAAAAACGTATGAACGAATTAGGAGTTCAGTTCGGAGACAAACCTTTAAATCGACTTTTCTGGAAGCAGATTGAAAAGATGCAGACCTTGGAAAAATTCACAGCTGTTCTCTCGATTTCGTTTGAAGGAGCTAATTTAGATTATACGCAAGTCTATAAGAAAGCACTAGAGTTTCATGGTGATATGGCAACAGCAGAAATTATTGAAAAAGTCTACCAAGATGAAATCAAACATGTGAAACGAGGGCTAGCTGTATTTAATCGTTCTCAACCAGATGACATAGATGATTGGACATACTTCAATTCTTTGTTAGAGTATCCTTTTACTCCAAGACGTGCAAAAGGTTATATGTATTACCCAGAGACTCGTATAAAAGCTGGTTTTAGCGAACATTTTGTTCAAAAGCTCGGTGATTATGAAGATGAATATACTGGTAGGGTTAATAAAAGCTCCTTGGAAAAAGTAGGAATTTAACTAATGCTTAGAATTTCAATACGTCTAAAATAAGAGGAAATTATGAATCAAAAATATTTTGCAATTGCTCTACTAAGTATTTCTCTAGCACTTTTTGCTCAAGGAAAGTCGAAAGATGATCTAAGTGGAACTAAATCTAATCAAGTAAAAAATTCTAAAACTGAAATAACAAATCTTCATGATTTCATGGAAGATTATACGAAAGAAGCAATGAAGCATTTCAAGAAGACAGGGGATAATTCATATCTTAGCCAAATTGTGAAAGAGATTCCTTCTCTTGCTATCGATAAAGAAAGAGAAGATTGGCAAATGATAGTGGATGAATCCTTAGCTGAGAACAAGCCTGAGAATTCTTGTAAATCCTGTCATGATTTATACAAAAAGCCTTATAAGAAAAGCTATCGCAAAAGAGAAATATCTGTTCCAGCTAATTTAGTTGGCTTAGACAAAGAAATTAGAAAAAATCGGAAGTAATTTTTCTTTAAAATAATTTCCCTGGGTTTAAGATTCCATTTGGATCAAAGATTTTTTTGATAGCTTTCATGGAATCTATTTCAGTCTGCGATCGAGAAAAGCCTAGGAAATCTTTCTTAAGTAAGCCTATGCCATGTTCGGCGGAGATAGATCCGTGGTATTTTTGAATCAAATGGAACATATCTGGATCTACTGATTTGCATTTAACAAAAAATTCTTCCTTCTCCATTCCCTCTGGCATGAGTATATTCAAATGAAGATTGCCATCTCCTACATGACCAAAGAGTGCAATCTGAAATCCAGGGTATTTTGAATTCAATAAGGCTTCCATTTCTTGTATGAATGCTTCCATATTCCGCAATGGTAGGGAAATATCATTCTTGTGAACTGTATTGTGCAGTGAGAGACTTTCTGAGATTCCTTCTCTGTATTTCCAAAAGGTTTCATTCTGTCGTGAATTCTGCGCAATGCTTCCATCAACGATCAATTCTTCATTGGTAATAGTCTCAAGTATGCCAAATAACTTTTCTTCATCATTTTCTCCGCTTACTTCATATTCCATCAATACATAGTAAGGTGATTGATCGGAAAATGGAGAAGGAACTCCCAAGTGTTCTTTGACTTTTTCCAAACAAAATTCTGTAAAAAATTCAAAAGCAAGAAGCGGAAGCGGAGATTCATGGGTTTTCTTAAAGATTTCTAAAATTGACTTAAAATCAGGGACGGCAACTAATATTACACGTATTTCTTTGGGTGGAGAAGTGAGTTTAAGAGTACATTCTGTTATGATTCCTAAAGTTCCCTCTGAACCTATGAAAAGATGTTTCAGATCGTAGCCTGTATTATTTTTTAAAATTTCGCCGTTGAATCTAAGTATTTCTCCATTACCTGTTACAACAGTTAGGCCTAGAACCCAATCACGAACCAGTCCGTAGCGAACAACTCGCACCCCACCTGCATTCGTTGCGATATTTCCACCAATATGCGATGAACCAGTTGCTGCAAAATCTACAGGATAGTAAAAGCCTCGCTCTTCGGCTTCCTTATGCAATGTCTTGGTTATCATACCTGCTTGCACTGTGATAGAACCCAAGAAGGGATCGGCCTCAACCACACGGTTCATCTTATTCAGTGATATAACAATTTCAGAATTCTTGGCTACAGCACCGCCTGCATAACCAGTTCTGCCGCCTGAAGGAACTACTGAGATTTTGTTCTTATTCGCATAATCAATGATTGCTGCAACATCTTCAGTTGTCTCAGGGAATACCAGAATCTGGTATTCTGGTTTATAGGTCTTTGTGCGATCGAGACCAAAAGAATCGAAAGTCGCCTCGTCCATCTTACCATCTTGTTTCCAAATTACCTTTGATTCTCCGATTTTTTCTGATAGTTCTTTCTTTGTAGTTTCAAAATTCATAATTGAAAATTCCTTTATTACTTCGCTTAAATTTTTATTCTAATTTCTTAAAGATTAACCATGTCTACTTGAGCATTGATTGCTTGCTTTCCTTTAGGAGGATACAAGCGAATGTATGATCCATCTGATTGTAAGACTCTGGCAGAAGTATTGTCTTTAAGTTGTAGATTGACAATTTTTTTAATTTTATCTTTGTTTTTATCATCAAGAATTGGGAACATAACTTCAATTCTACGAAGAAAATTTCTTGGCATACAATCTGCTGAGGCTAAGAAATACTTCGGATCTCCTCCATTGGAGAAGAAATAAATTCTTGAGTGTTCCAAATACCTTCCTATGATGGAGCGGACTTTGATATTTTCAGAGACTCCTGGAATTCCCGGTTTAAGACAGCAGATCCCTCTGATGATAAGGTCAATTTCTACGCCAGCTTGGCTTGCCTTATAGAGAGCAATAATCACATCTGGATCAACGAGTGAGTTCATTTTGAACATGATAGAGGAAGGCTTTCCTTTCTTTGCAAAATTTATTTCCTCATTGATTAATTCCAGAAAAGTTTCCTTGAGATAGATGGGAGCCGCAAAGATCTTATTCATCTTTGGCATTTTTGCATTCGATGTGATCACATTGAAAAGCAAAGCTACATCTTCTGTGATCTCAGGATTATTGGTAAATAAACTTAAGTCGGTATAGAACCTTGCTGTTGTAGAATTATAATTTCCTGTACCAAGATGCGCGTAACGATTGAGGATATCATCTTCTTTACGTACAATTAGTAACATCTTACAATGGATTTTTAATCCAACAATTCCGTATACTACGTGTACTCCCGAGTCTTCTAATTTTTTCGCCCAACGAATGTTACGCTCTTCATCAAATCTAGCTTTCAGCTCCACGAGAACAGTTACCTGTTTGCCATTTTCAGCTGCCTCTGAGAGATATTGTATAATAGGGCTGTCTCCACTTGTTCTATATAAGGTCATTTTGATCGCAAGAACTTTAGAGTCCGCAGATGCTTTCTTGAGCATGTCCTCTATCGATTTAAAACTTTCATAGGGATGGTGGAGTAGTTTATCACTTTTTCTTATATTTTGAAAGATGTTATCTAAACTCTTACCGTAAAACCCAGTTTTGGCGGCAGGAAAAGTAAATTTAAGATGGGAAGTTGCAGCCTTCTCTACACTATAGAAATACATAAGATCGCCTAGATTGAGTAAACCCTCTACTTCATAGAGTTGGTGTTCTTCTATAGCAAGTAGACTCTTTAGTAGTTCACGAATTCTCCCTGAACCTGTCATTACATCAAGACGAATCGCATCTCCCCACATACGATTTTTAAGCTCCGTCTTCATGACAGAAATAAGGTCTCCCGCGTTTTCCTCTTCATTGAAGGCAATATCTGCATCTCGAATAATTCGAAATGGATGGATTTCTTTTACTTTCATTCCATAAAAAAGGTCGCTTAAATGAAGTTTGATGATCTCCTCTAAAGGAAAGAATCTTTTCTCATCACCCTTGTCAGGCAATTTTAAGAATCTTGGAAGTACGGATGGTACTTGGACTATAGCAAAAAGATCTCTCTTGCTTTTGTCATCATTAGCGTTCAAAATGATCGCAAGATTCAAAGTTCGATTTAGAATATGTGGGAAGGGGTGGGATGTATCAATTGCAAGTGGAGTCAGAATGGAAGATACATCTTTCTTATAATATTCTTTTATTATTTTGATCTCTTCCTGGGTCAATTCCTCTGGATTTTGAATGAGGTTTATATTTTCTTTCTTCAGTAACTTGATCAGATCAGCTAAAGTTTTGTACTGTGCGAAAACAAAATCAGAAACTTTTTTGGAAAGAGAGGTGATAATTTCAGTTGTACTCTGCCCATTCAAAGAGCGTTCATCAGCTCCCGAACTTTGTATATTGAGAAGCCCAGCAACACGAACCATAAAGAATTCATCTAGATTCGATTCTGTTATACAAAGAAATTTTAATCTTTCTAGGACGGGATTTGTTTCGCTCTGTGCTTCTTCCAGCACTCTAAAGTTAAAATCAACCCAAGACAGCTCTCTATCAAAGAAAATTTCTGGGTTGGACAGGTCAATCGTACTCATGTTTACTAGTTTTAAGGCCAAAAAAAACCTGTAAATCCCTAATATTTTTTCTAGACTCGACGAAGATTAAAGAGAGAACACTAAAAAAGGAGAACGGTATGCCAGCTTTTACAATGCCAGGGATGGCTTCAGGCCAAGATACAAATTCAATCGTTAAACAATTGGTCGAATTAGAGAAAAAGCCAATAAAACGATGGGAAACCGAGAACCTATATACTAAGGCTCAAATCGAAGTTTGGGGTGAAATGAAACTTCGTTCCAACGATTTTCAATTAAAGACAAGAAATCTTACAAGTTTTACAACTCCACTGGCAACTAAGAAAATCATTCCTTCACAAGAGGGCGTGCTAAGTGGGGAAGCAACCCGTGGTGCGAAGCCAGGGAAAAAATCCATTGAAATTATTGAATTAGCTACCAAGCATCAAATCAGCGGTAACAAGGTTGACCTAGAAATGAAACTGCCTGCTGGCAAATTTTCAATTGTATCTGGTAAAGAAAAAATTGAATTAGAATTCCAAGGTGGAAATCTAACAGAACTCAATGATTTAATTAAAAATTCAGCTGCAACTGTAGTAAGTGCGCATTTAGTGAAAGTAACTCCCGAAGAAGGAATACTAAGTTTAACCTCCGTTAAATCTGGAAAGAAAGCAGAATTAAAATTCATGGATCCGAATGGAATTCTATTTGCAGCTGGTCTTGTAGGTGAATACACTGCTCCTCCTGAATCAACATCAAGTTCACTTACTCTTGGAATTCAATCTGCCGAAGCATTTCAATCTGAAAAATTTGAGAACAATCTTCAACCAGATTGGAAGCCAACAATGTTAGAGACTGGCGTAAAATTAAAATCTGATACTGCTTATAGCTTTCCCATCTCAACAACTAAGGTTAAAGACAATGATTACCTACGATTCCAAGTTCAATCGGAAACAACAATTCCAAGATTGGATGTAGGTGCTTATATTAAAGTAGGCGAAGAAGAACGATATAAATCCGCTTCACTTTATCCAAGTGATGAAGGATATTCTTGGAAATCAGATGAACTAATCGGTAAGGAACTAATTAAGATTGTAATTTTAAATGCAAATGATGCAGATCTTTCTATTTCTCAAGTAGAGTTAGTATCCGTTCCTGAATGGAAGGGAGCTGCTCCTGCTAATGTTATCGCCGAATCAAAAGATGCAAAATTCAAAATCGATGGTGTAGAAATAACTCGAGATAAAAATGAAAATCTAAATGATATTCTAGAATCTGTTTCTTTAAATTTCCACAAGGTAACAGAAGAGCCTATTACTTTTGATATCAAACCTGAGACGGATAAGGGTCATGAATTGATTAAAGAGTTTGTTCAATCATACAATGAACTAATGACATTTGCAAAAGAAGCAACAGCTGTTGACCGAGATGGCAAAGTATCTGATAAGGATTTTACATCAGATACAGATCGTTCGGCAGATATATCAAAAGACTATTTCAAAGCAAAAGAAAAGACAGGGCTACTCGCAGGCGATAATGCTGTGCTAAGATTAACATCAGGACTCAAAACAATTATCAGTGGAGCTTATCCAAATCGTAAAGAAACAGGATACCGAACTCTTGCAGAAATTGGAATTTCAACTGGTCAAATTGGCTCTAGTTGGGAAAAAATCCAAGAAGGCATTCTTCAAATTGACGAAGAAAAGCTAACTAAGGCTTTGAAAGAGAACCCTGAGGCTGTTAAAGAACTTTTTGCAACAGATATCAACCAAGATGCAATTACCGATGAGGGTGTCGGTTATAGAATATTAGAGCATATGAAGCCTTACACACAATTCACAGGCGGAATTGTAAATAGTAAGATTAAGTTGCTTGAAGACAATATTTCTGATAACAAGAAAAAGATTAAAAATCATGAATCACATATGCTGGCTTATGAATCAAAATTGAAGCAAAGATTTTTGTATATGGAACAAGGAGTAGGTAGAAACAAATCAGTTGGAAATTACCTACAGAACAATCTACGGGGAGCCCAAAGAGGAGAATAATTTAGATGGAAATATTTGTTAATAATCACAAATTAGATGTAAATTTAGAAACCGAAAAGACAATAGGAGACATTGTTAAAGGTGTCAATCATTGGGTAGAAGCTAATCATAAGTATGTGGTATCTTGTTTCGTTGATGGTATAGACTATGACCTCGAGAAAATGGAAGAAGTCGACTTTAACAATATCCAAAGAATTGATTTTATAATTGGGGAAGAATTAGATGTTCTTGTCTCTGGTCTTGAAGAATTAGATCGTTATATAGATACTATAGGTTCTACTTTAATTGGACGAGATAGCCTAACTGAAAAAGAATCAAATGATCTTTCAGAAGGAATCATCTGGATTGATTCCATAATAACTTCCTCGAAAAAATTATTAAAACTGAACTTGGATACAATCCGTCCGATGGGGAAAGGTAAAAATGTCCAAGAAATTTTAGAGCATCTACACAAGACTGTCTCTCATCTTGAATCGGTGGAAGCAATAGAATCTTTCTTGGAAGATTTACGTGATCTTAAACTATTTATATTGGATCTTAGAAATAGAACTGCAATTTTAGATTTGGACAATGATAAATTACTAGAAATTGTAAAGCAATACTCGGAAAATCTATCAGCTATCAAATCAGAATTTGTAAAGATCAATGAGAGCTTTCAATCAGGAAAAGATCAAATTGCTTCTGAAATACTAACAGATAGTATTGGAAAAATGAATACTCTGCTAACTGCTTTGATTTCTCTGCGAAATTCTTATCCAAAATTAGAATTGGAGAAGATCATGGTAGATGATCATGATTTGGCTTCCTACAATCAGAATCTTAATGAATGCCTCTCTCAAATTGCTCTTGGTTTGGAAAGAAATGATCTTGTTGAAGCAGGTGATCTAATTGAATACGAATTGCCCGAACTCTTAGATGGCTTGAAGCCGTTTCTGGATAAAATTATTGAAAAGTTGGAAGCAGTTTCAATTTAGAGCATAAAATCAATCTTAGTAAATAAAAAATTTATTGAACCTAAATTGCATTTAAGTAAGTTAGACAGTTATGGTAGGTCAGGGTTCAATAAATATTGATCTAGAACAGTTGTTCATTCAATGTGGTGCTCATTGGCTAAATACTAATTTTATTTGTCTTTCAGATATTAGAGGCAAAATTCTATTTGTAAACGATTCTTTACTAAATTCTTTAGGCCTCAAATCTGAAGATGTTATAAATAATAATATTAATAATTTTTACCTCCCGCAGGATGACAGAGCCTTTTTTGATAAGGTATTATATCAGCTATCATTAAACAATGTTTGGAATACAGAGTGTTCTTGTAGATTTAAGCAAGGTAAGACTCATTGGTTGCATTCTTATTTTTTTTTAATTCATAATGCTGAACAGAATGAAGATCTTATTGCGATTCTTTCCTATGATATTTCTGAGCCTAAGCAGATTGAATTGAATGAAAGTAGATACAATAGGGTCATTCAGGAACAGTACCGTTTGATGAATGAAGATTTGGAATTGGCTGCTAATACGCAAAAAGTATTTATGATGCCATCCTTTATTCAAACTCGAAATTTTGACATCTATACTTATATGAAGCCATTGATTCATGTAACTGGGGACATTCTGTCCCACAAAATAAATTTAGATGGTTCAGTTGATGTTATTTTAGCAGATGTAGCAGGACACGGACTGAGTTCTGCATATTTTACATCTAGTCTAGTTTTTATTTTCCAAAACCTTACTCCTGAAAATTCATCTAAGCCAGCTAATATTCTTAATTCTATATATAATAAAATACGATATATTGCTGAAGATCTTTTCATATGTGCAACGATTCTACGTTTAAATACAGATAATACTATAGAATACTCTTATGCAGGGAATTTTCCCATGCTTATTAAAACCAAAGGAAAATGGAATCTTCTAGATGGAAGAGGCACCCCTTTGTCGAACGGTCTTGATTTAAGCTTTACTAACTATAAGAAAAATATTGAACCTGGAGATGAAATATTACTTTTTTCAGATGGTTGTTATGAGCTAAGCAATGAAAATGAGAAAATTTTAGGATATGATGGCTTTTATGAATATTTAAAAAATCATTATTCTTTGGATGAAGCAATTCCAGCCCAGACAATCATGCGAAACCTTTTTGCCTTATCAAATAATAAATTCCATGACGATGTTTCTTTCGCTGTTATCCAAAAAGTTTAAAAAAAGTTCTATTTTGAGAAGATCTTACGGCTAGTAACCTCATCTCTGCTAAGTTGTTGAATTAAAGCTTCTAAACTAGGAAATTTTTCAACCTCACGAACTTTTTGTATGAAATCTAGTTTAATCTTTGTGCCATAGAGATCTTCTTTTGTATCGAAGATATGTGTCTCTATTGTTAATGTATCATCACCAAAAGTAGGTTTGGTTCCAACATTTGTCATAGATGGGCGACCATTTGCTAAGGTTGCATACACAGCTTTACCAGGTTTAACAAGATCCTGTGGTATACTTAAATTGGCAGTAGGATATCCAAGTTTCCTGCCTTCCTTTCGTCCTTCCACTACTGTTCCTTCTAAACTATAATTTCGACCAAGACAAATTTTTGTATTTGCGAGATCACCATTTTTAAGAAATTCTCGGATTAAAGAAGATGAGATTTTCAACTCTCCAGCAAACACTGGTTCAACTTGTGTTACTTTGTAATCAAATTGATTTGAAAGTGATTGAAGTAATTCAAAATTTCCTCTTCGATTCTTCCCAAAACAATGATTGTAACCAATGATAATGTGTTTCGCATGAAATTTTTTCAAGAGAATATTCGCTAGAAAATCCTCAGCTTCCATTTCTGAAAGTTCCCTAGTAAAAGGAAGAACTTCAACTTCTTGTATGCCGTAGGAAAGTATATTTTGAATTCTGGATTCTAGAGATTGTAGGTAGGTAAAATCAGTTTTTTTCCCCAGAACTATGGCAGGATTGGGATGGTAGGTTAGAGCTAAGGAATTCAGTTGGTCTGAATTCGCTAGAGATGTGGTTTTCTGAAGAAGAGCTTGGTGGCCTAAATGGACTCCGTCAAAATTTCCTAATGTTATCGCTCTACCTGTCAAATTATTTCTATCCTTTTGTACTTCCACTTGGACTTTAAGAAGCCAATTTCCTGGATATGTCCACTACAGTTTATGCTTGAGTTATGAAAAATCAAATTTTGTAGACAAACTGAAGTAGGAATCCGATGATAATGGTAAGATGTTTCGAATTTTATCACTATTTTTATTATTAATTAGTACAAATTTGCTACTTTCTCAGGGAACCAATCAATCGGGACATTTTAAAGATTTTGGTATTGGTTCAGAACCAGGAAATTTTATGACTTACCCAGAATTAGAAATTTGGGCAAGCTACCAGGGTTGGAAGGTAAAGCCTGATCAAAATTTTGCAGGAATCAAGAATTCTGTCTGCCAGATGATTGGAGAAGAAGGTATAGAGTTTGATTTGACCAAAGAAAACTTAGAAAAAAGAGCAATATACCTTTATTTGGAACTCGTTCATTACCAACCTTCTAAATACAGCACCCTACCATCTAGGATCTTAAAAGTCTATGTGAATGGGATTTGGAAAGAAACTGTAGAAATTGCAAATGGAAAGAATTTCCAAAATCCGATTATGATTCGTTTGGATCCTTCGGAATTTACGGATACGAAAATTAAGGTAAGGCTAGAACCATTCGGACCGATTCAAAAGGGCTATTTTTGGGGAATTTGGGACGCCTTTCTTTCGAACACAAAGATGGATTCTTAAGAAAATTGGCTTTTGTATTCTTCTTCGCTGATTGTCTGAAAATAAGATGTTAGTCCAGCTACTTTAAAGACCTTTTCGATGGCAGGCTTCATATTCGCAATGGAAAATTTACCCTTCATTTCTTGGACATAATTCAATTGCTTGATTAACATGCCAATACCAGATGAATCAATATAATTCAATTTCTCTAAGTTAATTACAACATGTGTTTGGGATGCATCTTTTCCTAGATTGTTCTCAATAAAATTCTTGAAATCCAAGGATGTGTAGATATCTAATGAACCAGTTAGGCTGATAACAATATGATTAGCTGCTTTCTTTAAGTCGATTTCCATTTCTGTTATAGGCTCGTTAAAAGTCATGATGTTGATTCTAAACAAGTTTTACTACTAAAATTTCTCAAATCGGACTAATTTTTGAGAAATAGAACCAGATGGACTTCAATTTTGAAGACAATTTTGTCGAAAATATAATGAGTACCAGGAGAATTATATGTATTTAAGAATATTCCTCATTTCTCTCATTTTATGCTGTACGGGAGTATTCTCTCAGGAGTTGGTTGACATTGATCCGACTTACGGAGGTCTGAAGCCTCTTCCCGAATTGAGCTTAGGTCAAAAGAAGATGATGGATGATCTCAAGGTGGATGTTAAAGGTCTTCATGAAGAAATACAAAAACGCTTAAATTTCCTTTCCCAAGAAAAAAAATTCAGTGATGGAAAGTATGTTCAATCTTCGATTGCACGAGAACAGTTTCAATACCCAACTAAGAAAAGGTCTATAGTTAACCACCAATTTACTTTAAATGTAATGGGTGGAGATAGATCTCAAACGTTGAAAGATGTTGAACTTTGGACTCGAAAATCTATAACCACTAAGAATATAGATTTTGAAGATACAAAAATCATGCGTGTCAATAATCCTGTGGGAGATGAAGACTGGAAAAGTCTAAGAATCTCAATTAAGAAGATTACCTCTACAGGAACAACCAAGGAAGAATTTGCAATAACTGAAATATACGAACCAGACCAAAGAGTTTTAATAGCTATAATGTATAGAAATAAATTAAGAGAAATTATTTCATCGATAGATCGTTACGTCAGTGCAAAAGGAAAAGGTCTAACCGATGATATTCGTTTTATAAATAATGAAATGAATACTTCAGGACAATACCAAGAGATCAATTGATGCAAAGAATTGAATTCCCAGACTATTACACCTGTCTGGGAATTCGTTTTGGAGCTAGCCTTGATGATATTAAAAAAAACTTCCGTACTCTCGCCAAAGAATTCCACCCTGATAACCCAGAAACGGGATCCAAATTAGCATTTCAAAAAATTCTTAAAGCATATCAAATTCTTTCCTCCGATCGAGATAGAAAGATTTATGATTATGCCTATTCTAATTTTATAAATAGCCAAAATGAAAATACAAGCCAATCTTTGCTTCACAAAGAGTGGGTAAATGAAATCCAAAATCAAAATACTTACTCTATTCCACATTCCCGTGTGGTTTTTGCACATTCCCTTTCAGAATATGCAAAGATAGGTCTTATGAGAAAAGGATATAGAATGAAAGATAGACGTAAGTGGACTGGGATCAATTATGATGTAGAAATTCGAATTGAACCCTCTGAAGTATCTAAGATTCTTCGTGCAAGTATTCCGCTTACAGTACGTAAACTTTGTCCCATTTGTTTGGGTTCCGATATCCATTGTAGTTCATGTGGGGGAAACGGCTCCTACAAATCATCTAAAAACCTAACAATTGATTTGTTGCCTAATCGTTGGAAAAATGGTCAGATCCTTGAATTAGAGCTAAGTAGATATAGACCAGATAAACTAACCCATTTTAAAAAGAAGAAATTGAAAATAAAACTTTCAATCCTCTGAATCAGTCGAAAATCTTTCTAATAGTTCAAGTGGCACAATTTCTAAAGCACGTTTATGTGTGGATTTTAAGTTTACCAATGGAGGAACGCCAGCACGGTATGCCTCTAGCCATCTAGCAGCACACAAACACCAAGTATCCCCAGGCTTTAAACCTTCGAAGCCCCATTGAGGTCTCGGAGTAACAAGATCATTTCCAGCTGAAACAGAAAAATCTAAAAATTCCTCTGTCATCTGCGTACAAACTGTATGCGAGCCTAAGTCCTCGTTAGATGTATCACAGCATCCATTTCTAAAGAAACCTGTTACTGGATTATATGAACATGGCTCCAAAGGCTCACCAAAAACGTTAAATGACTCATCCATAATAATTATTCCTACTTATAATTCTGAAAGGTATTTTTTTGTAAGTGCATCTTGTTCTACAGATTCTGCATCTAACTTAGTTTGGTTGATTGAAGATTTCGGTATTTCTTTATCAGATGATTTTAGATTACCTGGCTCATCTTTTGAAGGTGAAGCTTTTTTCCTTTGGATCAAATAGTAACCAATACCTACTAGACCAATCAAACCAATGAATGCTAAGGAGAGATTGATCCAAGTTGAATCGGGTTTAGCTTGGATATTAGGACCAAAACCTTGCATCAGGCTTTGGATCATTCGGTCATTTCCTTCTTCTTTAAAATGCTTTACAACCGAATCATCTTGAATAGTATCTCCAAAGCCATTTTCAAATTTATAAACTATTTCATCTGATGTCATACCTTGTTTAATCTGGTTTTCAATAAAGGTTTTAAGGTAGCTAGATACAATACACATATTATAAGAACAACTCTGAATGGGCAATGAGGGGAGGCAGATACACCTCAATCGAGAAGTCGCATCCAAAAACTGTTCGATTTGTTTGGGATCAGTAAGACTCGTTGTAGTGGTTGTTGTCTGAGCATCAAGATTTGACAACAAAAGAGAGAAATGGATTATGATAAATAAAAAAGTAGATTTCATGATTTGAATTCCGTTAGATTACAATTTACATGATCTAAACATTCTCTTATCTTGCCAAGAAAAACCTCTTTTTATGATAGTTTTAAAAAAAAATTTTATCATTTGCATTTGAAAATATGAAAAGGAAAGTATGAATAAGCTGCCTATGTTAAAATGGCATAGAAGAGGTTATAGACAGTTAAAAATGATCAAAGAAATTATTTATAGATTGAATCGATATAATTATATTTTACTTATTAGCTTTACGATGATTCTGAATCATTCTATCCAGTCTGCCGAATGCTATTATAAATTAAATGATTCTTCAGAAAAAGTAGACTTCACAAAACAAACTATTTGTGGCAAAATAATAAAAAATCAATTCGTAGCAGATAAATTATTACTTTCCAAAATCCAATTTGATAGTTATGGTTTAGCCGGAATCGTTTACGACGAAAAAGCCTATTATATTAATAAAGAAGGGAAATCAATAGAAGTACTATTGATTGAGAAATTACCTGACAAGTTCGTGGAAGGCTATGTTCGTTTTTCGAATAAGAATAAATACGGATACATCAATGAAAATCTTGAAATTGCTATTCCTGCTATTTATGATTACGCATTTCCCTTTGAAGGAACTTCTGCCTTAGTCTGCAATGAGTGTAAGAAAGAAATACTTAACGATAAACAAACAATTCTTGGTGGATTTTGGGGAATGGTGAATGAAGAAGGAGAAGAAATCATTCCAGTCCAATACGATCGTCGAAGAGCTGATAAAGATCGTCGTGAAAAAGAAGAATTGGATGCTCAATACAAAAAAATTGCAGAATTTGAAATGATGTTAAAAGAAAAAGAAGAAGAAAGAAAATTAAAGAAAGAAGAAAGTAGAGATAATAATTCTCAAGAAAATTCTCCTAAAAAAGGATTCTTTGAAACTATGTACAACTGGTTCTCTGAAGATTAATATTAATTTGGTATGGTTCAGATAAATTTTTTAAGTCGCTTATTTAAAATTTCAATTCTGTTCCTATTTATTTCCTCATGCTATTTCTATCCGAGTTCATCAAAAGTAGAAAATGGACAACTAGTTTTATCTGAAGACTGGAAGGGAGAAGCTTTTTACCTTAAAGGAAATTGGCAAGCTTTAGCGGGCATTAGACCTTATGAAGATTTTTTAGACCATCCAGATGAAATCTTCAATATTTCAATTCCATCTTCAGGAGAAACTTTTGCTGGAATAGAAAACCGAAAAACTGTAACCTTACTCCTTCATGTAGAACTTCCTTACGATTCAAGTGGGATTGAAGTCTTAAGTATAATGACAAGAAAGGTTTGGACAGCACATAAAGTTTTTATAAATGGAAATTTAATTCTTGAAAATGGAATTGTTAGTGATGATGCCTTAGTACATAATCCAAGGGTAAAGCCTAAATTGGGAGTATTCCCATACATTAGGGTGATGGATATTGTAATTCAGATTTCAAATTTTACTTACACTACTCAAGGAATGATAGAAGCTCCCATTTTAGGAAGTTCTTCCAATGTTTTTTCACTTTTATATGCTAAGAAATTTTATGATATGTTGATTATGATTGTTCTTATTCTTTTTGTTTTAATAAATTTAGGAACCTATATATCAAATACGAAATACAAGGGTTCCATTCTATATTCCATACTTCTATTTAATACTTTTTTATTGGTTCCTTTTAGTTCTTCATCCGATCGTTTGATTCTCGATCTTTTCCCATCAATGAGTTATTACTTTATAGTAAGGATGGAAATGATCTTTATAGCATTGATAGCACCATTATATTTCACATTTTTGAAGTATATTTTTCCAAAAGAAATTAATAACAAATTTTATTGGATTTACATGATTATTAGAATTGTTTCAATCATAATTTCTTTACCATTTTTATACTTTATGTTTAAGGCAACAATAGTCTTTATTGTTGTAGATTTTATGATTGCATTCTATACTTATTGGGTTATGTACCTTGCCGTTCGTCGGGACAGACCACAGGCTAAAGTTATTTTATTTGGTTTTGTAGTTGTTACACTGTGTTTATTGAATGATGCCTTTATTGAATTGGGCTTCTTGCACTCAGTGCATTTGTCTTTGTATGGTCTTATTATAATGTTTTTATTTCATTCAACCGCATTGGTCTTTCGCCTTCGGACTGTTTATCTTGAAAATGAAGATTACGCTATCCAACTTACTAAATCAAAAGAAGAATTGGAACTTCGAGTAGAGGAAAGAACGCGTGCATATCGAGATGCGATGGATCAAGTTAAGGATACCAATAAATTAAAAGATAGGTTTCTTTCTATAGTTTCGCATGACATACGATCTCCATTAACTGGAGTTAGCAGTTCATTGGGTCTCTTAATAGGTGAAGAGAGTCTGGAACAGGAAGAAAAATCACAGATAGTTAAGAATTCTAAGAAGTCAATTGATGGACTTATCTTGATGACCTCCGAGATTTTAAATTATGCGAAGAACCAAGCAATTTCTATTATACCAAATTATGAGTTAGTAAACTTGTCTGAATTGATTGCTTTTAACACCGAGAAGATAGCAGGTTTAGTTTTAGAAAAAAAATTGATTATTGATGTAAATGTCAGGTCTGGATTATCCTTGAAGACAGATCCCAATTTGTTGGGTATTGTTCTTACGAATTTATTTTCCAATGCTATAAAATTTACACAAAATGGTGGGAAAATCTCTATTCATGTAGACGAAAGTAATGATTTTAACAAGATTATTTTCAAGGATAATGGACAGGGTATTGATAACCAAAGGTTGAATAGTATATTTGATTATGAATTGAATCGTTCTACTCAAGGAACTAAAGGAGAGAGCGGAACAGGTTTCGGATTACCTTTCTCTAAAGAAATACTTGATTCCTTGAATTACCAGATTCATATAACTTCTAAATTGGGAAATGGAACGAAATTTGAAATAAGTATTCCCAAAACCCATAAAACTATCTTGCTTGTCGATGATAATGCGAATTTCAGAGAAAGGATGAAGGCCATACTGAACTCTTTCGATCAGCCTTTCTTAATTATAGAAAAGGAAGATGTAAAATCCGCCTTACTTCAAATAGATAAATTAGATATGTATTTTATTTTTTCCGATTACCAAATGCCAGGGATGACAGGATTGGATTTTGCATTCCAAATAAAGGAAAAATTCCCAGATAAATTTATACCTTTCGCTATTCTTACTTCTTGGACTGAGAGAGAAGCCCATGTGTTTAAAGATCTAGAAGCCAAAGGAAAAGCTTTAGGTGTAATACGAATTATTCCTAAAGATTTAGAACAAAATGAACTGGAAAAGATAATTCTTAAGCTTATAACTTAGTTATGAATTTTCTAGGTTTTCCTCTTCTCTCTTGGTGTTCTTTAAGGTAGTAGACTCTTTTCTCTAATTCTTCAGTTAATTCTTTAGCTGCCTTTTTATCAGTGGCTTTAGGGAAATCTTCTGGTGGTATCGGCTGACCAATGTTATAAGTAATTTTTGCTTTGAAGGCAGCTCCTGATAAAAATGCCTCAGGAGTAGACATTTTATGAGCTCCAGAAATTCCTGATGGGATTATAGGAACTCCTGCACGAAGAGCAACTTTTGCAGCAAGGGCTTTGAAAGGACCCATGATTCCCGTCTCAGACCTTGTTCCTTCTGGATAGATACTGAGGATCTCTCCCGATTTTAAAATGCTAACCATATATTCTTCAAGCTGACCATAATAATCCATAGCCGCCCTTTTATCCATGCTCTCTCCATAATGATTTCGTATTATGGGCATTCCTCCCCAATGTTGGAGATTTTTGCCAAAAGAATCTCCCATTCGATTGATGAGCATACGAATCATAGGTTTGGTTAGGTTTAAAGGAGGCCTAGAAAATGGGGACTTAGGACTATCAATGTAGGCCATGATGTCTTCTTGGGGATGAAATAGTTCGTATTTTGCAAGGTAAACAATTTTGCGGTCGATATAAACACCTTGTACGGGCACATCTAAATAATCAGTATGATTGCATATAATAACAGCACCACCTGTTTTGGGTATAAAATGAGAACCTGTGATCTCAATGTCATAGACCAATTCTAGGATTTGTTTGAGAAGAAATTTAGGAATTTCCCTAGGAATTAGGAAAAGTTCTTCTAAGCTATCGGTGGTAGTTTCATTCACGTGTGTTTTTTCCTTATCGATCATGGTTTCTGCCTTTCCAAACAAAATCAAGGAAAAATCAGTTGATTTCCCAGGAATTGGCTTTGTCTTAGATGAATATGGAATTTTCCGTTCTTTTCCCTAGTGAGTTATTCTTTGGTAACAGTATAATTGAATTACTTCATGCTTGGGATCCTTATTTTGGAAATATTTTTCTCCCCATTTCTCTAATTTCTCATAAATTAGGGTCAAGTATTTTCTTCTTAAGTCTTCTTGCAATGGTGTACATATGTTTCTCACCTAAATTGGGTGCTCAGCTAGCCTATGGTTTACTTTCTGCGGGAATCATTAATTCCTTTGCAAAGTTTGTATTCGAAAGTCCAAGACCTATGAATCTTTCAGATGCTTTCCAAACCTTGCAATCCAAAGCCTCCGAGCATGCATTTGGATTTCCCTCCGGGCATGTTCAGACTAGCGTTGTTATCTGGGGATATATATTTTTAAATGTTAAGAGTAAACCAGTTAGAATTTTTTCATTAATAGTTATATTCTTAATGCCTATCTCAAGAATGTATTTAGGAGTTCACTACCTTGGTGATGTAGTTGCTGGATTTATAATCGGGTTGATCAATTTGTATTTCTTGATTTGGTTTGTCAAAAAATTTCCTGATTTCCCGAATCCCACCTCTCCTGATGATACCGAATTTTCTATCCATAGAAAATCTCAATCTATGATTTCAATGATTCTTGCAATTACTCTAAGTCCTACATTACTTTATAATCCAAGTTTGTCTATAGCTCATAATCATTCCTTAGATATTTTGATTTCGGCAAGTTCTTCCCTAGGTGGATTTTTAGTTGGAAGTATTTTGATGAAGGTATTTGTTTTGCCAAAGAGAGAACTATGGTCTTCTTACATTGATTCTGAATCGCCGACAATTACTTTGCTCGTTCGTTTGCTTACCTTAGTGATGATGATTTTCCTTTTTTATCTACTTCCATCTATTTTATTAAAAGACTTTAATTTTTTCGATCATATACTCTTTCGCTACCTTCGATATTTTATTGCTGGCTTAACCATAGTTTATCTTACTCCACTTTTCTTATTTCATTGGAAGAATGGACAATTCTTGAGAAAATCTTTGAATGCTTAGAATTTTAGATAAATTTAAGGAACTTAAAGTAGAGCTCTCCAGGGCAAATGTCTTTAAAAATTCAATCTATGTAACCTTTTCGAAAGTTGTCTCTTCTTTGATGAATCTAGTGTTCATGGTCTATGCAGTGAACTTATTATCCAAGGCAGAGAATGGACAATTTCAATACTATTTAGGTTTCTTTCCTGTCATTTTAGCATTAGCAGAGTTTGGACTTCCCTCAGCTTTAGTCAAGTACATGGCTCCTTCTACTGATGATCCCGAGAAAATAGGCAGATTATTAATTTCATCATTGATTTTAAAAATCTATGCGTTATTGATTCTTCTTGTAGCTGGAATAATCTTTTTCTTAATCTTCAATGAAAATGTTTTAATTGTCATATTATTGATATTAGGTGGGTTTATCGCATCTTTTGCATCTTACTTTGAAAGCATACTTGTATCATTCAGAAATTATTCCGCTCTAGCAGTATGGAATCCTCTACCTAATTTAATCCGTTTACTTTGTTTGATTGGGTTTTCTAAAATGAGTGAGAATGCAATTGGTTACATAGATATCTTAGGCATATATTGTATCGCTCCTTTATATGTTATTGGAATATTTTTCTTCATTAGTTATAAAGAAAAACTGCAATGGAGATCTAATTTCAAAGATACTCTGTTGGATCAAAAGCGATTGGCAATCTTTAACTCTTGGTCACTACTGGCTTCTATCTTTGCCATTGTATCAGATCGACTAGAAATATTTTTCTTAAAATACTATCACGGATCGGAAGCAGTTGCCGAATACGGAACAACCTTACAGCTATTTAGTGGATTTGTAATTATACTTTCTGTTCTTAATTCTTTAATCTATCCTAAGCTTTCTCGAATTGTTGATACTCCTGAGTTCAAAGGTTTTTTAATAAAAAGTATTTTAGCTGGATCTTTACTTGCATTGGTTTTTTCACCAGGATTCTTTCTCGGAAGGGTGATTATGGATCTTTTATTTAAAGGAAATTATTCGAATTCAGTACCAATTTTCCATCTTTTATATCCCAATTATATGCTTCAGTTGGTATTTGCTCCCTTGGGAATGGCATTATTTGCTATGGGTTTGCCAAGACTACTTTCGATACTCGCCTTACTTCGTTTGGTTTTTGGAATAGTTTTAGATAATTTATTGATCCCAGAATTTTCAACCAAAGGTGCAGCAATATCATTGTTCCTTGGTCAGTTGGTTTCATGGTTGCTATTGGTAGGTTATTTTCTTGCATACTTTCGTAACAAAGAATCCAATTGATTCGATGATTTTGTTTTTAAAAAGGATAATTTCTTTCCTTAGTGAAATGACTGTTTCCAAATCGCTAAATAAAATTTATATTTTAACAATTTTTACAGTAGGGAATCTATCTCTACAAGCGGAATCTTATTCTGGCCATAGATTGGATGACGCCTTGTACAAGGAAGGTGGCGGTAGAAACGTATCTGTTTCTAAAAGGATACAAGAATTTGATACAGAAATTTCAAAATCAATTTCTGAATCAGGAGCTAAAGAGAAAGTTTCTAATAATCATTGGAAGGTGGATTTATATTCTCAAGCTAAATTTCGAAGTCAGAAGGGGGGACTATCAGAAGACAAGGAATCTCGTTATGAAGCCTTAGGAGCAGTAGAACCAGAACTTCTATGGAAGAATAATTCTTACATCCAACCTTTTGTAGTCTTGGCTCCTAAAATTGGTGCAGTTCAATCCCAGATTGTAAAAAATGAAAAATTTACCATCTACGATTTTGAAGGGATAGCAGGTATTAGTTTACCTTTTGTACCAGGAAATACTTTCTTACAAACAGGTCGTGGATTCCAAAGACTGGATAAATATGGATTAGTCTTTAATAGTAGAATGAATTTTGTTGAGTTAGGTGTAAATTATGAATGGCTTGGAAATGCTTTCGGTTTTTCCTTGTTATCTGGGAATTATTCATCTGATACCAAAACTTTCACAACTAGCGATTACAAAGAGCAAAGAAGGAATATATGGGGAGGGAATTTAAATTTCCAAAAGAAAAAAGGTATGCAAGCTTATGGAAATTTATATTACTATCGATCACAATCAAATAAACAAATTCCAACTTACTTTGATTCTTTTGAACCATTAGAATCTATCTCTTATCTAGGAGCAGACCTTGGAACTAATATAGGGGATTCTGATTTTTATATAGAGTTAGGTGGAAATTCATTGCAAACTTATCAAAATCTATATTTGCCTGATTCTTATCAATCTATTACGGAGAATAAAAAAGCACTATATACCAGTTATGGTAAATTCGGATGGAAGGATTCCAATTGGAGATTTGAATTAGCAGGTCTTGTGCAATCTAAGGAGGGATATTATTCTTTATCAGGGCCTCTGAGAATAATGGGAGGAGATTCTTCCATACTTCTAGGTTGGAATACTTATTCTCCGAGATGGAACGAATTCAAGCCTGGGCTCCAGATGGGTGGAGTATTTTTAAATAGGGCTTATTCTATGTTTGGAATTTCAGGATGGCACACTTCCTTATTTTTAAATTCTGCAAATATCGAAATTGGAAGAGGATATGAGGGCATTCTCCATTTTACTAAGAAAGGACTTTTTTCTAAATCTGAGGACGCAAATTTTCTACTGGCATCTGTTGCTTATGCATATGTTTTACCAAGAGAGAAAGTTGCTTATATAATCGATGAAATCCAAAAAGACCAAGATGCAAGAGAATATTTAAAATTTTATTTTAGTTTAGGTTTTAAATTTTAAATAATTTATTGAGAAGTTAAAAGTCGAGTAATTCTAACGATATTTCCTATGTCGTTGTATTTTATATCATCCACATTCAATTTAGTTAGAAATATGCCTCGTCCAGAATATAAATTATAAGATGGGTTTTTAATGGGATCAGGAATGTTTTTTAAATCAAAACCTAAGCCTTCATCTTCAACTTCAATTTCTATACTTTTATTCTTGTAAAATGTTGTTACACGGATTTTTTTCTTAGTCTCTAGGCATTTGTTATCTACCAGATTGAAATAGTCTCCGCTATGTTCCAAAAATTCCTTCTTCTGAGAATAATCTATTCCTGCGGTTCCATGTTCAATAGCGTTAGAGATTAATTCATAAAGAGAGACTTTAATTGCTATTAGATCCTCGTTGCCTACATTTGGCAAAGCATCTAATCTACCAGCTATATAAGATACATATTGGTTGATTTCACGGATCTTTGGATTTAATAAATAAAGGCTATTTTCCGTCTCGTGAACAAAATCATCTGAGGGAACATGGGCTCTTTTATCGACGTGAACCATTTTCGCTTTTTCAATAACTTCACGAAGATTATCTATTCGAAAAGGTTTCAGGAAAAAATCTACGGCACCCATGCGAAATGTATCAATCGCTAGGTCAATATTGCTATTCCCAGTAATAATGATGAAAGGTATAAACTTTTGGGAGTCCTTTAGTTTACGAATAAACTCTACACCACTCAATTTCGGTAGACTGATATCTGTTATGATTAGATCGATTTTTTGATCCATACAGATTTCATAGGCCGATTGTCCATTATCTGCTAAAACAAGCTCATAATCATCACTGAATGAAATCTCAAATAACTCTCGTATGGATGGTTCGTCGTCTACGAATAAAATACGCATAGGTATTATCTTTTTAATTCTAAAGACCCAAATTGTCTAGATATTTTAATTTGTAATTATTCAAAATGTTTCTATCGATTTCTGCAATGATATCTGATCTAATTATGATTATTTTTCCACCTGAAAATTCAATAGATACATACTCACTATTGTTACTAAGAATACGTTTCTTTAAATCTTTTAGATTGAAAATATTTTCTCCATTTACCTTTTGAACTATCAAATCTTGGAATTCTTGGTAGCCTAAATTTTTTTGGTCTGGTAGAACACGTGATAGGATTACGATTCTCTCTCTATGTGGATGAACCTTGGAGAAATAAGATTCTGATAGATAGAGTAATTTTTTTTCAGAATTTTTGCGGTAGTTTTCTCCAAATTCCTTTAAATAACTTCCTGTTAATTCTGTGAATAATAGACCTCCGCTAATATAATAGAGCGGTGTATCTGCGGGATGTGTTTCTGGGACTAAGAATTCTTTCTCGGAATACTTCTTTAGATTGTATGTAACATTCATAGATTTTCCATTTCGATAAAGATCTAAAGAGATTTTTGAGCCGATTGAATTAAGTTTTGTACCAGGATTTAAAATTAAGTCTAAAGCCTTATCTCCCATCTCTGTCTGAGAGAAATTATGCAATGATTTTCCATTGATAGCATAGATGGCATCACCAGGGAACAATTGAAAGGCGGGTCCAACTCCTGGAAATACTTCTGAAACTAATATTCCCTTTTTGGTCTTTGGAAAATAAAATTCCAATTCTGAACTTGTAAGAGAAGATACAAAATGGAAGCCTGGGTGAGGAACTTCAAAATGATTTTTATCATGCAAAAATTTTTCAATATAAAATGTCGGTATTATAGAATTTTGAATCTGAAATCCACAAAGATAACCATTTTTAATAATGAAATGAGCCTTGTCTGTATATGTATTTGTTCTATAAGCTTTTATTGGAACATTGGAAAAAGAAAAGTTGATATAATCATAGGATTTGTAATTACATATTTTTGCAGCTGTTTTTGTATTAATCTTAACAATTGGAAGTGAAAATACTTCATCAGATGTTAATTTTATAAAACCTATCGAACTATCATATCGATCTACCTTAAGTCTACCATTGGAATGATTATTTCTTTCTAATTCAGCAAACAAAGGTTTTTCATTTGGTAGGCTAATTGTAAAAAAAGAATTTTTATCTATACGAATTCCAGGAGTAATTTTTCGTATAGGCTCTTTCACTAACCAAGGATTTTGGTGAGAAGCTTTCTTGAAAATTATTTCTATATCAGAAATATTTTGTGCGGATATAGATAAATTTGAAAATAAAAATGTTATACTCAATAAAAGAAAATTATTTAGTTTCATTATCGACTCCGTAGCGCTTTTTAATTCTTATATTTATCTTATCTATATTACCAGGAGTTAAGATGATGGGAAGATCTATGCCACGGAACTTAATTCGAATTGGTTGCTTTTCAAATTTCTTCCATAGATTAGAGAAGTCTTCTAAATCTTGTGCAGTATATCCGTTTATTGTTTCTACAATTTTTAATCGGTAATCTTTATACCGAATATTTTCAGGATCATCGAAAATGTATCCTAGAACAATGTCTCTATCATTGAAGCGGTACAATTTGTCCTGAATATAATAACTATAATGATACTTAGATGAACTATCCAAACTTGAAATTTCTTGGTTTGAGAAAAAAGCCCTAGACACTGGTTGGAAGACTAAGCCTCCATTCACATAATAGGAACTTGACTCGTCTCTATATAAATCAAGGGAATCAGTTTTTTTAAGTTTTGAAGTAGCTTTGAATTTTTCCCCATCTCTGTAGAAATAAATTGTTACACTATCACCTATAAATTTATTTTCTAAATAGTCAATCATACTAACAGGTTTGTCTGAAACTAATTCTCCTTCATTATTCAAAGGGTAATCATCGATGCGGAAAATAAAATCTTTCTCTCTTAAATATTCATAAAACGAGGATTGAGGATAGATAGCATTTATAAGAATACCTTTTGTATCAGGTGGAATCTTATAATAGTTTTTTAAACTATTTGAATAACCTGTCTGAAAGTTAAATCCTAAATTTGGAAACCCGTCGTATTTTCCATCTTTGACATCTTGAAGAAAGTGATTGATAACAGTGGTTGGAATAAGATAGGTTATATCTCTTTCAATTTGAGAAATTTGAAATACAAGACCAACAACCTTATTGCCTTGGATGGCTGGGCCTCCCGAGTTACCTGGATAGATCGATGCCTTTGCCTTGAGTACTGATCGGAAGTCTAAGCCTGTAAATGAATATCTCATTTTTTCAAAGCTTAGGATGCTTCCTTTCTCAACTGTTAGGTTCTCAGTCCCATTAGGATATCCCAAAATCAAAAGATCAGAACCCAGAGTAGGAATAGTATCTGAGAAAGGAAATATTGTAGTATCTTTGCTAAATTCAGGATCTTCTACTTCTATGATAGCAAGGTCACAATCGATGCCTATGTATTTCACTTTCGCTACATAGGGTTTTAATTTATTGTAAATTCGAACTGTTAGAAATTTAGAATCAATTACAACATGCGCATTAGTAAGTATTTCTGTTGGAGATATTACAAGCCCCGTTCCAAGTCCTGTTGTGAAAGATTCTTTCATCCAGGGTTTACTTGCGGATTCAGTGATAAAGCTTTCATTTTTGATTAAGACAACTGAACTAAAAACTTGTTTAAAGCTTTTTGGATTATCATCTTCCGCATAAATTAAGGTAGGTAACAGAAGAAATATTAACCATAACAGTAGTAATAGTTTATTTTTTTTCATATGGATAAATTTTAAATTCTCCCCAAAGAATTCTATCATCTTGCCATTCTTTCAATACGATCGATGCAAGAAATTTTTCTCCTTTCTTAATCTCTTTTC
Source organism: Leptospira sp. (assembly GCA_009991425.1). Taxonomy (GTDB): domain Bacteria; phylum Spirochaetota; class Leptospiria; order Leptospirales; family Leptospiraceae. The sequence goes on from JAACWH010000019.1 coordinate 117,784, forward strand.
TAAGCACATTCCCAATTTGAATTTCACCTAGCTTTGTTCCTTCTAATCTCACCAAGGAGACTAAAGATTTATTAATACAAGTTATATAGAAATCGTGGTAGATTCTATCATCCCAATAGAAATCATGATTTTCTCCTAAATATTCTAAAGGGCAAGAGTGATCAAAGAATATAGGCAGATTAGGTGCAGATTGAATTTTATCTTTATTATATAAAGCTGTTTCTATAAAATACTTTAGATTCGGATTTTCCTTTATAGATGAATTACTATTTTTTGTAGAGTTGGAATTGTTTGAAATTTCAAAACCTTCATTATTTGGTTTATAAACAGGATAATGGTTACTTAAAAATTGAATTTCGATATATTGTTTATTACCGAAAGTATGAGTCTTGGTTAGTTTCCAGGATTTTGATTTATCAAATTTTTGATTTTGGAAATTTATTAAATGACTCATTCGTTTTGATTTACAATCCAAGGTATAGTATCTTGCCGAATGGAATACTTTAGTTTCTATTATTTTGCAGTCGGATGAGTTGGTTAATATAGTATTTTCTAAGGAATTTTTCCATTGAGTCGACTTCGCTTTTCCGCTCAATCTATCCCATTCTAAAAGTTCATCCAATTTATCATCGGTCACTAAAGCTTGGGCGAGTAAAACCGAGGGAAGTAGGATAATTAAGGCAAAAGCCGAAAATCTTTGAAAAAAAGGTTCCATTCATTTCTATCATCGGCTTTGAAACACTGAAATTTGAGAAGGGTTTCCAGAAGAAAAGCTTGTCTCTTTTTAAAATGAAAAGTTTTTTTTCGGTTTCATACTTTTAAATTTTTACCTAGGGTAGAAACATGGAACAATAGACATAAATAATATTTAGGGCTTACAGATTGAATTGGAATTTTATAACAACGGAACTTAAACCAGGGGATTATTGCATAGATTGTAGGAACCTTACGTCCTATGATGAAGAAACTATTGAAGGTTCGTATTGCTACCCTTTTATCAAAAAAGCTTTTGGCTCTGATCCTGAATCTTACAAAAAGCTCTCTAGCCCCGTATATTTCATATTAGATGATGTTAAAGAAAAAGAAAAGACCAGAATTGTTGTTTATGATGAGGGAATGGGTATGTTCTCGGCAAGAATGGTATTTCTATTACGTTCAGCTGGTTTTAAAGAAACCTATATTTTAGCTAAAAAATGGCCATTCGAAGGGAAAAAAGCTCCTGGAACCCTAAAAATTGAACCACCGATTCAAGATAAACTTAAGACTATAGAGTGGGTTGTTGATAAAGCCTTCATGGAAAAGAACTTAACTCGCTTACAAATATTTGATACTAGAACACTAGAGGAATACGAAGGTTTACTTCCAAGACTTGCTGGTCCTGAGGAAGGAACTCTTTGCGGAAGGTTGCCTGGATCTTTTCTTTGGGATTGGAGGAGCCTTTACAATGCAGATGGGAATCTTGTAGATCGTTCCAGTTTTAAGAAAAGAATGGGAGGATTTCCTTTTATGCCTGAAAGACCTACTGTTCTTTATGATTACAATGGTGCGAGATCTTGCCTTTTGGCTTTGATGCTTAAAGAATTTGGATACCAGGAAGTTTATACTTACCAAGGATCTTGGTTTGAGTACAGGAAGTCAAATTTACCTAAACAAGCTACTTCTATTTATGGATCAAAAGCTCCAAGTCCTGCTGCTCCTCGCTTGGGTGGAATGGATAAAAAGAAATAATATATATATTATATATCATTAGAATAAATTGATTTATTAGAATTTTTTTACTATTTTGAATTGCAATAAATTGAATCAATCTAAGAATTAAATAAGTTTAGGATTTGAAAATTTATCTTCCTTTAACTTTAGTTTAATGAAATTATATATGAATCAACTTCTCTCGAAACCTAATATGAAATCTTTCTTTAGCTGGTTAAAAGAATGGAAAGTTGCTGTGATATTAGTTATTAATTCATTGGTTTTCTTTTGTTTATTTTATTATGACATGAATAAATCTACAGAATTTGGAAATCGGGAAATTATCGGCGACATCAATTTTAAACACAATACGGTAAAACGAAAATTCGAACACAATGTTGTTTGGAATGAATTAGATTTAAATTCTATTATTTCCTTTCGTGATTCAATTCTAACTGAAGATAATTCCAATGCTATTTTAAGATTAAAGGATGGAATAGAGATTCATCTTGAGCCTGAATCAATGATTATATTAGATATTTCTGATACCAACAAAAGAATCGAATTTAGCAATGGTGCAATGAATATCATTAAAAATTCTAATTCGAAAGATAGTAATGATAATCTTACTGTAGAAACTGGCAATGGAAATATTCAATTTAAAAATGCAGATGTGACATTTTCCAAAAGTGGAAATGAAAATTTAAACGTAGGTGTAGCAAGAGGAGACGTAAAAGCCAGTATTGGAGGTGAAGATTTTGATCTCAAGGCTAATGAGTCACTCGATTTCAATGGTAATTCTCCTAGTGTTTCAAAGAAAACGATTAAAATTAACAACCCTGTACAATCTGCACGCCTTCGCGAACAAGAAGTTCAAAAGAAATTTTTTAATAAAATGGATGCTATTACACAAAAAGAAACGGAAGCAGAATCTTTGAATGCCGAAACAAATGGAAATCCATCCATTCCAGCAAATTCAAAACAACAAGATTCAAATAGTAATCTAAATACAATTCAAAATTCGAATGTGAAATCATCCCAATCTAATAATATAAATTCTATCCCAGCTAATACTTTAAATTCAAAACAAAAAAGTAACAATACTCAATCTTCTGAACTAAACAAACCCAAGAAAACTATTCAAGTAAAAAAAGGAAAGTATGACTCATTAGATGGCTTTTAATATTGATGAAGTACTTTCGTATTTAGACACTCTATCCAAGGATCCTTCGCTAATAGCAAAGTTATCCGATGAACAAAGAATCTTATTATTAAAATATACTGGAATCATATCCAGACCGAATCGAGATGAAATTCGAAAACGCAATCGTGGTGTAAGGAAAGTCAATAAAGAAATCATTCGAGACCAAGAAAAGCAAATACGATCCTTAACAGGAATACGAGAAGCTAGAAAATCAACAGTTTTTACCGCTCCACCAAAACTTCTAACACAAAACCCCTATCAAGAATTAGGTGTTATAGGTGAGCTACATACACCTAGAAATTGCTACATCTGTAAAAAGGAATATGTTAAAGTGCATTTTTTCTATGATACAATGTGTCCAGATTGTGCTACTTACAATTACGAAAAAAGATTCCAAACTTCTGATTTAACTGGACAGGTTGTTCTGATTACAGGCTCAAGACTAAAGATAGGATACCAATCCACATTGATGCTGCTCAGAGCAGGTGCTAAAGTTATCGCGACTACTAGGTTTCCTATTGATTCAGCTCTACGTTTTAGTAAGGAAAAAGACTTTAATTATTGGAGCGAAAGGCTTCAAATTTTTGGTTTAGATCTTAGGCATACACCAAGTGTAGAAATATTTTGTAGCTATCTAGAAGATACCTTAGATCGACTAGACCATTTAATAAACAATGCTGCACAGACAGTAAGGAGACCTCCTGGATTTTACAGTCATCTGATGGAAAATGAATCACTTGATTTAGATAAGTTTGAGGCAAAGGTCAGAAAATTATTTACTTTGTATGAAGATTGCAGATCGAGACTTAATCAGGGTTATACGACTTCTTCAACTAAGGATATAGCACTTTCTTGGCAAAATCGTAAGCCAGCAATGGGAATCCTTTCTTCAGCTGAACTTTCACAAATCCCTTATACTCAGGATGAGGAATTAGAAACCCAAGAAATTTTCCCGGTAGGTAGATTGGATGCGGATCTTCAACAAGTAGATCTTCGTAAGACAAACAGTTGGAGATTGAAGTTGGGCGAGATCCCAACCTCTGAAATGTTGGAAGTTCAATTGGTAAATATCATTGCTCCTTTTGTTTTATGCAATCGACTCATTTCTATTATGAAACGAGATTTTACAGGTGTGAAACATATTGTAAATGTTTCTGCTATGGAAGGAAAGTTTCATAGATTTAAAAAAGAAGATCGTCATCCTCATACCAATATAGCTAAAGCTGCTTTGAATATGTTGACTCATACCTCAGCAAGTGATTTGGAAAAATACGGAATTTATACAAATGCAGTTGATACGGGCTGGGTAACTGACGAAGATCCAGTTGAGTTATCAAAGCATAAAGAAGATATCCATGATTTTCAACCCCCCTTAGATATTGTTGATGGTGCTGCGCGTGTACTTGATCCAATATTCGATGGGATCAATACAGGTAAGCATTGGTGTGGAAAATTTCTAAAAGATTATTTCCCAATAGATTGGTAATAAAACTCTAGAATCATTCCATATAACTATGAATTTAGCTTGGATTTATTTAAATTCCAGAAGAATCCATTCTAGATTCGGTATGACAGATTGGATAATCAGAAAAATACATTCCTAAAATATATTCTTTGCTAAGTTATAGAATTTTTCCCAATTTATAGGAATTGATTGTAATAATTTCGATCTATTTGAAAATTAATCATAATTAGGTTTTATTAAGTCTATTATTAGCTTAGGGAGTACCTATATGAAACAAGTTTTTTTCAAATTCAAAATAAAATCTTTCTTTAGCTGGTTAAAAGAATGGAAGGTAGCAGTAATTCTAATACTGAATTCATTGGTATTTTTTTTAATCCTTTACAATGATATACATAAATCGACGGAATTTGGTAATCGCGAGATTATTGGCGACATTAATTTCAAATACAATAATGTTAAAAGGAAATTTGAGCATAATGTAGTTTGGAGTGAAATGGATTTAAATTCTATTATTTCATTTAGAGATTCAGTCTTAACAGAAAATAATTCTAATGCTATTATTAAATTAAAAGATGGGACAGAGATTCATTTAGAACCTGAATCAATGATCATTTTAGATATTTCAGATAACAACAAGAAAATTGGTTTCAATAATGGATCAATTAATGTTATTAAAAAGCCAACTTCTGAGGGTGGTAATGATTCAATCACTGTAGAAACTGAAAGTGGAAATATCCAATTCGACAATGCTGATGTTGTCATTTCTAAAGTAGGAGATCAAAATTTAAATGTTGGTGTAGCTAGAGGAGATGCAAAGGCTTCCGTGGGAGGAAAGAAATTCAATCTCAAGGAAAATGAATCTTTAGAATTCAAGGGAGAATTCTCTACCAAAACAAATAAAAAAATTACTATTATAAATCCAGTTCAATTAGCACGCCAACAAGAAGAAGCTATACAAAAAAAGTTCTTCAATAAAATGGATGCTATCGCTCAGAAAGAATTGGAATTAGAATCTTCAAATCAGACTCAAGATGCTCAGTCGACCTCTTCATCAAATTCTAGTTCACCAAATAAAATAACTTCAAATAACAATAACCAGAACGGTCAATTAAAGCCGAAGAAAAAAGTTGATTTAAAAACAGGAAGGTACGATGCTTTAGATGGTTTTTGAGATTTATTTTTAGACAAAACTAAAAGTAAGGATTACAAAAGATATTCAAATAATTCTTTTGACTCGACAGGAATAGTGAGTTCATTCTTTTATAAAAGAATATGAATTTTTTTAAAAATTCCATACGAAAAATTTTCTTTCGACTTGGAAGAGGCGGGTTTGCACAAACTGTTCTTTCAGGTATTGGCTATATCGCTCCTAAACTCATTAGATTTCATTCAATTTCAATTCCATTTGAGTTTAAAACTATAGACAAACATCGATTTCGTGGCTTTTATAATAAATCAAATTTAGAAACTTCCAAGGGTCTTGTTATTTTACTTCATGGCTGGGAAGGTTCTTCAAGCTCTAGTTATATTTTGAAGACGGGATTTAGTCTTCAAGAAAACGGTTATGAAGTATTTCGTTTAGATTTTCTGGATCATGGTGAGACTCATTCATGGAATGAACAAATTTTTCATGGTAACCTTTTAGAAGAGCATTTCAATGCAATAGAATGGATTTGTCAAAATTTTGGAAAAAATAAAAAAATACATTTAGTTGGGTTTTCTTTGGGTGGAAATTATGGTATACGAGTTGCCCTAAAGAACCAAATCAAAAAAATTCCCAATCTCATACATACAATTGCCATTTCACCTGCACTTAGTCCTGAGAAGGCAACAATTTGGATGGATAAGTCTAGATTCTTTGGATGGTATTTTCTGAGTAAATGGATGAGTTCTATTGACAAGAAAGTAGAAGCATTTCCTGATTTATTTGATTTTAATGATCGTAAAAAATATAAATCAGTAATGGATCTAACAGATTTTATAGTAAAGAAGACCGGTAGATTCGAGAATGCTAGTTCGTATTTCAAGGGTTATTCGATTCGAACTGAAGATTTTCTCAAAATTAAATCTCCTATTACTTTGATTACTTCCCAAGATGATCCAATTATACCTGTAGAGGATTTTGAAAATTTAAAACGCCTAGAAAAGGATCGACTTTTGAGTGTAATCATTCTTCCTAATGGCGGGCATAATGGATTTTTTATAGACTCTTTAACGCGTCCGATTTATCTTAAGTATATTAATAAAATTTTGTCATCTTGAAAATAATTGAATGGAGATAAAAAAATTATTTATTTTCAATAATTCTTTTATTTATATAACTAATTCGACCTTAAAGAATGATTTTCATTCACACTATGCAATTTCTGTTCTGATCTCGTGGCCAAATCCATTTTCTATTATTGAGCCTTCAGGTTTAATTCAAAGATCTCAATTCGCTGTTATAGGTTCAAATACTAAGCATAGAATCGAATCTGAAAAGACTAATCTTATTGTTGCTCAATGGGACCCGCATGAAATAGAATTAAATACTCTATCATCCTGGATCAAACGAAATCATATACATTTACTTTCATGGCAGAGAATTGAATCACTAAAGAAAGAATTTAATTCATTATTACAAGATAATTTTACCTGTGAAGATACTTTCAAAATCTATCAAGATATACAAGCAACTCTAGGTTCAAGCAAAAGGAATCTTTTTACTTTAGACAATAGGATTCGATTGGTTTGTAATTATATCCAATCAAATCTATTAGATAAGTTAAATGTAAAAGTTTTGGCTGATTTAGCAGAACTTTCAGAAACAAGATTTATGCATGTTTTTAAAGAAGAAATTGGTATTCCCGTTAGACGGTATGTCTTATGGCAGAGACTTTTTGAAGCAGCTAAGCAAATGCAGAAAGGCAAGAGTTTAATTGAAACAGCATATGATGTTGGATTCTCCGACCAAGCACACCTTAGCAGAACTTTTAAAGATATGCTTGGAGTTCAACCTTCCTTGTTCTTAGGAGGGAATTCCGGGGTAAAAATTCAGTTATGCTACTGATTTAGAAAAAGACTTATAAACACCACGTTCTTTAAGAATCGCTTTAATATCTTCTTCTAAGTTTTTTCGTAAACCTAATTCGAAAAATACATCAGCAACTACAAATAGGGGAGCTGAAACTAGAGCTTGAAATAAATTATCTAAGAAAGCAGGTCTACTTTTCTCAAATACATAATGACCATAGATTTGTGTTCCCCAACCAAGAATCTGCCCACCTGCAAAAATACTCCAAACTGTTGTTGAATCCAAAGTTGTGGAAAGTGAATTTGCAAAGTATAATATCGTACCGAACAATATGGTCGCAACTGAACTAAATATAAAATCTAAAGTAAAATAGTAACCTAAAACTAGTACAGCCGCCGCCATAGCTAAAGTAACTTGAAAACCTTCAATGGAAAACAAGGGAACCCAGCTCAATACAAGCAGTAAACTAAATGATATAGTTGGAACTCCGAGTACGTGGATCCATACATTTCTCTTTTCTTGGTGGTAGGCAGAATAAAAAGCCATTTCTCTAGCAAATCTCATATTAACACTCCTAAGAATTTATACTAATACTATATCAATTTTGAAGAAGATTGTCTTGAATGAATCTGCTATTTTATTAAAAAAATGGAAAGATTCCAAAAAAAGAATCTCCCCAAATTATAAGAATTACTAATTAATTTGTGAAATTAATATTTAAATATCATCAGCAGGATTTTCAACATTGCTCGCTTTGGCGACGCCGACTAAAATACTCGAGAATTCACTCACCTTCCATACGCCTTTAGAATTCTTAGTTACAGTTACTGGTCTAGCTGAACTAGCACCAGATGATGGAATAAATAATTTAATTCTTCCCTTGGAAATGTCACCACTGTATTTATTGGATGTTAGAGTAAATGTATAAGGAGGCTCTGAGGGTTCGTATCCATTAGAAGTGGAAGATCCAGGAAGATATGAATTAATTAGTAAAGGATTTTGTTGAAGTTGTCTATCAACTAAATTTAAAGTGGATTTATTTACAACGAATCCTTTGTAACCCTTTCCAGATGAATCTGTTTGTAGATTTTTCGAATCTAATACTAAAATTAAAGCTTTAGATCCTTCTGCGGCATCCTTAGTATATAAATCTAAGGCAGCGATAAGTGATACTACTGCCCCTTCTGGAGTTGAACCATTTTGCGTACGAAATGCATCAAGTTCATCAAAATTCGTTGGCCATGAATTAGTTATGATAGGATAGCTACCTTCTTGCGCCATTAATAGATTGGAAAAAACAAAAGAATTCATTACCACCAATACTATTGCAATCTTTGAAAATATTTTCATCTTCAACTCCTTATTCTTCCTTATGAAAATTCTATTAAATTACTTTTCAATTTCTATGTCAAATCATTTAAGCAGCTATGCCGAGTAAGCGCATGAGCGGTTCAATTTCAGGTTCTTTTCCATAGAAGTTCTTAAATAATTCCATTGCAGATTCTGATCCGCCTTTTGATATAATATGATCAATATAATCCTTACTTAGTTTTGGATCAAAGATTCCATTATCCACAAAGCGGTAGAATGCATTTGCAGACAAAAGCTCTGCCCACTTATAAGAGTAATAACCTGCTGCGTATCCACCAGCAAATATATGAGAAAAGCCATTTTGAAATTTATTGTAAGAAGGAGGAATATTTACAGCGACTTCTTTTCGAACTTCATCTAAAATATTTTGTACACCTTGTTCGTCTGGACAATCTGTATGAATTTTAAGATCAAAAATTGCAAATTCCAATTGGCGAAGAACACCCATCGCTGATTGAAAATTTTTTGTATCAACTAATTTTTGAATCATTTCATCAGATAAGGCCTCACCAGTTTTATAATGAAAGGCAAAAAACTTCAACGCCTCTTTTTCATAAGCAAAATTCTCAAGGAATTGTGATGGAAATTCTACAGCATCCCATTCTACTCCATTTATTCCACTTAAAAATGGTTCTTCAATTTCAGTTAATAAATGATGAAGTGCATGACCCATTTCGTGAAAAAGAGTAACAACATCATCAGGCTTTAGTAAAGATGGGTTATCTCCATTTGATGGTGGAAAATTTCCTACAATGAAAGCAGAAGGTAGTATGGTTTTGGAATCAACATTATGGCGTGATACCCAATTGTGCATCCAAGCTCCGCCCTTCTTATCCTTTCGTGCTTCTAAATCTGCGTAGAGTCTAGCGATGATTAAATTATCCTTCTTGATATCAAATACTTGTACTTTAGAATCCCAAGTATCTATTTCAATTTCTTGGAATTCAATTCCGAACAATTTTCCTATAAATTGGAATGAGCCTTTGACTGTTCTTTCTTTTTCTAAGTAAGGTCTATAAGCTTCCTCATCGAAATCGAGTGATTCTTTTTTTAATAATTCTGAATAGAAGGCCACATCACTTGATTTGAATTCTTTCATACCCTTGCTTTCTGCAAAAGATTTTAAAGTTTGGAATTCTTTTTCTGCGACAGGCTTTGCAGATTCTGCTATTTTATATAAGAAGTCAAGAACTTGTTTAGTATTCTCAGCCATCTTAAATGCTAGAGAGTATTCTGAGTAACTAGGAAATCCAAGTAGCGAAGCCATTTCCTTACGAAGCTTCAAAATATCTTCCAAGACTTTTCCATTATTTGGAGCCTTACTAACGTACGCTTTGTACAAATCTTCTCTTAGCTTTGGATTTTGACCATAGGTCATATAAGCCATGTAACTTGGAATTTGAAGTGTAAATTTATAAGAACCATCTTCTTGTTTTGCTGACAATAAATCTGAATCTGGTATACCTACCACATCTTTAGGATTTTTTATAATCAATTCAAATGCGTTGGTAGCATCTAAAACATTTTGAGAAAATTGATTTGATAGATCCGATAATTGAATCTGGATGTCTTTCAAGCGAGCCTTAGTCTTATCAGGTAGATCGACTCCACTTAGTTTAAAGTCTCGAATCCCATCACTCAAAACTTTCAATTGAACTTTAGTAAGACTAGACTTTTCTTTGTCCAAGATCTCTTCATAAGCAGAAAGGATGCGTTTGTCTTGGCTTAGATTAGTATAGTATTCAGTTATTGTAGGAAGCAGTTCTGTATAAATTTCTTTAGTTTCCTCACTATTCTTTACAGAGTGAAGATGAGAAATTTCAGTGAAAATTGCATCAAGGTCATGGTTGAGCTTTTGATAAGGTGTTAAGAAGTTTAAATAAGTTTTACTGGGAAGCTGGATTAGCTCTTCTATTTGTTTGGTATTGGATTGAAGTTTTGCTAAAAATAAATCACTCTTAGATTTTAAATTACCAACTTTGAATTCTATAAATGCCAATGAAATTACCTCTATTCTTTAGACTCATAAAGGTTGCTTTCTATGTAAAATGGAAAAATCTTTCTATCTGTAATTAAAGTCTAAGCTACATGGTTTCTTCTCTAAAAGAAAATTCAAATAAATCGATTATTTTTTTCGATGGATATTGCAATCTTTGCAATGGCTTTATCAACTATTGTTTAGATCATGATACCAATGAAATATTTTTTTACGCAGCTCTGGATTCAAAGGCTGCCCAAAATATTATACCTAAAGATCTGATAGTTACTTATATGAAGAATCCTTTGGAAGGAACAGTATTCCTATGGGAAAATGAAAGATTGTATTCAAGGTCTGAAGCAGCTTTTCGAGTTTTCTCTAGATTGAATACGATCTTTAGGTTTTTGTCAATCTTTCGATTTTTACCAAAATTTATTACAGATAGTATTTACAAATTAATAGCTAGGAATCGTTACAAAATGTTCGGAAAATCAGAATCTTGTCGAATGCCAAGTCCTGAAATAAAATCAAGATTCTTGGATTAATTTAAATTAAAAATCGATAAAATAATAATTATTTCCAGCATAACGAAAGTAATATTTTATTAAGCTCGAAGAGGTTGGTTCTATGGGCTTTAATCTAGACTTTAAATTGTTCTCATCAAATTTAACTTCTCTATCCATAGAATTGTAAAAGAAACAGCGATATATACTTTCGGAATCTTCAGTATTTTTTCTAAGGATACAAAGATGAATAGGCTCTGGAAATTCTAATTCTTCATCTAGCCCGAAGAATTTACCTGGATGTATCTCCCATTTCTTATTCCCAATTCTAACAGTTGACTTGTCTGGGTTAATATTTTGTACAAGTTTTTTGGGATATTTGGGAGCAATGAAATAGACATTTCTGTATTTAAAAGTAAAGTAAGATCTTTTTTTATCATCTTGAGACTGTTGTGCAATCGTAGTAGTATTAACTGAACTAAGACCTCGTGAAATTTTTTCTATACTTCCTCTAAGTACAGAATCCAGAAAGTCGGAACTTTCAGATTCGTCTATTTTATCTAAAAGTTTATAAACGAAGTCAAATTCTTTTCTTTCGTAACCTTTATCTTCGCGAAATTCATCCAATTGTAAGCTGAGGCGACGAGTTCTATGAAGGTAGTAGTAAGCCTTTCTTTTATTAGCAAGCTCTTCCATTTCTTTCGCTATAACAACGGCTTCTTTTAAAATTTCTGAAGCATCCAGTATTCTTTTCTCGAAATCTTCAAGCAAATATTTGATTTTATATTTCTTCTCAAAGAATACTCTAGAATCCTCAGGTAAAGAAGATCCAGATCCCATATCTAGTTCGCAAATTTCCTTAGTTTGATAGAAAGTATAATACCAACAGCTAACATAGACATGAGTAAATGTGAGCCACCGTAACTCATAAATGAAAGTGGAACTCCTGTTACAGGGAGGAGTCCTATAACAATACCCATATTAATTGCAACATGAAAAAAGATGAGAGCAACTATCCCTGAAGCAAGAAGAGAACCAAATCTATCTTTAGATTCAAAACTAATTTGAAGTCCCCTGAGTGGAATAGACATGATGAAAAAGATGAGAAGCACAGATCCCAAGAACCCTGTTTGCTCTGCCCAGGATGCAAATATAAAATCTGTACCAGCTTCAGGAACATGAGGATAGCGACCTTCTGTCATCTCTCCTTTAAAAAAACCTTTGCCAAAGAATTTTCCAGAACCAACTGCAGGTTTAGATGCACGCAGTTGATAGCCCGCACCTTGTTTGAACTTTTCGGGATTTAAAAATGCAGTTAAACGAACAACTTGGTTCTCTCTAAACGGAATAGTTTTGTAGACGGCTACTGAACTTAAGATCGATATTCCTAAAATGCCAATAGGTATATAGTATTGGCGAATATTTTTTAATCCTCGAGCAATATTAAAGACAACCATAAATCCCGATATAACAATCAAGATAACTCCAAAACTTATTAGAAGATTTTGGTTGTAAAATATCTGGAACATGATAGAGCCTTGCTCTTCTATAACTGTCTCAACTATTTCTCGCAATGATTGGAGAAGTTTTGGATCTTCTAATCCTGTACGTTCTGTCCCAACTCCAAGAGATCTTCCTTCCAAGATAGGCCAGATTTTCCCTTGGGCTTTATTAACATAAGAAAGTAGCTCGCCTTTCTGTTCTCTTCGAAGGAAATCTAAAATATCAGGAAGCAGTGTAAGCTTACTATATTCAATATACATAGGTACTCCCAAAGAAACTCCACCAAGTGCTAGTAGAGATCCAATGTGCAAAATGTCCGCACCACCTAAAAATAACATTGCAAAGAGTATAGGAAGAAATGATACAGCAGTTCCAAAGTCAGGTTGCAATAGGATAAAAAACATAGGAATCAATACTATGATAAAGGGTATTATGAGTGTTGTAAGTTTACGCATTTCTTTCTCGCGTATTACTAGGTATTGTCCAAGCAGGATTACTGTAGCAAGTTTAGCAAATTCAGATGCTTGAAAACCCACGGGACCGATCTTTAACCAAGATCTTGCTCCTCTTCCATCAGGAAGGTAGCCAATTCCAGGTATTAATGTTGCAATTAGTAAAACTAAGGAAGCTAGATAGATAAAAACAGCATAACTTCCTATTAGTTGGTAATTTACCCTAGCCATAAAATACATCATTACAAGTCCGAAGATTGCATAAATCAATTGCTTATACCATCTACCTTGGCCATCAGTAATATTTGCTTCTTGGGTATATAGAGTGAGGATTCCACAGCATGTTACGAAAATTACTGCAAAAATAAGAAATAAATCTAATCTTTCACTATTTCTTTCTGACATTATAATTCAATTTCCTGATTTTCTATCGGAGTTTCTTCTTTCATTAAATTGTTTTTGATCTTTTCAGATCGGGGAAAAGAGCCAGGTGGAAATGCCGCCTTAAATACTTCTCTTGCAACAGGAGCTGCACCGGCCGATCCTCCTACACCATATTCAACGAATACAGCAACTAATATTTGTTTATCGGGAGGAGCATTTACAGGAGCATAGCCAATAAACCAGGCGTGGTTGGTTCTAGAGGATCCTCGTCTTCGAGTTTGTGCTGTTCCTGTCTTACCTGCAATTTCTGGGAGATAAGGTTGATTCAATATATAGGAAGCTGTTCCAGTTGATCCAACCAATTCTAATCCGTATTTCAAGGCTTCTATTGTTGATTTTTTCAAAGGGATGTCGCGGATAACAACTGGTTCCGTTCTTTGGATAATAGAGTTATCTATGGGATTTCTGATTTCAGAAAGTAGGAATGGTTGGTAGATTTTTCCACCATTGATTAAGGCCATATAAAATAGTGCCATAGCCATTGGAGTTGTTGATATAAATCCCTGACCAATGGATAAGTTTACTGTATCTCCATCAAACCATTTAGTCCCGTAAGTACGTTTCTTCCACTCTGAGCTAGGGATGAATCCTGTAATTTCTCCAGGTAGATCAATATTTGATTTTTTATCTAATCCAAAGAGGCGTGAATAAGATAGAATAGATTCCGAACCAAGTTTATATCCCAGATTGTAAAAATAAACTGAGCAAGATTTTTCTATCGCATGAGCAAGGTTATTTGTTCCATGGCCTTTTGGCTCCCAGCATTTGAATTCTTGGTCGGGGACTCCCGCCATAGATGATTTAAGATAAAACTTTCCATTGCAGCTAAATTCTGTCTCGGGATCATATTCAATCTTATGCTCACTCTCCAAAGCAGCAAGACCAACTAATAGTTTATAGGTGGATGCTGGTGGAAAGATCGATTGAATGGAAAGATTAAGAAGTCCAGTGTTATCTAAAACCTGTCTATAGTGTTTACCTCTTTCTTGGCGGTTCTTTCCGGAAAGTATATTTGGATCAAAGCTAGGATTAGAGGTCATGGTAAGAACTTCACCTGTCGTTGGCTTTAAAGCAATGACGGTTCCTCTTGTCCCTTTGAGAGCTTTGTATGCGGCGATCTGCATCTCCTTATCAATACTTAGGACTAAATTATTTCCAGATTGGGCGTGTTCAATGATTCGTTCTTCTTCAATGTTACCCTCTGTGGATCGCTTCTGAATTCTGAATCCATCAACTCCTCTAAGTATGGAATCGTATTGACTTTCTAAGCCACCTTTTCCTACATATTGGTAGGATTTAATATCTTTTTCCTGCATATCATTCTGGCTTGGTTTACCAAGGTATCCAGTAACATGTGCTAAGGCAGCACCCATATTATAAACACGAGTTGGAGCAGGAACCATCTGGACGTATTTGTTAATATTATCAAATACAGATATTCTTTCTTGTTGGGATTTTGAAATTCCTTCTAAAAGAACAAAGGGTTCTCTAGATCGAATTTTTTTAACGAGTCTATCTTGTTTTAGATCCTTTTCGAAATAAGAAATGGGGATAGAAAGATATTTACAAAATTCTTCAATAAAAGCACGAACTTTCTTAGGATCATTCTTAAGTAGGTTTGTGTTCAATACCAAATCAAGGGCAGCTGAATTGGAAACTAATGGATCGCTAGTCTCAGGTGTGAGGAAATTTCTATCATAAATTTGACCTCTAGCAGCAAGGATGGATTCTGATTTCCGTACAAAACGTTCTGCTTTGATGGAATTCTCAGAGCCTTGTATCAGTTGAAGATTAATCAGCTGAGCTGTGTAGGCAAACATAGTAAAAAGTATTAATCCAGTAAAGAAATACAATCTCCCCCTAAAGGATGCTTCTAGTTTATGTTCGCTAGCTGATCTTGTTGTATTCATAGTTTGCTTTCATCTGCCTCTAACTTAAACACCCAAGTTAGAAAGAAAAAGAACAGAGGCGAAAGTATACTTGTATAAATCGATGTAGACAAAAAGGAATAATTCAAATTGTCATGAAAAAATAAAATAAACATCACATATAAAATGATTCTACTAAGTAAAGTAAAAACAAAGTTATATAATGATATAGAAAGATAGTTCTCGTTATACGCATTTCTTGTAAATTTTCCAGCAAGATAACCTATGATAGAAAAAGTAAAAGAATGCAGCCCAATTTTATAATATGTTACTTGATCTGCTGCTGTCTCACCACCTAAACCTGAATCTGTGAGTAGACCACCCAAGAATCCTATCCAAATTCCATACAAGGGGCCTTTTCTTAAACTAAAGAAAATAATATAGATCATCATGAAGTCTGGTTTAAATGATCCACCTAATTCAAATAAGTTCGATCCATTTAAAAAATGAGCAAATAGCATTCCGATGAGGATAACAATTTTTTCAATAATCATGGTTCAACCTCATTTTCTGTATTTGTGGTAGGTTGATTTGGACTAGCATCTACCTGTGGTTTGTTGGAAATGGGTTTTTCAATCACTGGTTTTTCTGGGGAAGTTTTTTTCTCTTTTTCTTTTTCCTTCTCTTTCTTGCGTTCTTCTTCAGGATAATTCAATTCACCAAGGTAAGGATTTTCAATTTTAATAGATTTTTCCTTTGGCCATTCTTCAATCCATTTGTCTGGAGATTTGAGAATGACTGTGACATTTTCCAATTTGTCAAACTGAACAAAAGGTTTCATATAAGCAGTCTTAAACGATCCTTCTCTTGGGCCTTCTTCTGTGATTGTTCCAACTGGAAGCCCCTTTGGAAATACTCCAGAGCCACCTGAAGTATAGACAGCTTTGCCTATCTTACTAAAACCTTCCGTAAATATTGTATTATACGGACCAGGGGCTGGAGCAGGACCCATAGGAAAGTTGCCGAATGATTTTGGATCTATGACTATCCCCGAATCAATGAATTCTAAAACAGCTTCAGTCCCTCGACCAGAATTGCCAGATAAACTAGCCCAAAGACTTGTTCCTGGCATGGAAACTCCCATGGAAAAATTTGAATTGATGATGGGCTGGACTACTGCAGTTGATGAACCTACTGCAATTACCTTTCCTACGAGAGCCTCAATAAAATTTCCTTTTTCATCCAAGGTTCTTGTAACAACAGGCATGTAGGGTTTGATACCCGAACTGGAACCCTTGTTAATGATAATGGTTCTATAAATGGTATTTAAGCGAACAGAAAGTACTTCGGATGGAACAGTTCTATATTCTGAGCGAATGGGGAATCCAAGTTCTCTTCGTAAGGATTCGTTCTCCATGCGAAGTCTTGCCAATTCTTGGTCTAGCTTGTAATAGTCCTCCATGACATTGAGACAGGAGTCTCTTTCATCACGGACTTTTTCAAAAGATTCTAACTTCGTATATACGCTTTTTATTAAAGAACCAAAGGAATCCAGGGAGCCAGAAATAAAATCTCCGACTCTTTGGAAGCTTGCAATTCCACTAACAAGAAAATTGCCGTTCCATACAAGAGACGTGATTGAAAATACGACTACAAAGATGAGGGAGGCGGACTCCCGATTTTTTGAGATTTTTTCCCAGAGCATAAAAATTTATGTCTCATTTTCTAATCCCTAGGAAAAAAAGAAAACAGAAAAAATTTATCTAATGCCTGGCTTGATATATTTTAGTTCATCCAAATAACGACCAGTTCCCAAAACCACGCAGGTCAGAGGGTTTTCAGCTCGGAATACAGGAACTCCTGTTTCTTTAGAAAGGTAGAGTTCTAATCCTCTAAGTAAGCAGCCACCACCCGTTAAGATGATGCCACGCTCTACGATATCTGCGGCAAGTTCAGGTGGAGTTCTTTCTAATACTGATTTGATTCCGTCGAGAATTTCATCTGTTGGTTCTTTGAGAGCCTTACGGATTTCATTGCTATCCAATTCAAGAGTTCTAGGTAGCCCAGAAATGGCATCTCTACCTTTCACTTCCATAGTATCTACTTTCTTATCAGCAAAGGCATTACCAATGGTAAGTTTGATATCTTCGGCTGTTCTCTCTCCAACAACTAAATTGTATTGGTTTCTGAGATATTTTATAATAGCTTCATCAAATTCATCTCCACCAGTTCGGATGGATTCTGCAATCACCATACCACCGAGTGAAATTACCGCTATTTCAGTAGTTCCACCACCGATATCAACGATCATATTTCCTGCAGGCTCTTGAATAGGGATATTTGCTCCAATTGCAGCAGCGAGTGCTTCATCTATTAGGAAAATTTCTCTCGCACCAGCTTGTTCTGCAGATTCACGGACAGCTCTTCTCTCTACTTCTGTAATTCCTGAAGGAACACCGATTACGATTCTTGGTTTTACAAAAGTTGTTCTGTTGTGAACCTTAGCGATAAAATATCGAATCATCTTTTCAACTGTTTCGAAGTCTGCAATAACCCCGTCCTTCATGGGACGAATTGCAACTATATCTCCAGGAGTTCGGCCAAGCATTCGTTTTGCTTCTTGACCAACAGCAAGAACTCTTCCAGTTGATGCCTGAACAGCAACCACTGAAGGTTCGGAAAGAACAATGCCTTGTCCCTTGACATGAACTAAGGTATTGGCAGTTCCTAAATCAATTCCCATATCATTTGAAAATAACGCGTAAAGTTTATCGAATATCATTATAGCTTCCTGGACGACTTATACTATTAAGAATTATCTTACGAACTCGAAGATTTCTGAAGTAAATATCAAAATCCATGCTAATTTTTTCTTTTTCCATAGCAAGAAGGATTCTGAAAAAAAAGAATTTACCTTTCATTTCACAGGTAAAAACTTAAAAAACTTAAAATGAAAGAGAAAAATCTAGCAGCCATCGACTTAGGAACCAATTCATTTCATATGCTAGTTGTAAAGGTTCGACAAGATGGAAGTTATGAATCCATTGCCAAAGAAAAAGAACCTGTTCGACTTGGTTCAGGTTCAGGAGATTACGAAGAAATTGATGAAGAAGCAATGGCTAGAGGTATTGCTTGTCTCAAAAGATTCAAAGTAATAGCTGAGTCTCACAAGGCTGAAATTTTTGCGATAGCGACTTCAGCTCTTCGAGAAGCTCTCAATCGAGAAGTATTTCTTAAGAAAGCGAAGAAAGAAGCTGGAATCCGTATAGACGTTGTTAATGGCCAAGAAGAAGCGAGGTTAATATATTTTGGAATCCTACAAGGGCTTCCTGTTTTCAAAAAGCGCATTCTCATGGTTGATATTGGTGGTGGCAGTACAGAAATTCTCGTCGGCGAAGGAGGGGATGTTCTTTTTTCCCAGTCACTGAAAATCGGAGCCGTAAGACTCAGCGAGAGATTTTTTACAAAAGATACAATTGAAATAACAGATGTCCAAAGATGTAGATTTCACATTGAAGCATATATTCTCCCCTTAATTGAAGAAATTCATAAATGGAAGCCAGAAATTATAATTGGTTCTTCTGGTTCTATTACCTCTATCGGTTCCATGGTCTTGGCTATGCGTAATGAAAAAAGGGACAGGTTGAACGGCTTTGAATTTGAAGCTCAAGAATTTCGTAAAATCCGTGAGTCACTTGACTCTGCAAATACCTTTAAGAAAAGAACTAGAATCCCTGGTCTGGAAGAAAAACGGGCTGATATTATTGTCGCAGGCTCTTTGATCTTGGATGAAATTTTCAAGCATTTCAATCTCAAGAAAATGATGATTAGTGATTTTGCTTTAAGGGAAGGAATCGTATATGATAAAATTAAGAATTGGAAAAGATATGAAACACTTGAATTCCATTCTCTTGATAATATTCGTACGAAAGCGATTCGTTCCATTAGCAAACTTTATCCACAGGGCAAGGAGCATTCAGAACAGGTTACTCATCTAGCTCTAAGACTTTTTGATGAATTGCTTGGTCTTCATAATCTAGGAACTCATGAAAAAGAATACCTCGAAGCAGCAGCACTTCTCCACCAGGTTGGTCTTGCTATCTCCCATTCAGCCTACCATAAACATAGTTATTATATAATTAGAAACTCAGAACATATGGTTGGTTTTTCAAATTCTGAAATTGAAATCATTGCACTAATCGCCAGATACCATCGTAAAAGCATTCCAAAGCCTAAACATGAAGAGTTTAAAATTCTATCTAACGAGGAACAATCTCTTGTTAAGAAGTTAGCTTCTTTATTAAAGTTAGCTGATGCTATGGATAGATCGCTAAGGAGAAACATTTCTGATTTATCAGTAACTATCTCCGAAAATAAGGTAGAAATGATTCTGATTCCAAATAAGAAAGCTGATCCTCATTTAGAAATTTTTAGCTTAGAAGAAAATAAAGATCTTTTCGAGTATACTTATAATAGAAAGTTACATATAAGTGTATCGAAGAACCCGAAAAAAAGCATTCTATGAAACAACGATTAAACAGTATTCTGCTGACTGCCATAATTGCTCTTTTATTTATTTTAGAATTAAATCCTATTTATGCGGTTCCAATTGATTTAAGGTCGGATTGGGATGTTAAAGTAGGAAGAGACTTTTCCGATTCTAAAGATGAGTGGGAGAAACTTCCAACTTTTCCTTTAAAAAGTTTAATTCACGACCATGATTTGAAAGGAGAAATCTTTCTTTCCTTTCGAAAAACTATAAATCTTAACCAAGATGAGATTGATGATTTAAATTTTGAAGCAATTAGTCTTCATGTTCCATTCATAGGTAGTTATTACGAGATCAGTTGGAACCAAGAACTTTTAGTTCAAGGAGGTTCCCTTAAAGATGGGAGAATTCATGATTTCAAAATCATGCGTCACTTAATCACAACTATTCCTTACAAAAATCTTAAGGTCGGTGAAAATAGAATTCATATTGTAATTGGAGGTATTGTCGGTCAGACCATTGATATTATGGATACGGCTGATGGATATCCTATTCAGATTGATTATCATACTAACAATCTCGAGATCACTCAGGAAAGAGTATCCTTGATGCTTATGTTCCTATATGGATTCATGGGATTATACCATTTACTTTTCTATTTTAAAAGACCACAAGAACAGTACAATTTGTACTATGGAATCTTCTCCATTTTGCTTTCGATTTATATTTATACTAGAAGCCAAGCAGTCTTTGAATTGGATATTGATACAATTTTCTTAAAGAGAATCGAATTCATCTCGGTATATTTTATTCCAGGATTGATGAATTTTTTCTTGGAGAGATATTTCTTAGGTAGAGTAAGTCGAATTTCCAAAATCTATCTTTCTTTCGTCGGGATTAATGCTTTCCTAACGGCCGTCATGCCAAGTCAATATTTAAACAAATTTTTGTTTTATTGGCAAATTTCTGTTCTCTATGTTATGATTGCGACCATAGTTGTGAGTTTTATTGCTATCCGTCGCAAGGTACAAGATGTAAGAAGATTGTTAATTGGAATCATCGTATTAATTATTTGTGGTATTTGGGATGTGGGAGGAGCAACAGGTCTTTTCAAATTTCAGAATTATGGTTTGATGAGGTATGGTTTTTTTGTTTTTGTTGTGGGAATTGCTTTTATCCTTGCGAATCGATTCTTACAAATTCATAGAGAAGTAGAAGTTTTGAATAATGATTTAGAAGCAAAAGTTCTCAAACGAACTGAGGAGCTACAATCTTCCTTAACTGAAATCCAATCATTGAAAGTTCAGCAAGATGGAGATTACTTTCTTACCTCTCTTTTAATAAACCCCTTAACTAGTAACCAAATTGAAAACAAGCTAGAAGATTACGATGTCCAATTCTACTCCAAACAAAAGAAATCCTTTGAATTTCGAGAAAGAAAACTTGAAATCGGAGGTGATATCAATATTGTCAATAGGATTCAATTGAAAGGCAAAGAGTTTATCGTCTTTGTAAATGGAGATGCCATGGGTAAATCCATGCAAGGAGCAGGGGGAGCCTTGGTTCTGGGTGTGATTTTCCATTCGGTTGTTAATCGAACTAATTCTAAAAGCGAATCAATCAACAAAGGACCAGAGACCTGGTTGAAGGAATGCTATATCGAACTGCAGAAAGTTTTTGAGACCTTTGATGGTTCTATGTTAGTTTCGGTTGTAATGGGATTAATTGATGTAAGATCAGGATCTATGTTTTATTTCAATGCAGAGCATCCTTGGTCAGTTCTTTACCGGGATGAGAAAGCAAGTTTTATTGAGAGTTCTTTGGAAATTCGAAAGATTGGCACTATGGGTATTCCATCTGAATTTCGTATAAAATGTTTTTTATTGGAACCAGGGGATATTATATTTTTGGGATCAGATGGAAGAGATGATCTGTTAATTGGAAGAAATGCTGCCGGTGAGAGAATTATCAATGAAGATGAAACTCAATTTTTGAGATGCATTGAAGAAGGGAAGGCTGAATTAACTTCAACAGTAGACTCAATTCTTTCAAAAGGCGAATTAACAGATGATCTTTCCTTAATTCGAATCGCCTACAATCCAGATTCTACTTTCATTGATGACTATAGAACTCAACTTAATGATAAGTTGCTTCATATTTCACAAACCGCAAGACTTGCTTTGAATGAAAAAGATTTTAATTCTGCAGCTTTAAACTTTTCATTGGCTGTGGAAGAGTTTCCTATGGAAATTGAAAATTATTACCTAGCATCTTATTCTTTTAAATTTTTAAGAAATTACCAAGAGGCACTTAACTATGGAGAAAGACTTTATCTTAGAGAGCCTAATCATTTAAACAATCTTCTAAATCTTGCAGATATTCATAGATTCTTAGGTAATGTATCAAGAGCTAGTTTTCTTCTGAACAAAATTGATTTGATTGATCCAGAAAATAAACTAGCTCCTAAGATTAAAGCGAAGCTCGATGAGACAAATCGTAAATCGAAATCTGACTCTTAAGCCTTACTAAGTTGCTCTGCAAGTTCTACAAGTAAACGAACACCATAACCTGTTGGACCATTAGATTGAGTTCCAGATGCTTTCTTTCGCCAAGCAGCTCCTGCAATATCAATATGAGCCCAAGGGATACTCTCATCTACAAAGTTTTTCAGATACATAGCAGCCGTTATGCTTCCTGCACCTCGCCCACCAGCGATATTCTTTAGATCAGCTATATCGCTTTTTAGGTCTTCTCCGTATTCATCCCAGAGTGGAAATTCCCAAATTCGATCATCAGATTCTAGAGATGCTGCCTTAATAGAATTCACTAAATCAGAATTATTTGACATGACCGCTGCTGCCTCATGCCCTAAGGCAATAATAACTGCACCAGTTAAGGTAGCTAAATCAACCATGAAATCAGGCTTAATTTTCTCAGATACATAAGAGAGTACATCTCCCAGTACAAGTCGTCCTTCGGCATCTGTATTTTGTACTTCAACGGTGAGTCCATTATAAGCGGTGTAAACATCCCCAGGTTTAATTGCCTTAGCATCGGGCATATTTTCTGCTGCTCCGATTGCTGCAACTACACGGATCTTAGACTTTTGGGCAGCTATTGCACCGATTGCATGAATAGCAGCCGCTGCCCCACACATATCATATTTCATCTCATGCATATCACCCGAAGGTTTAATGGATATACCCCCACTATCAAATGTTAGACCTTTTCCAACTATGGCTAGAGTTTTTGTAGCACCTACAGGTTTGTAATCGATAAGAATCATTTTTGCTTTCTTGTCCGAACCTTCACAGACAGAAAGGATTCCATTCATTCCTAATTTCTTAAGTTTTGGTTCATCAAATACTGTAACTTTAAGTTTATTTTCTTTGGCTATTTCTCTTGATCTACTAACAAATTCTTCGGGTGTAAAATGATTTGCAGGAAGGTGAGCAATGTATCTAGCTCCATTGATATGTCTTGCAACGGATTTACCTTTGAGCATTCCTTTTTTTACAGCATTCTCAGCAATTGAGTCTTCTGTTGTAAAAGATATAGAACCTGGTTTTTTCTTATTTTGATCTTTAGTTGCAAGCACTCTTAAGGAATAGTAGCCAACTTCAAGACTACTGACTATCTGGTAGGCTAATTTTTCTGCAGATAATTGAGTTGTGAGTTCTTTGCGAAGGTAAATATGATATCCAACGTCATCTAATTTTGATAATTTATTGCCAAGCTTGATGAAACTGGCTGATATCTTTCGAATCAATAGCTTGTCAGCTTTTCCAAGTCCGATGAGAATTGTCTTACTTGATTCATCTGTAAATGTTTGGCCGATTTCTGCTTTGAAAATTCCAGCCTTCCATTGTTCTTGGAATTTCTTTAGTTGGATATTTTTATCCTCACCACTGAATACGAAATGTATCTTATAATGTAAGCCTGAATTGTTATCACCAATATTATAAGAGAGTTGGTTTCCTTCTATTTTCATTCCTATTTATTTCCTTAAAATAAAATAATTTTATCAATCTATAAAATAGATTATAGAGATTTAATATCTTCCATAATCATATCAACATGACCTTTTACTTTAACTTTCTCATAGACCTTAAGAACTTTGAGTTTGTCATCAAGTAGAAAGCTGGTACGAACAATCCCCATTCCTCTTCTACCCATGAATACTTTCTCTTGCCAAACTCCATAGCTCTCACAGATCTCCCCTGTATCATCAGAGATCAATGGAAAATTCAAAGACTGTTTTTCTGTAAATTTTTGGTGAGACTTTGTATCATCTTTTGAGATACCTACGATATTAAAACCTAACTTTTGTAATCTGGCTAAATTATCACGGAAATCACAGGCTTCAGTCGTGCAGCCCGGAGTAGAATCGCGAGGGTAGAAATATAAAACCAAGCCTTTTTTGCCAACAAGGTCAGAGAGTTTTGTCTTCTCGCCTTGGGTATTTTTTGCTGTAAATGTGGGTGCTTTCTTTCCGATTTCTGGATAACTCATCGATTTTACTCCTAATGATTCTCTTTTTAGACAGTTTCTAAATTTGTCTGTAAATGGGACATAGAAATTTCGTAAGGGAAATAACAAAACTTTCCGAGTCTAAAAGTATATGGATTCGAGTACAAGAGCACAATTGATCCGAGATGCGAACACAGCGTTCAATGCTGGCGATATTCGCAAGGCAAGAGAACTCTATCTTAAGACAAACTACAAAGATGGTCTGGTTCGTATGGGTGATTATTTCATGTATGATCGCAAACTGCCTATGCTTGCTTTCGGTTATTACAAAAAAGCAGGAATGCAGTCCAAGGTGGATGAAATTTTCCAGAGAATGATTTTTGCTCTTTCTACTTGGATAGGTAAAGACAAATTCAAACCTGCTTCTTCTACGGATGCTTCTTCAAATTCCTCTTCCCAATCGAAAATTCTTCCTAAACCAGCCAATAATATAGAGCCAAGTCGAACTGTTAGTCCAGAGGATTTTCAAGTTCACCCCATTTTGCGTGCAAAAGCCTTAGAAATCCTAGACAATTTGGGAAAGTCTTAAATCCCGCAAAGAATCCTTTCTTTTTTTAAAAAAATTTCATATTTCAAATAAAATTTGCTTCTTCAACTGTTAGGTAAGTTGGGCTTTTTTTAGTTTCCACACAATTATGAAATATCTTTTTTCACATATTTTGATTGGTTTATTTTTTTTGAATAATTGTAACCTTAAGAAAGCAGATGAAACTTTCTTCATTTTAGATATCGCAAGTTTAACTGGTTCAAATTTTAAAGTGGCTGGTTCTCTCACTGGACTTACGAGTGGAAGTCTCACATTGCAGTTGAATGGATCAGAAAGTCTAATTCTAAGCCAAGATGGAAATTTCGAATTTGCAACGAGTTTAGCAACAGGAAGTAGTTATGAGGTTACTGTATCGAGCCAACCTTCTAATTTTTACTGCGCCACTGCAAATGCCTCAGGAACTGTCTTAAATGTTTCCATTTCGAATCTTACTGTTACTTGCAATGCGGGGAAACGAATTTTTGTAACAGCTTCTAATTACAATGGAGACTTAACAGCTGATATTGGTTCAGGAGCCTATGCAAATGGCATTCTAGGTGCGGATGCACGTTGCATGGCAGATGCAAATAAACCTACTACTGGAACCTTTAAAGCTATGATTGTGGATGATGAAGATCGTAGGGCTTGTTCTTCGGATAATTGCACAACATCGGGAACAGCAGAGCATATAGATTGGGTGCTCTCACCTAATGCTAAATATATTAGAGAACCAGGTTCCGCTTCTTTATTTACCACCAATTCCAGAGGCATTTTTGTTTTTGGTACAATGGATGCACCTTTTGCAAGTATGGGGAGCGTTCAAACTTGGGGTGGATTTACAACAATTGTCGGAAAATGGCAAACATCTAGCTCTGATTGCTCGAATTGGACAACCTCGGGAGCAGGGTCAAATGGTAGAGTTGGATCTACCAATCAAACTGATTATACAGCGATTCGAAATTCCAACTCTATTGCCTGTAATCAGAACCACCATTTGCTCTGTGTAGAACAATAAACTCTTTTACTAAGTCGATCCCTAGCCAGCTTACCCTTGGATGAATCATATTATAGTATCAAGTAAATTGAAATTGAGTAAGCAATCTTAAGTTACTGTATTTCACATTTGAATTACAGAATATTCTATAATATCTATTCCAGAGTTCGCTTCTATAAATAGGATAGTCTCCTTTTTTGAATTCATATTGTAACAACCAATTACTCCAGCAGTCAATCCGATTCGCCCTCTGTAACAAATAGAATTATCAATCGACAAGAGAGAAATATGTTCTAGGAAAATTGAATCTTTGTAAGCTTCATAAACTTTCGTTGAGCCTGGCTTTTTCAGATTTCCTAGATAGACAGTATTCCCACCCCCGTGGATAAAGTTATCGGAACTTGCGTCGGCATCCACATAATTGTGGTTTTTTGCAACACTGAAATCTTCATAAAGTAAATTGCTATTCAAATCATAAACCTTCACATACGGTCTAGCACTTAAGAGCTTTCTGCTTGGTAATGGCGCATAATCAGGTAAATACAAATTTTCGAGGTCTCCTCTGACTCGAAAAGTTTTCTGATTCTGGACTTCAAAGTAATAGCCACCTTCTACTCCAACAATAAATACAGTTTTAGAATCCTGAGACCATTTGAATGCAGTGACACTGTTTTTCTTGGAATATTCATCATTCATAGCAATGCGAGCATGCTCACGACTATTTTTGAATAATATCAATTCCCAGCCAACGCCGACTTTTTTACTTCTCAGGCCGCAGATAAAATAAATGCCATCCGGCGAATAGCTGCATGCACGTACATATTTTACAGATGAAGCTTTGCGATATTGATCTAATTGATTAATCTCGCGCGCTAAGAAATCAATTACAAAATTATTATCTGTTCCAGGGCATAACCCACCACCTTGCAATAGATTGATGTTGCTTGTTTGTGTGCATGTTATGTGTACGAACAATTTCATCCGGTGTGAAGTAGTCGAATTTGAGAAACGAACCTTGCCAGTTTGGGTATCATAAACCGCTAATGGTTCAAACCGCTCGTCTATGAAATTTTTCTTATTATATTTATGGCAGCTTAAATATAATAAGTTGAAAATAACTATTATTTGGATAAGAATATATTGTTTCAATTGTTACAACATTTGTAATTTGGTTTACTAAATATTGTTATTATTTCTCATAAAAAAATTAAAGACTTATTTAGGAAAATTGCAAAAAACAAGCTCATTTTTCATTTAAAGTAATAGAGAACAAGATTTACTTTTGATTTTTATCCTCATCTCTAGAAGATTAAGAACATGATTTTTAATTTTTTTGCAAAAAATCACTTGGAATTGTGTTATAAAGAGTGTAATGTGTTATTAATCGGGAGTATTTTTTATGAAGACAACAAATATTATTTTAGTTTTACTTATATCATTCGCAATCTCATGCAGTGGAAAATCTGAAAAAGTGGCAGCAGATGCTGGTTCTACTGAACAGCCTGTTCAAGTTACCTTTTTCTCAGGCGATGCAAAAATCGTTCGCAAGAACGTGGAGACTAAACCTGAATTGGGAATGTCGCTCACAAGTGAGGATGTTATTCTTACGGGTGAGAATGGAAATGTTGAAATTCTTGTGAGAGAATCTGGTCTTGTGAAAGTTGCTAAGAAATCTTCTATTATGGTTTCCTCCTTCCTTAGAGATTCAGAGAATTCTGATACCAATGTTCACATCAATTATGGAAAGATCGTTACTGTTGTTAAGAAAGAAAAGAAAAATGAGAACTACAACATTGTAACTCCCACCTTGGTTGCGGGTGTTCGTGGGACATCTTTCATGACAAGCGTCGAAAATCCTAATAGCAATGCAAAATCTGTTGCCTGTGCCAAAGATGAATGCATTGTGAAAGTTTCCGTTCTAGAAGGAGCGGTTGCTGTTCATAGAGTCGATAGCCCAGAGGAAGTATTTTTGGGAAAAGGTTCAGAAGTAACTGTTCCAGGATCGACTAAATTAAACCAAGAACTGGTAAAGCCACTAGGAACTAAATCCTTAGAAGAGCTCAAGGGTTCAATTGTCTTTCATAAAAGCAGAATCGGTGGTTTTGAGAACCTAGTTGATGAATTGAAGAAGGGAAGTCGTGAGCTTGCTGAATTGGATTCGTCTGGAAGCCTAGAAGATGCTAAGTCTGAGTTGCAGAAATCTGCTGCAAGCAAAAGCTCTGATGAAATTCTAAAGACAGCGAAACAAGCTGATGAAACAAAATACTTAAAGAAAGATATTTCTAAGGAAAAATTAAAACTAGATCCAAAAGAAACTTTTTAATTTTTTCGTTGATTCTGTGCTAGGAGGATTACTATCTCCCTATGTCCTTTCCTAGAAATAGAATCTTATTTTTTCTACTTTTAAGCTTATTTTACTCCTGTAGCACTATCCAAGTTCAAGAAGGCTATGCTACAGAGAGACAAAAACCTAATTTTCTTCGCTATGAACCCAAGATACAAGAAGATGTTTCTGATCAGAACGATCATAGAGTTCGGAAGAAAAATAAGACCAAGCCTACCTTAGCCATCTCAAGCGCTGATTTTCCTAAGGAAAATTTTGATTCAAGAATCAGAGACTTTTTATTGGAAGAAGTTAAATACTCTCTAGCCAAAGAAGGCTATACTTTTATCCCGCTTCCAGAAGAAATCCAAACTGATAAAATTTCCGAATGGAGTCGCTCAAAAGATGTGGATGTAATTCTAAAACTCCAACCCTCCCAAGAAGAATCAGAAATCAAAATGACTGTCCCTGTTATCGATTCAGTGAATCAAAAAGAATATGGTTCAGTGAATTTTAATTGGACTTTGGGATCTGCTACTACCGAAAAATCGGATAAATGGGAAATTCTAAAAACGGGAAATACTTTATCAGCACTAACAGAATCCAAGAGTTCTTATCCAAAAGTAAATCTTAAACCATCGAGCAGTGAATGGGCCGGTATTTTTGAACAATCTGTCCAAGGAACTGTTCAATTTTTTTCTTCCTCCTCAGATACAGTTGTAAGTCTTGATGGCAAATCTATAGGCAATACTCCCATTACAAAACTTCCTATTTTAAATGGTCCCCACTCAGTGCAATTTTCAAAGCCAGGTGTTGAACCCAAAAAGATTTATATACATATCAGAGCAGGTGAAGAAAGAAATTTCTACCAAGAATGGGAAGATGATATTTCAACTGCCTCACTTCGAATTGGGTCTGTGCCCCAAGGACTGAATGTTATCTTTGATGGAGAATTGAAAGGACAAAGTAACCAGTATCTTTCTGAGATAGCACCAGGGGATTTTGAAATCCAATACACAAGAGAGTGGGAGGGAGATCAGATAGTTTTCGCAGAAGGATCCGTTAGTCTGAATCCGCGTGAAAAGAAGGTTGTAACTCTTCCGTATTTTGCTGATGATCTTTTGTCACCTAACCGTTCTGAGTTTTGGACAACAGCAGGAAGAAAAGGTTTTGATCCAAGCTTCAAGCCGCTACTTCAATTTTCATCATCTACATCTCGTTTGGTTCCTGGAGATTATGGATTTTATTCTGGTTATTTCTTCACTGATAATTTAGAAATAGAAGGAAGTTTTATCAATCCATCAGATGATAAAAAAGGCAAGGTAAGCTTTGTTGTTGAAATCGGTTCTGAATCCTTTGCTTACGAAGTGAATGATAAAGAGGTCTCCTTTTTTCATTTCAGTGGACAGAATTCCAAAGCCAAAAGCATAGCTGTTTGGACTTTCAAGAAGGATGATCCTGAGAAGGAAAGACCATTTGAAATTGAAACCGATTTAGAGAAGGGAATAGTATATTGGTATCTAGGGAATCGTAAGATTTACGAATCAAAATTTACAGGCAAACCTCTTTGGCGAATTGGAATCCTCACTCGAGGGGAAGCTTTTTATAAAGGCAGTCCGCTATCAAAATTAAAAATCACCTACCCTGATTTGGTGAAATTTCAAAGTAAATGGGACAAAAAATGAAACATATAATCATTCTTACCATCACTCTTTTCATTCTAAATTCTAATTGTGCGAGTAGAGAATTCAAATCAACTAAGACGAATGACGCTCAAAGTAATTTAACTCCTGCTGAAAAATTAAAATACAAACAGGCCGTTCAAGTTGTTAACCAAGGCAACAAAGAATTCCAAGTTGGAAAATACAAGGAATCCCTTTCCTTGGCACAAAAATCTTTTGACACTTTTCCTACTTCGGAAGGGTATTATTTAGCGGGAGTTAGCAATCAGAAACTTGGTAAAAATGAAGCAGCGGCAAATGATCTAGAAGCAGGTCGTGCTATAGCACCAAAGAATGAGCAAATTCTGATAACTCTTGCATTAGTGAAAACTACATTAGGTGAGGAAGAAGAGGCTCTTTCTATCTACGAGGAATTAGCGCAAAGCTATCCTAAAGAACCTGTCTATGTTTTTAAGAAGGCCGTCCAAGAGAAAGCATTAACAAAATACCCAGAGAGTTTAAAATCTTTTAAGAGTATCAATCCAGATACTTTCCCACAGAAAGCTGAACTCTACTCTCAGTTGGGTGATGTTTCTATGAAGCTCAAGAATTATTCCGAAGCCGAAAAGTATTTTTCCCTTGCGGAAAAAGAATCGCCTAATTCTAGTTCTCTAAAATCAAATAAATCTACAGTTAAAACGGCTTCCTTCCTTGAAAATGGGAATAAGGCTATGGCTGCCAAAGATTATAATCTTGCTATTGAGGAATATACCAAAGCATCCAAGGTGGATGTTAAAAATCCTTCGCCTTTAGTCTTTCTTGCAAATGCTTACATCTTAAAATCCGATTTCCGTAATGCAGAAGTAAGCTTGAATAAGTCCTTGAAATTAAATGAAGACTACCAACCAAGTTATGAAACATATTCAGCATTATACTATAAAGAAAGAAGATATAAGGATTCTATTGCTTGGGCCAAGAAGGGACTCTCTGCCTTCCCAAAATCAGAAAGACTTTTCAATCGTTTAGGACTTGCAGAATGGAAGTTAGGTGATCTCAAATCTGCTACTTTAAGTTTTCGAAAGGCAAGTGAAATTAATCCCAAATTCGTTGAGAGTGATAAAAACCTTTCCTATCTTCTAATGGAAGACAAGAGGTTCCGAGATTCCAAGTTAGTTCTTCAATCCTTAATCAAAAAAGACCCAGCCTCAACTGCTGAATACGATAAGATTATTTTATTTTGCGAGCAATCGGAATTGATAGAAAAAGGGGATAAGTTCTTGTCTACTGGCAAAATCAGTGATGCGAACAGACTTTACGCTCAATCATTGAAGTTGAATCCGAATGAACCTAGCGTGCATAATGCATACGGTAGATCTTATTTTATTTCTAATTATAAGACAAAGGCAGAAGCTAGCTTCCAAAAGACATTGTCATTAGATGCAGAGAATATTCCTGCCCTAATTGGATTGATAAGAATCTATTCAAGTCGTAAGGATGCTAAAAATGAAAAAGCTGCACTTACCAAATTGAACTCTCTTACGGAAGGAGATCCAACCGCTGGAATTCTAGTTGCTCGCTTAAAGGAAGATGAGGGCGATATGAAGGCTGCGGAGTTATCCTATCTTTCTCTCAAGAAACAATATCCAGATAACCCTGCGGTCTCTTATAGACTTGCCTCTTTATATTTCAAAAATGCTGTAGATAAAAATTCGGATGAGAAATATGACGAAGCGCTAGCTTATTTAAAGAAAGCAAGTAAGGAAGATCCAAATTTTCCAGGAATTGCATCTACCGAAAAAGTAATCCAAGAAAACAAAAAATTTGATACGATTCTACCGCTTATAAAAAAAGCTAATTTAAGTTATGATAGAAAAAATTTCAAGGAAGCTGCTGAACTATATAATTCTGCTTACCAGAAAACCAATAAACCAACGTTATTAGTAAAGGTTGCTGAGTGTTATGTGGGAATGGGAGAAGAAGAAAAAGCACTTAATTTATTAGAAGCTTCTGCTAGGAAAGAAAAAACAGGTTTTACTGATTTTCGTGAAGCAATCTATTCATATTACTTCTCTAAAGGTGAAACAGCTAAAGCAGAAAAGGGGTTTCGGGATTTATTAGTAGAAAATCCTGCTTCTTTTTATAGCTATTACAAACTCGGTTTGATTGAAATGTCTCGTAAAAATTACGATAAGGCTATTGAAAATATAGACAAGGCCTTAGTGTTGAATTACAATTTCTCTGCTGGGAATGTCGCTAAAGGTGTTGCCTTCTACCGAAAAGGTGATAATAAAACTGCAAAAGAAGAATTCAATCGAGCCATGGACAAAGATCCAACTTTGGATATTGCATCATTTAACATTGGAATCTTGTTTTTTAACCAAGATATGGATAAAGAGGCTAGAAAGGTTTTCCAAGAACTTAGTAAAAAGAATCCTGAATTTTCAGAGAGTTTTCATCAGCTCTCCTATTTAGATTTCAAAGAAGGAAAGATAGATTCTGCAGAAAAAAATATTCTAAAAGCTTTGAAGATAGATCGTACACCAGCCTACCTATACGCTTATCTTAAAATTCTCGAAACTAAAAAGGATAAGAAAAATTGGCAGATGATTGCTAGAGAGATGAATGAGAAATATCCCTCATCTAGCTTTACCAATAAAATCCAAAGTGATGCCTTCCAAGATGAACCTCTTTATTTTCAGTCACATGCGACTTTAGGAAAATTAATTTCTAAACCAATATTAATTGGAGATACTATGATTTCCAATTATGGAACTTCCTTGGTGGCAACTGATGTGAGGTCTAAATCAAGAAAGTGGCGTACAGAAAGTTCCCAAAAGTATGAAACCTTGGTAACTGATTTAAGGCTGTATGCTGCTAATGCTTTTTCCCTTGCAAAGTATGATATAGAGTCTGGCCAAGAGCTGGCAAAAGTTTCTACAAATCTTCCTAAAACTTCTAGATTAGCTTCATTTGAATCAATCCAAGGAAAACTAATGTTAGCAACTCACCAAGACAAGCAAACATTTGTTCGTATATATTCATCTGAACTCAAATTAGAGAGCGAGACAAATTTTGTTGGGAATTTTTATATATCTGCATCTCCCGATCAGAAAAGCTTTTTTTTATGGGATTTATCAGGTAAATTCCATGCAACAGAAGGAACCATAGCTGGTGTGTTTAGTTCTGAAGTTAATTGGGTAAAAACTACAGACAGTGGGAATACTAAATTTACTGCTTCCAAATGGATTAATGAGAACCCTTATTTACTCTCTAAAGATGGCTATATGGATGATGGAGTTTTTAACAAATGGGAAATCCCTATAGATTCCTTCCAAATTGAATCAGCTTCTGTTTTATTAAAATCAAAGGATCGCTTTTATGAATGGAAGGGATCTAAACTAAATGAAATATCATTTGCAAAGGGAATGGTTTCCATTCTTCCTATCGAAAAAGGATATATAACTTGGGACAAATTAAATCAGGTTAGACTCCATAATGAATCAGGCGCAATTCTTGCTCAGACTAAAGCACCATCAGATTGGTCCAAAAGCAATACTGATTTAGCCACTTTGTATTCTCAAGGTTTAGATCTTTCTAAATAGAAAATTGTTTTACCTTCATCCATCTTTTCTTGTTCAAAGGAAGAGATGGGTAGCTTAGGTCTTTCAAAAGAAAATTCATGAGAATTAATCTTTAGTTTATTGAATTTTCTTAATTCTCTAATTGTCCACCTTGCATAAGCAAAGTGGTCGGTTGCAAATAGAAATTTCCCACCTGGCTTTAACAGCTTAAATACTGTAGAGAGGAAATATTGATCAATTGATCTGTTCTTGTGGTGTTTCTTTTTTGGCCAAGGATCTGGAAAATTCAACATAATTGTGTCAAAAGAATTCTCTGGAAAAATATCGTTAAGGAACCATTGGAAGTTAATCGCAGAAAATTGAATATTTTTAAGATTAAGCTTCTCCGCAGATTCAAAACCTCTTCTTAATCTATTCCATTTCCTTTCCATTGAAATAAATCCCGTGTTAGGATTATCCTTTGCTAATTGAAGAATTAATTCGCACCAACCAGAGCCTAATTCTAAAAAATGTTGATTAATGTTGCTTGGAAAATAATCATGGAAGTGGATATAACTTGGAGCAGATTCGGGTCTAATAACTAAAGAAGAGTCGGTATGCGTTTTACTTACTAAGCTCCAAAGTTTTTGCCTAAGTTCTGCATTAAACATCCCGATAATCTACCATAGGATTAAATCATAAGATTTAAGCAGTTCATTTATCAATGGAAATAAATTTTTACGGAGTTCGAGGATCTTGCCCTACGCCAATTACAGCTAGGGAATATAAGGAAAAAGTAATGCTTATTCTTGATAAGGCTTCTCAAGAATGGTCAGATACTAAGAAGAAAATAACAAGCGAAGAAATCTATAATTCCCTCTCTCCTACTCTGAAAAGAAACATTGGTGGTAATACTACCTGTCTTGATTTTATAAGTTCCAATGGGAATCATTTTATCTTCGATATGGGAACTGGAATTCGTGAGCTAGGTAATTCTCTAGCTGGCAAGGCATTCACTGAAGGATTGGATTTGAGTATTTTCATGACCCATACGCATTGGGATCATATCCAAGGCTGGCCATTCTTTAAGCCAGCCTATTCGCCTAAAGTAAATATCAATTTTTATTCCTGCATTAAGAATCTACAGGAGAGATTGGAGCGCCAACAATGGGATGAGAATTTTCCAATAACCCTCTCTGCTATGGCTTCTCAGAAAAATTTTCATTATTTAGAAGAACACCAAGCTATCCAAGTAAAGGACTATACTCTGACCCCTTTTCCATTGATGCATCCAGGATCCTGCACAGGTTATCAGATTTCCAATGGAAAGAAATCAGTTCTTTTCTGTACGGATGTAGAGTTAAGAGAGAACCAATTAGAGACTATTCAAAAATGGAATCAAAATTCAGCAAAATGTGAGATTTTGATAATAGATGCACAATACAGCACTGAAGAATCTGAGAAAAAAATTGGATGGGGACATACATCTGTTAGTATGGCTGTTAAAGCTGCTGAAGCTTTGGGAGTAAAGAAGGTTGTATTAACTCATTTTGAACCAGACCATACAGATGAAGTGGCTATGCAGATTATTGAAGATGAGATAAAAGGCTACGAACATAATGTGGAAATTATAATTGCCTATGAGGGATTGAAGTTAACGGTTGATTAAATAATAGGAATGAGTTCCAGTGTTAAATTTTAAATTCTCTTCTGAATCAGTATCTGCATTACAATTCCATTCTACTTTAGTCTCTTTGTGAATTTGGTAGGGTCTTGCAAAAAACATTCTAACAAAAAGACGCAATACTACGCTTATATTAGATAAGACATTTATTTCACCTAAATCTCGAGAATCTTGAATTATTACCTTGCACTTATCATTTTCTTCTAATTTTAATTCTTGTCCAACAGGAATTTCATAACCTGAAAAGGAATTTGAAATCCATTTTGTAACCTCAATTTCTTTTACATTTCCTGAATAAACTATTTCATTTTTCTCATTTAAAATAGCATATCTCTTGAAGAATTTTTTAGGAAAATTATCAGTCGCTGTAAAGCCACCATAGAAAAATTTCCAACCATTGGAAGAATAAGCACGGAGAATTTCCCAACTCTTACTAAATTTATATACTTCAACATTTGTATTCAAATGTTCGAGACTTCCATGACCTTTTAAGGGAATCAGCTGCTCCTTGAATTTCAATTCGCCTGTAGCTTTTGCTTTAGCAAATCCTATGTCGGCGCGCAAGAATCCAGCATAAGGATCTAAAGGATATTCTCCATTCGACAAAGCTAGAATTGGAAATCTTCCAACTTGGAAATTTAAATCCAAACTCACATCTTCTAATCTAACTTCTATGGTGACTTTATTGTCTTTTTTATAAAACCTATTCGTCCCAGATTTTTGTCCAAAAACACCAGAAGTAACATCTAAGTCATAGCCAGCAAACTCTTTGGTAGAATAATATATCCCAGTTTTCTTAGATTGAATATATAGGCTAACTCCATTATTGAGAGAGCCCGGTCCTAAATTACTCACCAAGAAAGTAACAAAAATTATTGTGTCTTTATCTTTGAAGGAGTAATTCCATCCTTGGAAATAACCTTCTTCAGGCTTAGGATCGTATTGGATTTTTCCTCTAGTAGAGTCGCTAGTGACACTCTGGCTTAAAAGGAAAAATGCTAACAGAATCCAATATCGCATGCTAGTCAATTAGTTAACGTTTGCGAACTAAGAGCAAGAAGAATTTTATTTTGGTAGATCAGTCCTAGGAGTAATATTCGTATTCGCTTTATACAAATCACCTATACCTAAAATAGAAAAGAGAGGATGCTCTGTGATTCCTTCTTTTTGCAATTGTTCTCTTTCCTCTGAGATTCCATCTATATGAATCCAAGTGTCCTTCTCTAAGGATTGCTTAGTCGATTGAAGCTCTGCGTGAATGAGATATTCATAATTGCCAAATTTTTTGATGAAAATTTGGATATTGGATTCGGATTCTTCGGTAAGTCTTTTTCGAAATAAATGGGATTGCCCTAATTGTTTACTAGTCTCGCGGTTTTCATAATAACGATTTAATACTCTTAGTATATGTTGAAAATCCGCTTTCCTTTCTGTTAATTCCTTCCATACTTCTTTAGCCATAGATTCCCCTCTTGGTGGAAATCTTTCTATTTTACTAAGTACCAAGCAGAAAATTTTCTATGTTTTCCTTCTTGAAAAAAGAACGCTAGATCAGAAATTGAGAATTAGTTATGAATTCTAGCACTTTAGAACTATTTTGGGTAGAGAAAATTAAGCTTACTCAGAACGCTATTAATCTTACGCGTAGTTTAAATGACACTCAGCTGGATTTTCCGAATGATGTTGCTAGGTTAAGCATTCGTAAAGCCTTAGAAAAGATGCAGATGAATGATCAAAAATTTGCAACCTATCTTCCCTTTGCAATTCGATTTGGAACGTTTGTCCCTCTTCCTAAAGTATCTCAAATTGAGATAGAGCAGGAATTAACAATGATTCGAGATCTTTTCCAAGCACCTGCTTTACCTCCTAAGCTATCAGAAATTATAGTTCGTACTGCTGATGAATTGGACTATAGCCCTTGTAATCCTTCTTTAGAAAATATTTTTAAATCATGGAAGCAGGCAATCCAACACCAAGAAAAAAATGTTGATAAAATTTCAGAAGAAGACTCTTATAAATATCGATATTTTTCTTGGAAGGGTATCTATATAATTCCTGCAGCAATTAATATGATTGCTATGGAAAATCATTCTCTGTTAAAAGATGGAATACTTAAAAATTTGAATTCACCTGATTTTCCTAAATAGATAGAGATTATTTTGCTTTAATATTTCTATTCCATTTCTTATATCCAATGCGATGTATTGCTGACTGCGCAAAATGCTCATCAAACTTCTTAGCATTCAATTCAGCTAAATCACTTTTCGATTCTGAAAAAAAATCTATTGGATCAAAATCTTTTACTTTGGTTTGAATATTTTTTTTTCTTGCTACAGTATTATTCCATGGACAGACTTCTTGGCAAATTTCACAGCCATATATCCATCCATGGTTTTTTACATTATCTGGTAGGATTTCAGATTTTAGTTCAATTGTGTTATGAGAAATACATAAATTAGAATCTAATTGGTAAGCTTGTACAATAGCCTTAGTTGGGCAGGCGTCCATGCATGCAGTACAAGTTCCACATCGATCTTTTTGGTACATTTTGAACGCATCTTGTGTTTCATCTTCCTTGTGAAGATTTAATTCAGATAAAATTACAGTGAGAAAGAAATAGGAACCTAAGTTTGAATTAATCAATATTGTGTTCTTCCCGATCCATCCAAGTCCTGCATCTCTTGCTAGAATTTTCTCAGGAATAGGTAGAGAATCAACAGCCTGTCTAAATTTATAATTTGGAAAACTAGCCCTTAGATAATTCATAATAGGTTTAGCTTTTTCTTTTAAAACTTTATGGTAGTCTTTACCCCAAGCATATCTTGATACTGCTTTTGAAATAGTTTGGCAGGTCTCTTCTGATTCTTTGCTAGGTTTATAAACTAGACCTAGAACTATGCAACTCGCAACAGGGAATCCTAGATTTTCAAATCGGATACGAATATTCTGTCTTTCAGGAAACCAATTCATCGATGCAAAATAATTTTTATCAATAAAAGATTGAATATTAGTTTGGTCGGATTCTTTAATATTTGCAGAAGTAAATCCAGATAACTCAAAACCAGCTTCTTGAGCCAAATTGTTAATAGTAGATTGGATTGCTAAAGTATTTTCTGTGTTAAATTCTGATTTGTTCATGGATGAACAAACAATTAATCCTTTTTAGATTTCCAGGCAACCATTACAGCTTTTTCTTGACTTGGAAAAAAATTCAACATAAAAGAAGATTGGTACTTGAAAATCTTTTCAATCTGTCTTCTGTACTTAATCGTAACTCCAGGGAAAGCGCCGTGTCTGACTACAACCTTTACTGGTTCAGAATTGAACCTTTCTGTTTTAAGTTGATCTAATTTAAATGCAAAAACATCTACAGCTTTCTTTTTCTTAGCATAAGCTTCGAAATAATTCTTGAATTCTAATTTCTTTGCTTCATCTAATTTACCCCGAGAACGTTGGATAACTTCTTTTATTTTTATTAACTTAGGTTCAATTTCTTCTAATTCTGCTTGGAATGATTTTAATTTCTCAGAGCCCAAGGTAAATAGAGAATCATTTAAGAAATGAAATCCTACCTCTAAGGTAGTATCTAGTTGTGCTGATGAACCTAAGTTCGACACAGAGACTGCTTGGTAGCAAACAATATCAGAAGTTATAATTGAACCAGTATCGGAAGAAATAAAAATTGTTCCTAAGCAATGAATATTTGAATGTAAAATATAGTTTTCTATTACTAAATCTCCATGAACTTCAACATTTGCATTTTCGATAAATTTTGCATTAAGATCGCCTTTGACTATAATTTTGCCCTTAGACTTATCTTTACATTTGATGCCGCCTTTTACTTCGAGATTTTCAGCAACTTGAATTTCATTACTCTCAACATTTCCAGAAACAAATAGATTCGATTTACAGTTAACAACTGCTCCTTCAACTATATTCCCTTTAACTCGAATAGTTCCTTCAAAATTAATATTTCCGGTTTCGAGACCAACATCAGTTTCAATATTTAATTCTGGTGAAACGGTAACGGAATTTTCAGTTGTGAAAATCACGCCATCACATGTTGAATAATATACTTCAACTGTTTTATTAGGATCTTCTTCGAACCTTTCCTTAGAAGATGAAATATTTTTACCAACAATCAACTTTGGTTTCTTGATCGGCTTAGGATGAATCACATCACCATAAACATTAATGCCATCTTTTCCATTTGTACCTTCAAAAACGATGGCAGCCTTATCCGATTTCTTGACATGGACATAACGTTCGATATTTCTAAAATCTGCTGTCCCATCTTCTTTGATTGTAACTCTCTTCGCTCTTGGAAATAAAAATTTAATCCAACCATCCTCTCCTTCTAGGGGGGGAGTTCCTTTTGCAATTTCAAAGGCTAGAATTTCTTTTAAATTTTCTTTCTTCTGAATTATCTCATTAATTTCTGCAAGAATTCCTTTTATTTTATCTTCCAATACCTGCTTTGTTGAAATGTTATATCTCTCAAAAGTATAATAAATATCAGAAATGGAAACTTCTCTAGCTGTAAGCATATAAGGTCGGACGGAAATGGTTGCTATTAATCCATCAGGATCTATTTTTAACTCTAAACCATTATCAATATCAAAAACCGATTTAGAAGAAAAGACAGAATCTTTAGGCGAATTAGAATAGGGTTCCTTTTTATTTTCGTCCATATAATATGATACAATCTATATTATATTAATATCTAGGAATAGTAATTTATATGATTTTTTTTAAAAATTTGAATATTAGATTATTTTATTGTGCTAGGAAAGCTAAAGGAAAACTTATCAGTCAATAATTTTATTCCAAATTAGAAACACTACTGGTAGAATGTTCTTGGATCGCATTTTTGTATTTTTCAAGTAATAGAATTAAGTTTATTCTGCCAAGATTAAGTCTTTCTCTTTTATCCGCCAAAAAATAAATCAATATATATTGTCTATAAGCTCCTAAGTCAATAGGGAATACTTTGTGATTCCAAATTTCTGGAGGAGCTATATCAATTTCAAATCTTCCCTGTCTCATCTCATTGATTAAGCCTGCGGAAATTTGGTTCGCAAATTCTAATACAATAGATGAAGAATGAGATTGTGTTGTTGGATCTATCCCAAATCCTGAAGCAATTTTAGGCAGTAATTTTAATTTAGTATAGCCATCCATAGTTAGAAACATGGAACCGTTCACTTCTCCATGAAAAGGAACCCTCGTGCAACTTTCATAACAAATTCCTTCATTTTTGGATGGTCCGTATGCTTCTCTTATCGCCTGTATATGCAGAGACTTTCTTATGAAGTCTGGAAAGACATGAGAAATTGTAAGTATGAATTTTTCATCTAACAATGGATCCATATATTTTTATTTTTTATCCATTCACGACTTGCTTGGGTGATTCAGATTTTTTCCCTTTTGCTAATAGTAATTGTTGATTAAGATCTTCTTCCCATTCTAAGGCAGATTCTAATTTCTTAGTTCTAGGAGAATAGGCAACATAGAATTCAACAAAAAAACCTTGCTCATCTAAAGATTGGACGATAGCATCTAGTTGACCCGAAAGTTTATCAATCTCAGATGATACTAAGAAAAATCCTAATTTGCTTTCATCTAAACGATAGATAGAAAAAGGCAAATTCTCTGCTAAGTAAGAAATAAATTCTTCTCGGTTTTTAGATTCACTAACTTCAATTGCAAAGAGTGAAAAATGCTCTTCTCTAGTGAAGAATTTTTCTCTTAGAATTGTATTGAAGTGATTCTTATTATATACGAGAGTTTTGGGATCAAGAATTGCGAGTTCATAATCTGTTCTTGCTTCCCAATCAAGAGCGAATTTTTCGCATTCAAGCTCAATCAATCTTTTTTCATTTGGAAGAAACCCAGATATTGATTCTAGAGATACCATGCCCAAAATTTTGGTTGGAGTTGCAATTGTTACATATAGATTCTTTCCGTCTGAACTTAGGACTGATTCATTTTGTATCAAAGATTCCCAAACAGAATCCTCTGCTTCTAAGATTGCATCTGTATCGCAATCAATAAATAAGGAGCCACGTTGCATTAAGAATTCTTTGAAAATAGAATTCTCATAAATACAGAAAAGTATGGAAACCGTTTTAATTCGTAGAGGCAATTCTTGAATGAAACTACGTGCCATTGGGCCAAGAGTTTCTTTCTTAAACCGGCTTTTTCTAATATCCCTGATCCCTACATTAATGGGGATTATATTATTTACATCAGTAGCTTTTTCGATAAACGACATAGATTGTCTTTCGATTTGATTTCTTAGAGAATTAAGATTTCTATTTGAAACATTCGAATCTTTACTAGTTTGTATTTGATCTTTTTTCTCTGGAAAATTTACGGATAGTTCCGATGAATTGAGAATTTCACTTTCAGTTATAGATTGTTCTTGCGTTTGGAAACTATCATCTGATGTTTCAGATTGTATCTTCGTTTCTAAATCTTCTTCTGAGGAATTGATTTCAAATTTCTCAGTTCCACTCATTAATTTGAGAGTGTATAAAAATAAAGTTAATAGAGCTAAGGAAATAAATCCTAAAATGATGGTTTCTTTTGTTCCAGTTAATAATAAATATATAAAAGGAATCGCAAGGAAAAGAGGGATTAAAAATATTCGATTGTTTTTCATGATGATTCTGCCGTTATAATATTAGTATCGGGATAGAAGGTCAGGACTGAATCCTTTTTCTCGGGGGGAAGAATTGAAACTTTACTCAGATCTTGCAGAATACTATTTCGAAATAGAAAAACCAGGCAGACGTCTTGATGAAGAGATACATTTTATCTCAGAAGTATTTAAAAGACATAAGATTCAAACTGCTCTCGATATAGGATGTGGTTCAGGAGAGCACGTCAAAGATCTACAAGGAATGGGCTTCAAAATTCTAGGAATCGATGCCTCCCCTCAAATGGTAGATATCGCAAAAAAAAGATTTCCTCATTGTAAATTCGAAGTGGGAAAGATGGAAGATTACCAACTTAAATCTCCTGTTGACGGTATCGTTTGTTTGTTTGGTACTTTTAATTATCTAACAACAAATGAAGAAATCAAAACTTATTTTCAAAACGCTTACAAAAATTTAAAAACTGCGGGCATTCTTATTTTGGATGTCTGGAATGCAGAGCCTATTAAAAGAATTAAACGTAAACCCCTAGGTTTAGTTGCTAATATTAAAATAGGATCAACAAATATTCGAAGGAATCGCGGATTTAGATTAACAAGAGCAGATGATCAAACTATGGTTGAAGTGAACTATGTATATCATCTAGATAAATCAGACATTAAAGATAAGCATGTTATGAGAGTATTCTATCCTCGTGAACTAGAGAATTCCATTAAAGATGGAAAATTTGAAATTCTCAATCAATTTGGTGGGTATTCAGGGGAAAAATTCCGTAGATCAGGCGGAAGAATCCTTTACGTATTGAAGAAAAGATGATACGTTTGCACTAGAGGTGCAAGAATGTCTGATCAATCTAAAGAATTCCAAGTAGTCGTAATAGGCGGTGGGCCAGGTGGTTATGTGGCGGCAATACGTGCGGCACAACTTGGACTTTCCGTTGCAGTCATCGAAAGAGATAAAATGGGTGGAGTCTGCCTCAACTGGGGATGCATTCCAACTAAGGCTCTTTTACAAAGTGCACACTTATACAAAGAGATGCAGGGAGCTACTCAATTTGGACTTAAGGCTGAGAAACTTAGCTTTAACTTTCCTGATGTTGTCAAACATTCACGAAAAGTAGCTGATGCGATGGCATCGGGTGTCGATTTTTTAATGAAGAAAAACAAAATACCTGTTATACAAGGATCTGCAATCTTCCTAGATAAAAATACAATTCAAGTTAAAGATAATGATAGTAAGGTGATTGATACAATCCGTTCTAAATATTTCATTATAGCAACTGGTGCAAGACCCAGACCTCTGCCTTTCCTGCCCTTTGACCAAGATAAAGTTCTGTCTAGTCGTGAAGCAATGGTTCAAGATTCTGTTCCTAAAAAGCTAGCTATCATTGGTGCAGGTGCAATTGGTATCGAATTCGCAGATGTTTATGCTTCTATGGGCTCTGAGGTAACAGTGATCGAGGCATTACCTAATTTACTTCCTAACGAAGATACTGACTCTTCTAAGGCTTTAGAAAGATCTTTCCAAAAAAGAAAAATTCAGTTCCATACCTCAACTAAAGTTCAATCTGCAAAAGTTTCTAAGCAAGTTGAATTGACTTTAGAAGATAAGGATAGCAAAGAAATTAAAATAAATATAGATAAGGTAATTGTTGGCATAGGAGTTATGCCTAACACTGAAAATTTGGGAATCGATCAATTGGGTGTAAAGACTTCAAAAAATTTTATTGATGTAGATTCTTATTACTCAAGCACAGTAAAGAATATTTATGCTATAGGAGATTGCATCGCAACTCCTTTACTTGCTCACGTCGCATCCAGTGAAGGGATCCGAGCGGCTGAACATATTTCCATTCAAGAAGGAAATCCCCAAAATCTTCAATTTGATTTCTTAAATTATGATGCTATACCAGGATGTACTTACTGTCATCCTGAAGTTGCATCAGTTGGTCTTACAGAAGAAAAGGCTAAAAAGTTAGGACTAGATTATGCCGTAGGAAAATTTCCGTACACTGCGAACGGAAGAGCAAGAGCTGCAGGAGATTCTGAGGGTTTTGTCAAAATATTGCGTGATAAGAAAACAAATGCCATTCTGGGAGCTCATATAGTTGGAACATCGGCAACTGAAATGATCAATGAGATTACTCTAGCGTGCAATGCTGAATTAACAATTCATAGTTTAGCAAGATCAATCCATGCCCATCCTACTATTTCTGAGACTATCATGGAAGCGGCTGAAGCAAGTCTTGGACATCCTATTCATATTTGATGTTAAAATTTGTATGAATTCCCATTTTATATCTTGAATAAAATTATCAATATTCTATTGTAAGCAACCATGCACGCAAATGAACAATTAATTCGAGATTTTTATAAGGCTTTTTCAGAACGAAAAGCTGACAAGATGGGAGATGCCTACCATGCAGAAGCAACTTTCTCAGATCCAGCATTTCAGAATCTTAAAGGTAGAGAATGCTATGGGATGTGGGCCATGCTCTTAGAAGGAATGGATCCTAATGGAACGATAGAATGCAAGAATGCTTCTGCTGATGATTCTAAAGGCACTGCTGATTGGGAAGCTGTTTATAAATTTTCAAAAACTGGACGAACTGTTCACAATAAAATCCATGCTGAATTTAAATTCAAAGACGGAAAAATCATTGAGCACAAAGATTCCTTCCCCTTCTGGAAATGGTCTCGTATGGCAATGGGTTTACCTGGATTATTATTAGGTTGGACGCCAATGTTTAGAAAGAAAGTTCAATCAGAAGTATCCAAAACACTCGCTATGTATATGAAGCGAAGAAAAATTAAATAAAACAGAATCTTATTAAAAATTTATTTTATACCTTTCGTTTCAATAGGAATGCGTGGAGTCCAGGATTGTCTTCTGGATTCCTTCCATTTCTCAAGCTCATCATTTAATCTTTGCCAGACGATTGAATCTGGATTTTTTCTAAAATTTGAACTTATAGAAGAACTTGCTTCTTCCCATTTGTTCATCTTGATAAAATACCTTGCTTCATCAATTTCT
Organism: Leptospira sp.; assembly: GCA_009991425.1. Taxonomy (GTDB): domain Bacteria; phylum Spirochaetota; class Leptospiria; order Leptospirales; family Leptospiraceae. The sequence goes on from JAACWH010000019.1 coordinate 162,733, forward strand.
AGATCTTGTAATTCTTCTTTTTTCTCTAGTGCTAATAGAGCTATTTTAAGTTGACCTATTGTATCTATGGTATTCTTATAATCATCTAATGATTCATAGAGCGGATATAATTTTGATAAACTTTTAATTTTATATTGAGAATCTATAGAAAGATTTTTTAACAAACGGATATGTTTAGTGGACGGAGTTGTATAATTCATTGCATTGAAGGAAATTTCTTTAATTTCATTATCTACTTCACCATAGTTAAGCGAAAGATCAATGCATTCAATTGTATCATTGTATCTTTCTTGTTCTGAAAAGAATTTACAATATTCTAATATGGAATCATGAATTAACTTTTTATAAGTATTAACCTCTGTTTTCATATCGGATCCACCATAAGTATAAATCTGATTTAGCAAGGTATATTGATCTTTCCAATCACTAATTGTTTTTATTTTATCTTGGATAGATACAAATTTCCAATCCTTTGAAAGCTTAGAGGACCAACTTGGTTTTAAAGAGTTTGGATAGTAGTAGATCGAAAATCCAGGATAGGAAACAGATTCCATGCTACTGAGAAGTGGACTTGAGTTTGCTTGCTCTAGGATAGATTCAGAAACTATGATATAATGGGGAATTTTCTTTTCAGTGAGATAAATAGAATAGTATCTTAAATATTTGTTATCTTTATTGAATCCAAGAATGGGGATGCTTCCTTTAATTTCATCCTCAGTTGGAAATTCTATAGGGCTAGAAAAAGGTAGAGTAGATTGAATAAATGTATAGATTTGATTTTCATCAAATAGATTGCTCAGATAAAAGGGAATTGGTTCAATCTGAATACTTGGCTGTGTACGAACTGAACGTGCTAGGGCTTTAGTTGGAATTTGAAATAAAAACATTGAAAGCAACATTCCAACAATTAGAGGAGCTTGCTTGTCTATAGGATTCATTATCGTTTTATTCTGAATCGGAAGATAGATAATTGCATATAGGATAATGAGTAAATGAATGAAAAGCAAATTATATTTAGAGAGAAAAATAACTAAGGCCAGTACAAATAAATTAAGTAATCCAAGAAGAAGAGGTAGCTTGTTGAATTTTTCATTTGATTGAGATGGTCTATAAAAACCTAAACCAATCGCGACAATAAGAAGTAAGGGATAAAATAAACCATTCCAAGAAAAACTAGCTGCATAAAGAATAAAGGAAGCGGTAAGTAATTGTCTCCCATATATAAAACCATATCTATGCACTTGCTCTGGAATTTTATAGATTGCTATACTTCTAATAATTGTATAAGTTGAAAGAAAAATAATAAGCAGCAAATCAAAATCCCATAAATTCCTATAGATGTAAGTTCCAATAATTAGAATAAATAGGATTAAGAAGCTTTGGTAAAGTGGGATGAAATATTTATAATTCCTACGAGAGAGTCTTGTTGGGAGAAATTGATTCTTTAAAACAATATTAGTTCTAAGTAAATAATTAATAAACAAGCTTACAAATAAAAATAGAAGAATCCATTTTAAATCCTCATTGCTCCACCGTAAGTAATCATTTAGAAAAAGGTAAGCAAGCATTCCAATTAGAAATCCGCCTTTTTGAACTTCCTTTTGGTCAGCTAGCATTATCCCTATTAAAATAAAAGAAGATCCTATTAATATTCTTGTTGAATTCTGATAGAATATACTTTCAAGAAGTATGGGTCTATCTAGAATAATAATTATCCAAATTACTGAAGAGAAAATTCCTAAATTTGCAATTAGCAAAATATTTTTCTTCCAAGACTCTGATGCAAATGCATAAAAAAGATATCCAATAGTGAAGGCAATTACGGAAACCATGACTAGCTCTGGATATTCCGTAAATAAGGTAAGCGTCTCACTAGATGCAGTAACAAGAATTTGTTGGCTAGCTATGAACAATAAACCTACGCAAAGTGAAATAACTATTTCCAGGATTGGTAAATAAATTTCTTGGAGAGATCGCACAGAACAGATCTTATTTTATCTTGTGATGTAGGAAAAGAAAAATTCTTAGAAATTGGAATTTTTTAATTATGCACTGCACAAATTTGCATTGACTAAGGGGAAGCATCCTTTTCTATGGAAATACTATGACTTTTGCCATTCTAATTGCATTTCTTACCATCTACTTCCTGGATATCTTGGTTCTTTTCTATTTTGGAATCCATACTTACATAATGGTTTATTTATACAAAAAATACAAAACAGAGTGTGATTCTGAAGAAGCATTGCTTTTAGATTTAAAAAAACCAAAGACATTGCCAATCGTTACAGTTCAACTTCCTGTTTTCAATGAATTTTACGTTATTGATAGATTGATCGACTCTGCTGTTAAAATCCGTTATCCTAAAAATAAATTACAAATCCAAGTATTAGATGATTCTACTGATGAATCGGTTGATAAAGCAAAAGAACTAGTGGATTACTATGCTAAGAAAGGATTTTGGATAGAGCATCTACATAGAACCAACCGCCAAGGACACAAAGCAGGTGCATTGGATGAGGGCATGGCAAAAGCTAGTGGCGAATACATTGCAATTTTTGATGCGGACTTTGTACCTGATCCAGACTTTTTAATAAAAACTATAGGCTACTTTACAGACCCTAATATCGGTATGGTGCAAGCTCGTTGGGGGCACTTGAACCCAGACTATAATATTTTAACCAAAGCTCAGTGCTATGGTATCGATGGTCACTTCATGATTGAGCAGGTTGCACGAAATGGTTCTGGTCTTTGGATGAACTTCAACGGTACTGCTGGAGTTTGGCGTAAGGATTGTATCATTGATGCTGGTGGTTGGGAGCATGATACTCTTACTGAAGATTTTGACCTTTCTTACCGTGCTGAGATGCGTGGTTGGAGATTTCAATACCTTAGAGACGTAGTTTGTAAGGCAGAAATCCCAGCAACTATGAATGCTTATAAATCGCAACAATTTCGTTGGTGCAAGGGATCTATCCAAACTGCAGTTAAACTTCTGCCAAAAATTTGGAAAGCTAAATTGGATTGGAAGACTAAGGCAGAGGCTATTACACATTTAGTGAATTATTCCGTTCATCCTTTTATGATTATTAATATTTTATTAACAGCTCCTTTGCTTTTGATGGAATATTGGTCAGGAATAAATTTTTATACTCTTTCTCTTGGAATTATTGGGCCTACAGCTACAATTCTCATCATTGGGTCTATAGGACCGATGGTGTTCTATGCATATTCTCAGAAAGAAATTTACCCTGATTGGAAGAGAAGACTGCTTTTTTTACCAGTAATGGTTGTTATCGGAACAGGAATTGCCGTTGTGAATACGAGAGCTTGGTTGGAAGCAGTTTTAGGTATTCAATCTGGCTTCAAAAGAACTCCCAAGATGAAAATCGAATCTAAAAATGATCTCTTGGCAGATAGAATGAAATATACTATTCCACTTGATATACACGTTGGATTGGAATTTCTTATGGGATGCTATTGTGCATTCTGTATTTATCTTTGCTTCGCTTTGGACAAGCCCTATGTTGTGGGTTTCTTAGTCCTCTATTCGATTGGATTTTTCTATGTTGCCTTCCAATCAATGCGTGAAGCTTTCATCTGGAGAAAAAAATCTCCAGCTACAGTGCAACAAGATGTATCGACTAATCTAGCTTGACAAGAGGCTGTCTAGTAGAAATCTGGTACATTCATAACCCAAGGAATAAGGTATTCGAATGAGCGAGAAGGTTTACTGTGCAAATTGCATCCAGTGCGTTGTAGTTAGAAATTATGAATCAGAACAAGATAAATATATTCTTCGGGTAAAATGCAATAAGAAGAAATGGTCCAAGAGATCAGGCGAGGAAAAGCTTTATAAATATTTCACTGTTGCAAGAAGAATGCAATCAGATTGTGAATTTTACGAAGAAATGGGAGACATACTTCCTTACATTAAGAATCTTAAGAAAGAACTTCCCATTAAAGATGAAATTTACATGGTGAAGACCGCAAGCTAAAACATTGCGCTTCCCTTTACCCTCACGTTCCTTTTCCCGAAGGCACCACGAGAAAGGGAAGAAAAACGAAACTCTCTGGCAGGGCAGCTTTCAAATCCTCCAAGACGAAACAACAGATTCGTTTGGTGATTTCCCAAGACGAGTCCAGCTAGGGGATGTTTTAGGAATTACTCCCACACATAAAATTCTATCTTCTGCCAACGGAATTGTAGAACAACTCAAAGAAAATAATCAAAATTACTTTAAGCTTACACAAGATGGAAGTTTAGAATCTAAACATAACTTCATTGAACCAAAGTTAGATGCAAATGGATTTTTGAATTTAATTGAAAAGAATGGGGTATATTCTTTAGATTATCATAAGACCGCACTTTGGAATTACCTAACTGAGTTTGCAAAAGGTGAAGAAAATGAATTGGTTCTTAGCTCCCATACGAATAGAATTTCCCCTAATTTTACCAAAATCCTTCAATCTGATTATCCAAATGAAGTTGCAAATTTAGATAATTTTTTATCTTCTATTTTCCCCAACAAAAAAATTCACAATTTCTTAGATCCGACTAAGAACAAGATTACTGGCCGTTACAAATATCCACTGGGAATACCTGATTATTTTTTACAGAAAGAATTACAAAAAAATATTTATGGTATTGATAAGAGTGACAAAGGGCGAATCTTTTTTCTGGGAGGAGAGACGATTTGGCATTTAATTCGATGTTTGTATTATGATATTCCTTTCACCAAACGTCACTTAGCGATTGAATGTGTGGATGGAAATGGACGTATTGATGGCAGAGAAAGATACTTCCTTATTTCCAATGGACAAAGCTTTCGTTTCTTGGACAAAATCTTCTTTAAGAAATACAAATATCTATCCTTAAATTCATTCGATCAACCTTCAAGGATTATGAAACGATCGGATGAATATTTTTATAATATTTATGAAGAAGGACATTTGATTCTTTCTGTCAATCATCCAAGACAAAATCGTGAGTTACCATGTACGGAGTGTAATGACTGTGATGCAATTTGTCCAACCCAGGCGGATCCCCAGGCATTGATTCACAATCGCTCAGAATTTTACATTGAGTCTTGTATAGAATGTGGACTTTGTACTTTCTATTGCCCTTCAGGTATTGATTTTCGATCGAAAATTAAAGATTTGAAGTATCCTAACATAGAGCAAACTAATAAGGGTTTAACAGCTAATGCTTAAGGACAGAGTTGTATTTACTAATAAAGGCTGGAGTGTTTTTAATTCAGAATTTATTTTTGATGCTCTTACATTTTTTCTATTCAGCAGCATACAAATAGGTTTAGTCTACTTTGGCTTTTTTAATTCTTTGATTTCGCTAGCGGCTATATTCATTCCATATATTGGTTTCTATGCAATACATAGAATTTACAATAAATATGTTTATCTATTAGGACTACTTATTCATATTTTATTCCTTGAGTTGGTTCTACCTGTTCAATGGATGAGTCCATTGTGGCTTGGGCTTTCTTGTGTTATAGGTTTAGGAATTTATTCATTCTTTCAACATTACCTTTCTATACGATTCCCATATTTTTTACTTCCTATGGCTGTATTACTTTTAAGTTCACGATTTGTTTCCATTGATGGGATAAGTATTGATTCTTCAAGCATGCCTTGGGTTCTAATTGAAGGTTGGACTGCTATTGACTACCAAGGCTTGTTTGGTTTAAACCAATATAGCCTACTTGAATCTTTTTCGATTTATGCCTTGTCTTTATCAGCCTTATTTATTTTTCGTAGGCTTCTTTCATTAAATGCACTTTTTTGGATTCTAATCATTTCAGTAATTCCTTACTACAAGAATATGGATTCTCTGCCTTATCTCAGCATAGCAACTCAAGCTAATGTTTTCTTTTTAGCTTGTTTAATGCCAGGAAGCAGTGTTTACTCTTCATTTTGGGTAAAACAAATTACTTGGCTGATTATTTTATCTCTGCAAATAATTTTAGTAACTTTTCAATTTACAGTTCAATCTTTAGGATTCCTAATGATATTATTTTTTATGGTGGAAGGATTCTTTCTCAAATTTTTTCATGCAAGCAGACCAATGAAAGGCAATAAACAATGAACCATTTACTTGAAATCCTAAATGAATCCAATGTGATTTTCGATTTTCAAGCTGAAACTAAGGAATCTGTTATAGAACAAATGGTAGATCATTTAGTTCATACGAATGAATTAGAAATCTCTAAGAGGAATGAAGTTGTTGAATCTCTTCTTCAAAGGGAAAAATCTATGTCCACTGGAATAGGTAGCGGAGTAGCAATTCCACATTGTTCCATCTCAGTTGTAGAGAATTTAAAGTCTGTTATGGCAATATCTCCGCAGGGAATCGCCTTTGATTCCATAGATTCTAATCCAGTACATATTTTTATTCTTCTAATTGTTCCAAAATCTAAATTCCAAGAACATATTAAAACTCTAGCTATGATCGCTAAAACTTTAAATCAACCTGATGAAAGAGAAAAGATCATTAAATCTAAATCCTTGGAAGAAATTAAGAAAGTTTTAGTTGTTGGCTAAGGAATTTCTACGTTTTCTCTCATTTTTCATCTTACTCAGTTTATTGTCTATAGCACTAGTTAGGCTACGTGCAGTAGATAAAGCGTATCAATACACAGATTCTGGTTTATCCGAATCTGCTATCAAGGAACTCAGTTCCCAGAATTCTTACCTGGAAGATTTACAAGATCTCTATGGTTATCTTTTTTTATTGAAAGAAGGGAAGACGGAAAGTGGAGAAAACGTTCTATCTCATTTAGGTGAAAGAATATTTCCAACCATTCAAATTTCAATTCTTGCAATTCTTTTTGGGGTTTTTACTTCTATTGGATTTAGTCTGTATTTTTTGGATTCACCCAGAGCACTAAAGGCTATCGATTTCTTTTCTAAATTAATGCTTTCAACTCCTATATTTATTTTTTCCCTTTTTCTATTGATTCTATTCTTTTATAAATGGGAACTGCTGCCTCCAGGTGGATATGAATTCGGATCTTTTTCATATCTTATACTTCCATCACTGAGTCTGGGAGTTCGAGTTTATGCTAGGTTACAACTTTATCTGTCGAGTCAGGCGAAGATAGAATTGGAAACCCCCCTTTTCAAATTATTGGAGACGAGAGGAATTCCACGAAATATTATTCTATTTAAGAATTTATTTCCAAAATTACTTCCCACCTTTATTGTTTTAGTAATTCTTGATCTGGGTTCTTTACTTTCAGGAGCGATGGTTGTTGAGGAAATATTTTTTTTCCCTGGGATTGGCCGTTCCCTTTACTACGCAATTAAATCTATGGATCAGGCTTTGTTGTCTGTACTTTTAGTTTATACGGGTAGTATGATTTACGGAATGAATCGGGCTGCTCTTATCTACCAAGATTCGAAGAATTCTTTGTTAGCAGGGAAATCGAAATGAGTAAACCTATGAGGGTTTATATGATTTGCTTTAGTGTATTTGCTTTGTTAGGAATTTTTTCCTTTGAGGCTCCCAATGGAATAGATTTGGACGCTGTGAACTATCCAGCCTTTGAATCTTGGTCACATCCCTTTGGGTGCGACCGTTTAGGCAGAGATATCTATGCACTTTTTTCTTTTGGAATTCTTTCCACACTTCTTGTTGCAATACCTGCAAGACTTCTGACTATCGCATTCGCAAGCTGTGTGAGTTTATTTGCTTATGTATCGAATCGATTCCTAGGATTTATTTTGGACCAATTGTCCTATGTTTTTCTTTCGATACCTTCTCTTTTGATAGCCTTGCTTATTGTTTCTGGCTTGGGTGCAAATTTTATCACTCTCCCACTCGCGATCCTACTTTCTGATTGGGCAAATGCATATGAGACTATTAAATCCAAATTGAAAGAAATAAACCAATCGAGCTACATTCATTCTTCCTTTGTAATGGGAGCTGGAAAAGTTCATGTTTTCCGATTCCATATTCTGCCCAGTTTAGTTTCCATATTTTCTTTTCTATTTGTAACGGGAGTTCCCAATGTCATTATGGCTATTGCTTTATTCAGCTTTCTGGGAGTGGACTGGTCTGGAGATTTTCTAGGCCCTGGGCTGGGCGAGCAGATTGCTTTTTCAGCTGACTATTTTGATAAGAGCCCTCTTGCTGTAATAATGCCTGTGTTTGGAATTGTAAGTATGATTGTAGGAATTGGTAGAAAATGAAAAAACTCTTTTCAAGCACACTCATCTTCTGCATTTTATTTACTCAGGTAAGCTCTATCTTCCCCGTCGATGAAATATATAATCTTTCGAGTTTTTACTCTCCTAAATCAGTTGAAGTCGAGAAAGATCGTAAGATCTGTTTTTATCCACTTAGATCTAAATCAGAGGACATAGGTGATTTAGAATATTTGGGGCGTGCAATCCCTTCTATTATTTTGACCGAAATTAGAAAGTTAGGTTATGTCTATGATGAAAATCTTATCTTTAACGTAATTCGTCATACTATGGGCAATCCTTCTGATCCATCTAATTCAAAGAAAAAGATCGATGCACAACCTCCACTTGTAGAGAACCGAGTGCTTGAGGGTGGTGGATTGAGTTCTTCCTACCAAAGAAAATTGGAATACAAAGAAGATGAACTTAAAGCTATCCTTTCGAATAAGAAGAAAGAGCTTCCTTCGAAGGATCCAAGGTTTATTCCCCTTTCTGTAGAATACGAAAGAGATAAATCTTTACCCATTGAAGCAGCAGATGTCTATCGTTATGGTCATAAGAAAAATTGTTCCTATACAGTTACAGGTGAGTTCTCCAAGAATTCATCTGAATCAATAGCAGTTAATCTTGAACTTACCAATCTTTTGAACGGAAAGGTAACTAATTATTCTCATTCCACTAGTGTGGAAAGGTCCATGCAAGAAATGCTTCCCTTGGCTGACAAAATCAAAAAAACTTTGATCCAAAGGCAATTGGCGTCAATTTCTGTTCAAACCAAGCCTGTCAGTGGAGCTTTGGTTTTTATAGATGGAAATTATTTTGGCAAGACACCTTTTGAGAAAACTTCTCTACCATTTGGAAGGCATGAAATATTAATAACCTACAAAGACTACAAAGAATACGCATCTGAATTTGAAATACTTCCCAACCAAGCTAAATCTTTTTCTGTAGAATTGAAATCCAACCAAAGATCAGCATTTATTTCTGTAAGCTCAGATCCACCTGGGGCAGATGTCTATTTAGGAATAGAAAAGCTAGGTCAGACTCCCTTAAAGAAAGTCTCCGTACCTGCAGGGAAGAATCGATTGCGCATAGGCAAGGCTGAGTTTATTGATCACTTCCAAGGAGTAGATCTTGCGAGTGGCGAGACAGGAACTTTCAAGGTAGCATTGAAATCTGGGAATTCGGATGCTTATTACCTTAACAAAGATTATGTCTTTCTTGACTACACTCATAAAGATTTTATGGTCTATTCCGTATACGGTGCCTTGCTTTTCTATGCGGGAAATATTTATTTCCAATTGCAGGCAAATAAATTACGTGATTCTCTCCGTCCAGAGATCCAAATCAACAATGCTACCCAGGCGCAGGCCCTTTTTTCGCAAAACCAAAATCTTGCAATAGGCACTTTACTTTTTGAAGAATATAGAATCCGTGATGTGAAAAGACAGATTCGAGACTATAATAGATTGGCTGGAAATATTGGATTCGGAAGGACGAGGACTCAGGCTAGAGGCGGAGTCATGCTTTATGGGGCTCTTTTCATGGTAGCTACGGGACTTACATTTTTTTTCTTAGGCCTAGATGAAGAAACATTGGATATTGGCTTCGATCCTGGTTTGGGGACATCCACTCCGAACAGCTATGCCGAGGCCAAAGGTCATATTCACTATAACTTTCGATTCTAAGCACGCCTTTTCTTGACAAATTCCCTACATTCTCGATTGTAAACCTATGTTTAAGGGCGTTTATACAGCCATCATCACTCCATTTTCCAAGGGAGCCATAGACTACGATAGTTACTTTCGATTGCTGGATCTTCAGATCCAAGCGGGAGTTGACGGAGTGGTGCCCTGCGGAACGACGGGAGAGTCTCCCACTTTAGGCCATGATGAACACTCTGAATTGATTCAGAAAACAGTTCAATACGCCAATAAACGAATTAAAGTTATAGCAGGGACTGGATCGAATTCTACCAAAGAAGCAGTTCAACTAACAGAACAAGCCTGCAAGGATGGAGTAGACGGAGTTCTATCTGTTAATCCGTATTATAATAAACCAACGCAAGATGGACTTACTCGTCATTTCCAAGAGATTGCAGATCATTCATCTGTCGGTGTTATGCTATATAATATTCCTGGCAGAACGGGAGTTATGCTATCTATTGAAACGGTTCAGAAATTAGCAGAACATAAGAATATTGTCTCTATTAAAGAAGCTACAGGTGACCTTGGCTTTATGGCTAGACTTAGAGCCGTATTGCCAAAAGACTTCACGATGCTTTCAGGCGATGATAATCTAACACTTCCTTTATTGTCCATTGGTGGGGCAGGAGTGGTATCAGTAGTTTCCAATATTTTCCCTGCCTCTCTTGTGAAGATGGTTCAACTTTGGAATCAGGGTAGGATTGAAGAATCTAGAGCTATCTATTTTAAACTTATGCCAGTCTTTTATTCTGCTTTCATGGAGACCAATCCAATTCCTGTGAAAGCAGCACTCAGTTGGCTGGGATACTGTGAAAATGAATTACGATTGCCTATGACTCAGCTTTCATCTGGAGAAGCAACAGATCAATTTAAGAAACTAATACTTTCACTTAGAGAGGAAGGACTTGCCTAAGCAAAAAATTGCCCTTATTGGTGCAGCTGGTCGAATGGGTCGAGCAATTACCCAAGCTTTTCCTCAATCGAATTCTGTGAGTCTAGCATATGCCATTGTTCGACCCGATTCGTATTCTATAGGATTCGATTCTGGTTTACATTCAGGTGGTAAGGAAAATAAAATTCTTTTCTCTTCCAATGTAGAGGAAGCTATCCAAGACTCGGATGGAATAATAGACTTCAGTTCCTTGCAGGCATTAGATGACAATTTAAGTTTATGTATAAAGCATAATAAGCCAATGGTGATTGGGCTTACTGGACTTGAGAAAGAACATAGAACTAAGATCGAGACAGCTAGTAAGAGTATCCCTATTGTTCTCTCACCAAATATGTCTATAGGTGTAAACTTATTATTTAAGCTGACTGAAATTGCTGCAAAAGTTTTAGATAGTAATTTTGATATAGAATTATTGGATATCCACCATAAACATAAAAAGGACTCACCTTCAGGAACAGCAACTAAATTAAAAGAAATTCTCCTTTCCACCTTACAGAGAAAAGAATCTGATGTTATCTACGGAAGGCATGGTAATTATAACGAGAGACCTGCCAAAGAAATTGGAATTCATACTATGCGCGCTGGTGAAGTTGTGGGCGATCATACTGTTTATTTTTTCTCACCCGAAGAGCGAATTGAAATTTCGCACAAAGCCCAAGATAGAAAGACCTTTGGGGTTGGTTCTGTAAAAGCAATTGAATTCATACTAGGAAAAAAACCAGGATTATATGATATGTTTGATGTATTAGGAATATAGAGAAATATAAGTGTTCGATCTATTTAAGGGCGTATATCTAGTATCTTCTAATAAGAGTGTATTTCTTATTTTATTGGATATATTGATTGTTAGTTTTTTTATTTATAAGATCTATAATATTCTACGAAGAACTAGAGGAATCCAGCTGCTTATGGGAGTTGGATTTATTTGGATGTTAGGAATTGTTGCTGAATATTTTGAATTAGAACTTTTAGATTGGATTATAACAAATATTCGTCCTGCCTTAGTTTTTGCGATTATTGTATTACTCCAACCAGAGCTAAGAAGAATTACAGGTGATTTAACTAGATTTAAATTAGTTAATTTCTTCATTATCAAGCAGTCTTATGAACTCGATCCCATCATTGATGCGACAAAAGCTATGGCTGCCACCAAGACTGGATCTATCATAGTTCTTACAAAAGAAATCTCTTTGAAAAATATTGTCGAAGATTCAATTCAGGTTGATGCCCAGGTAACCTCTGCACTACTCCAGACTATCTTTGTAAAAAATACTCCCCTACACGATGGGGCTGTTATCATTGAACAGAATCGAATTGTCTCTGCATCCTCTTACCTTCCTATGACGGAAGCCTTGGAAAATTCAACATTCGGAGCAAGGCATAGATCGGCCTTAGGACTTGCTGAAGAAACGGATGCTGTTGTAATTGTAACATCAGAAGAAACAGGAGAAATCTCAGTTTGCTATGATAGTGAAATGGTTCATCCAGTGAAGCCATTAGAATTAAAAAGCCTAGTTAATTCATTTCTAACTGAAAAGAAGAAAGAGAAAAAACTGGAAGTTGAGCCTGGGGTAGCATGGAAAGAAAAATAATCATAGCTAAGCTACAGGAATTATTTTTAAAGAATTGGAAGGCAAAGCTCGCATCCTTTTTAATCGCCTCCTTATTTTATCTTAATCTCCAGAATTCTAAGATTCTCACCAAGAATATAAATGTTCCTATTGAATATCCAAGATTAGAAAATGGGCTTTATTACGCACAGACTCCTGAGAAAACGTTTCCAATTCGAGTGGAAGGATTAAGAGAAATCGTAAATTACTATTCCCAATTTATGAAGGCAGTTGTGGACATCGATGATTTAAAGTTAGGTGATAACGAAGTTTCTGTTAAGAAAATTGTCGGTGTGCCTAGCGGTATAAAGATAACCAAATTAAAGAAGACTATATTATTCACCGTTGAGGGATCGACAACAAAACAAGTCCCCCTAGAAGTTTCCTTTGATGGAGAACTCTCAGCTAATTTTGAAAAGGTATCTTATCTTATTCGTCCAAATAAGATTACAATCAATGGCAAACAATCTGATGTAGAGAGATTGAATAAAATAGTCTTACCACCTATTTCTATTCAAGATCAAAATGAATCATTTGTTAAGAAAGTAAGAATTCCTGATTTGCCAAAGGGCGTATATGTATCAGGTGGAATTCGAGAAGCAATAGTTTCCGTAACAATTTCATCACTTGCAATAAAATCAGGCGAGCAATTAATTTCAGGGATTCCATTGAAATGCATAGGAACCAATCAATACCTTGAGCCTGAGCTCTCGGAGGAACAGGTATCAATTAAAATATTTTCCAGATCACCACTTAAATCTAGTTCGGTGATCAATGGGATTGACGCAACTGTTCCTTGCAATCATTCATATGATCCGATAAAGAAAAAAATTATTCCCACTGATCAGCCAGTTGTAACGAAAGTTAGAATATCTAGATCTCGTGATTTAAAGAATATAGAAATCTTGCAAATTATTCCTGAGAAAGTAACAATTGGCTATAGGATAAAATCTGAAGAGAATAATCCTGATGAAGAAGAGACAGAACCAACGGAAATTGATCCTACGACAACACCTATGCCAGAGCCAAGTGATCTCTTAGATAAATAAATGGCAATTTCGATTGGTAATGATATCATCTCTAACGAAAGAGTTCGCAAGGCTCTTGAGGCTCATGGAGAAAAGTTTTTAAATCGAATTTTTACAGAAGAGGAGCAAATTTACTGCCTAGCAAAGAAAGACCCTGTTCCCCATCTTGCTGCGCGTTTTGCTTGCAAGGAAGCTTTTATCAAAGCTGTGGGGCTAGAGCCCAACCAAACATTGGACATGAAGGAGATAGAACTCTTGGGTCGTGAGTTTGGTAAAAAAAGGCTTTGCATATACGGTAAATCCAAGGAAATGTTTACTTCTAAGGGATTTTTGGACGCCCAGGCTTCAATAAGCCACTGCGAAGAATTTTCGACAGCTGTTGTGCTTTTATCCTAGGAGGAATTATGATTGTATCAGATAATATGGAAAAGGTCTTAGCTCTCTACAACGAAGGACTATTGCTTTATAAGACTAGAAAATTCCAAGAGGCAAAATCAAAATTTATAGAAGCCCTACAAATTTCTCCAGAAGATGGACCATCCAAATTATATATAGAAAGATGTGAGGCATTTATTCAAAATCCCCCTCCAGCTGATTGGGATGGCGTCTATATTATGACAACGAAATAAATATGAGTAAGAAAAACAACCAACCTGTAGTTACGGAACATGGAGTTATTTCTACTGTTCTAGGCAAAGAGACTTCCTTCAACGGGATTCTCAATTTCAAAAAACCACTTCAAATTTCTGGTGAATTTAAAGGAGAGATTGTATCTGAAGGTCATTTAGTGATCAGTGAGGGAGCTAAAGTCCAAGCAAATATAAGAGCGAGCACTGTAATTGTGGGTGGAATGATTATTGGAAATGTAATTGCGACAAATCGTCTTGAAATGTTGCAAACTGGGAAAGTTCAAGGGAATATCAAAACTGCCAAGTTACAAATAGCTGATGGAGTTATTTTTGATGGAAACTGTGAGATGATTCAGCCTGGAGAAGAGATCTAAGGCTTGACTCTGAGCTTATTTTTCCAAGAATGGTAAATCAAGCCCGTAGTTATGAATAGGGGTCAGATAGGTAATTTATTCTTAGTTCTAATTTTAGGACTTTTTATAGGTGCTGTGTCTGGAATCATTTTAGACAACATTTTTAAGATTAATTTTTTTTCGATGTTTCTATTTGATGAACCATTCGTGCTCGAGTTATATATAATTAAAGTCGGGATCCAACTAACCCCTGCAAGTCTAATTGGTCTTGTAGTAACAGGGTATCTCGCACTAAAAAAGGGGTAAATATGTCAGTAATTTCCATGAAAAGCCTGTTAGAATCAGGCGTACACTTCGGTCACCAAACTCGTCGTTGGAATCCAAAAATGGCTCCGTATGTCTTCACTGCAAGAAACGGAATTCATATTATCGATCTCCAAAAGACAGTTCAAAAAACAAAAGAAGCTTATGATGCTCTTAAAAAACTCACTTCTCAAGGGAAGAAAGTTCTTTTTGTAGGAACTAAAAAGCAAGCTAGAGGCGCAATCGAAAGAGCGGCTATAGATTGTGGCATGTATTATGTTTCTAACCGTTGGTTAGGTGGACTTTTAACAAACTGGAATACAGTTAAGAAATCTATAGCTCGTTTGAAAAGATTAGAGACTATGGAAGCTGAGAACTCTTTTGAGCAGGAAGCTAAAACTAAGAAAGAAGCACTTTCTCTTAAGAGAGAATTGGAAAAATCCAGAGCAACTCTCGGTGGAATCAAGGACATGGCTACCATTCCTGAAATTCTTTTTGTTATCGATCCTAAGAAAGAAGAAATTGCAGTTAAAGAAGGGAAAAAATTAGGTCTTACAGTTTTTGCAGTAATTGATACTAATTGCGATCCTGAACTTATTGATTATCCAATACCAGGTAATGATGATGCAATTCGAGCAATCACACTTTTCCTTGATACTATGGCAAATGCTGTAAAAGAAGGAACAGGTGGCGAAGTGATCCAACCTAATTTTACAGAAGATGAAGATATTGATCCAGCTCAACTCTACAGTGGTGAATACGACGAAAGTGGAAGATTCATTAAAGACGAAGAGAAAGCAGCAGAAGCAGCTCTTGCTAATGAAGAATTAGAAAAAAATGCTGCCGCTGCGGCTGAAGCTGAAGGTCAAGTTGTGGCAACTGTAACAGTTCCAGCACCGACTGAAACTGAGGCTGCTCCCGAAACTCCAGCTCCAGAAGCTGATAATAACTAAGAAAGGATTTTATTGTGGCAAGTGCAGAACTGATCAAAGAATTAAGAGAAAGAACTGGAGCAGGAATGCTCGATTGTAAGAAGGCTTTAACGGATCATAACGATGATATCGAAAAGGCAGCTGAATATCTCCGAGAAAAAGGTATGGCTAAAGCAGCTAAGCGAGTTGGAAAGGAAACTTCCCAAGGAAGAGTGGTTGCTTATATTCATGGTGGAACTGGGAAGGTTGGAGTTCTTGTTCAATTGAGTTGTGAGACAGATTTCGTAGGAAATAATGAAGAATTTGAAGCCTTAGGTAAAGAGATTTGCATGCAAATTGCTGCAATGTCTCCCCTTTATGTAAGTGAAGACCAAGTTCCTAAAGAAGACCTAGAAGCTGAATCTAAAGTTTTGAAAGCCCAATTAGAAGAAGAAGGAAAGAAGCCAGAACAAATCGAAAAGATTATCCCTGGCAAGTTGAAGAAATACTACTCTGAAGTATGTTTGTTGAACCAACCCTTCATCAAAGAAAATTCTAAGACTATCCAAGATCTTATCAATGAAGCAATCGCAAAATTTGGTGAAAACATAACAGTAGCTAATTTTTCACGGTTTCAGGTTGGCTGATTCAAGCAAAATATCTTATCCTTATAAAAGGATTTTAATCAAGCTCTCCGGCGAGGCTTTAGCTGGCGAGGGTGAGCTTGGTATTGATACTAATAAAACTTTTTCCCTTGCAGGTGAAATTGCAGAAATCCAATCATTAGGCTTCCAAGTTGCGATTGTCGTTGGTGGTGGAAACATCGTTCGTGGCAATACCTTAGCAAAGTCAGGAATGGATAGAGCTACTGCTGATTACATGGGCATGTTAGGAACAATAATGAATGCCCTTGCTTTGCAAGATGCCTGTGAAAAGCAAGGTATGTTCACTAGAGTGCTTTCTGCTATAGAGATGAAATCGGTTGCAGAACCCTACATCCGTAGAAGAGCAGTTCGTCACCTTGAGAAAGGTAGAGTAATCATTTTCGCTGGTGGAACAGGTAATCCTTATTTCACAACTGACACAACAGCATCACTACGAGCAGTAGAAGTTGGTTGCGAAGTTATTTTAAAAGCAACAAAAGTGGACGGAGTGTACACTGCCGATCCTAAGAAAGATCCTAATGCAACAAGATACAAGAGAGTTTCCTTTATGGAATCGATCAAAGAGAGACTCAAAGTTATGGATTCAACTGCGTTGAGCTTGTGCATGGATAATAATATGCCAATCATTGTATTTGATATTTTTAATAAAGGCAATTTGAAAGCACTAGTAACTGGTGCAGATATTGGTACATTAATTTCTAATTCCGAGGAGCTAGTAAAAGATGTCTGAAGAAATTATTCAACAAATGACAAGCAAGATGGACAAGACCATCGAAGCATTGAAAAAAGATTTTTCCCAAGTAAGATCGGGTAAGGCTAATCCTGCTATGATCGAAGATGTAAAGGCTGAATACTATGGATCTGCAACAGCCCTAAATCAGTTGGGAAATATTACGGCTCCTGAACCTAGGATGCTGGTCATCTCTCCTTATGATAAGGGATCAATCAAGGAAATAGAAAGAGCAATACAATCTTCTGGTTTGGGATTAACACCAACTAATGACGGTGTTGTTATTAGAATTATTCTTCCTGAGCTAACTGGTGAAAGACGAAAAGAGCTTGCAAAAGTTGTAAAAACTAAATCTGAAGAAAAAAAAGTGGCTATTCGAAATATTCGAAGAGATGCAAATGATGATCTCAAGAAAGATAGCGAAGGCAAATCTCAAGACGAGATGAAGGTTGTCCAAGATAAAATCCAGAAGGCAACAGATACCTATATTGCAAAAATTGACGAGCTAGCAAAAGACAAAGAGAAAGAAATTCTCACTGTATAAGATTTAATTCGTGACTAGCCCTGAGAAATTCAAAGCTGTTCCAAAACATATAGCTGTCATTATGGATGGCAATGGTCGTTGGGCTACATCTAAGGGACTCAAAAGAACAGAAGGGCACCGGGAAGGTGCAAATGCTATAGACCGACTTATGGATGATGCCATAGAATTTGGTCTAAAAAATATTTCCCTCTATGCATTTTCTACGGAGAATTGGAAGAGACCTGTTCTCGAAGTTAAAGCGATATTTGATCTCTTGATTGAATTTATAGATGATAGATTGGATCAAATTCATGCAAAAGGAATTCGAATCCAACATTCTGGCTCTAGAAAAAAAATTCCAAGTTCCGCACTTAAAAGTATAGATTCTGCTGTTGCCAAAACAAAAAAGAATAAAGTATTAACGATCAATTTTTGCCTAAATTATGGATCCAAAGATGAGATCCTTCATGCTTTCAATGAAGCAATACAAGATAGAAAAAACAAAAGAAAAGATCTTTCAGCACCTATGAAAGAGCGAGAATTTGAAAAATATTTATATACATATCCATTGCCAGCTGTAGATTTACTCATCAGGACAGCAGGGGAAGAGAGGATCTCGAATTTTCTACTTTGGCAGATAGCCTACTCTGAAATATTTTTTTCTAAAACCCTCTGGCCTGATTTCAATCGGGATTCTTTGGTAGAAGCCCTGAAATCTTATGAACATAGAGTTAGAAAATTTGGTGGTTTATAATGGGTGAGACGTCAAAACGTTTACTTTCTGCATTGGTTATGGTTGTATTTTTCCTTGTAGCATTCCTTTATGCGGGATTCTATTATATAGATCTTTTTTTCTTTGGTGGATTTATTATATATTTTGGTCTTCGCGAGTTCTACGATTTTAGCCACCGTGAAGAATCACAGGCATTTCGAGGCATTGGTTATTTCTATTCTCTAATTATTTACTTAGTCTATTATTTTCAATTTATGGGAGTTCAGCAAAATATTCGACCTCCATCTTGGGTTTTGGATATTTCTGGATTGTTCAATACAAGCGGATTCTCCCCAGTAATAGCTTTATTAGTTCTACTTGTTATGACCTCATTTTTACTTCAAATCATTAAGCGCCCATTAGATGGAGCTTTGATGTCGGTAGCATCAACAGTCCTCGCTACTTTATATATCGTAATTCCAATAGGACATTTTCTCCTGCTATTAGGTCTTCCTTATGGAGAATACTATGTGTTTTTGGTTTGTGTGATTACAATCATTAGTGATGCGGGAGCTTATTTTGGTGGAAGATGGTTTGGTAAAAATCCAGCAGGTCTAAAGGTATCTCCCAAGAAAACATGGGAAGGCTATGTTACGGGAAATATTTCTGCCGTGCTATGTGTACAATTACTAAATTATCTTTGGATCACATTCGCTAGTGATACAGAACTTCCCTTGGGCTTGCTTGAGTCAATCTTACTTAGTATAGTAATTTCTTTCATCTCTGTAATCGGTGATCTTGCGGAGTCTGGACTAAAGAGAGATGCAAAGATTAAAGACTCTGCATCTATCATCCCAGGTCATGGAGGAATGTTGGATTTAGCAGATGCTTTACTTTTTACCATTCCTTCCATCTACTATTATTTTAAATTCAAAGAAGTCCTAGGCTTCCCTGTCTAAACTATAGACAGATGAAAAAAGTTGCAGTTCTAGGAATATCTGGTTCGGTTGGGGAATCTACAGTAAAAGTTTTACGAAGGTTTCCAAGAGATTTCCAACTTACAGCTTTTTCGGTTCATAAGAATTGGAAGAAAGCAGAAGAGTATATACTCGAATTCAATCCTGATTTAGTATGTATCTCCTCTCCTGATCTCGAATCACGAAGTCTTGGTTCAAAATATAAAAATACAAAAATTGTATATGGTGAAGAAGGTTTAAATGAGATTGCTACTAGTTCAAATGTCGATATCCTAGTAACTGCTGTAGTTGGTGCGACAGGTGTAATTCCAACTATAGAAGCAATTAAATCTAATAAAGATATAGCAATCGCGAATAAAGAAACCTTAGTTACTTTCGGGCCAGTTATAAATCACCTTCTCAGGACTTCAAAGTCAAAATTACTTCCAGTAGATTCCGAACACAATGCACTCTTTCAATTATTAGAATCTAAGAAATCATCTGAAATTTCTACAATTACTTTAACGGCCTCGGGTGGATCTTTTCGTGATTTGCCAATTGATCAACTTCCGCATGTAACTATCGCCCAAGCACTCAAGCATCCAACTTGGACTATGGGGCCAAAGATTACTGTAGACTCTGCTGGTTTAGTAAACAAAGGTCTGGAAGTAATTGAAGCTCATTTTCTATTTGGGTTTTCTTACGATCAAATTGAAGTAGTGATCCATCCTGAATCAATTATACACGGTTTGATAGAGACTACAGATGGAGCAGTCTTAGCATATGCATCCCACCCTGATATGATTTTCCCAGTAGCACATTCGCTTTTTTATCCACAAGTTGTTCCAGAATTGTTAATCGAAAGAAAGCCCTCTTCCTGGAAGAATCTAAGTTTTCGAGAGCCAGATCATTCTCGTTATCCTGCCTTAAATCTTGCCTATGAGGCTGGAAGAACAGGTTATACGGCGCCAGCAATTTTCAATGCAGCTAATGAAGTAGCGGTTGAACTTTTTCTAAAAGTACAGATATCCTTTTTACAAATACCAGACATCATTTCGGATGCAATTCATTCTATACCCATATCAAAATCACTTGATTTAGAAAATTTTATGTCAGCAGACCAAGCTGCAAGAAGATTCGTCTTGGAGAAATACAACAAGGGAGTTGCTATATGTTAATACTTATTATTGGTGCTGTTATGATGCTTGCTGTTTCTATTTTTATCCATGAACTAGGACATTTGCTCTGCGGAATGTTAGTTGGGGTAAAAGCAAGAATTTTTTCTATGGGATATGGAAGAGGTATCTGGAAGAAAAAAATCGGAGAGACGACCTACCAAATTACAGCCATACCCTTAGGTGGTTATGTAATGTTCAAGGGCGATGAGTATGGAAAAAAGTTGAAAGGTGAACCAGGTGAGCTGCTTTCAACTCCTCCATTGAAAAGAATGATCCCTGTCCTTGGTGGGCCATTTGCAAATCTTGTATTGGGTTTTTTGTTGCTTTTCATTCTTGAGCTAACGGGAGATAATGCACCAAGCAATAAAATATTTATAGATCCATCCATTGAAAGTGTATCTCAGGCTTTCAAAGCGGGGCTGCGATCCGGTGATAGAATTACCTCTATCAACGGAAATTCTACAGAGAATTTTGAAGAACTTTTTACAGAAATCGCTTTATCAAAGGGCGATCCTATCATAGTACAATACAATCGAGATAGTAAAACAAATTCTGTTTCAATTGTGCCGAGCATGTATTCCAGCGGGGGAAGACCTGTAATTGGAGTGGAACCAGCTGGAGAGAGAAGAGTTGTAGCAACTTTTACATATGGTGAACAGATTTCAGAGTGGTTGAACCAAAAGTTAAATGGTTCCGGGGAAGCTGACCAATTTTTTGAAAAACAGCTCAAAGACCAGGTTGCAGAAGGAAAGATTCCTGAAGAAGTAGTTCTAAAAATTGAAGAACAAAACCAATCTAAAGAACTAAAATCTCGAGCTGTTCAGTATCTTAATGATGGCGACGTGATACTTGCGATTAACGGTGTTCAGGTTACAACAGTTCCTGAATTACAAAAAGAACTCGGTAAGTTCCAAAACCAATCTGTGAAGATTCTTGTAGATCGCAAAACTTACCCACTCATAACTCCTTGGGTAACTGAGAAGCATGAGATATCTGTTCCTGTAATAGCTGCTGATGTGATTGAATTTAAAAATTTGCGCAATGATGAATTTCCCTTATTGAACCAAGAAATTATTTCACTGCCAGCTTATGATCCTGAACTATCCAAGCGCTTGATGAATATTCGAATCAATGGCAACTTCTATAAAGATGTTCCTAGCTTAGTCACTGCTGCAAAAAGTTTTGGGACTAATAAGGTTACGGTATCATTTTCCGGGAGAGAATACCAGTCTGAAATCAATGTCCGACCGATTGGACTTCTCGGCTTCAAACCTTCCATTAAGTTTGTAGCAGAATACCATAACAAGGATCAGTCAGTATCCGAAGCTTTAGTAGGTGCAAGTGGCAAAGTCTACCAGAATGTTGCTACTACTTTAAAAGGTATTGGTATGCTATTCAGTGGTTTATTATCACCTAAGGATAATTTATCTGGCCCAATCGGTATCGTTCAAGTTGCTGGTTTAAGTTTAGAATATGGATGGCAGACTTATTTGGATTTTGTTGCCAAAATTTCAATCGCACTTATGATCATGAACTTGCTACCTATTCCTGTGGCAGACGGTGGACATATTGTTATGTATGCTTACGAAGCAATAGCTGGAAGACCCTTGCCTAAGAAAGTTATGGAAGCAATTTTTAGAATTGGATTCTTCTTTTTAATAGGATTAGGTATTTATGTTTCCTTCCACGACGTACTTCGTTTTTTCTGATAAATAGATGAAAGCAAGTCAATATCTACTACCAACAACCAAAGATGATCCACAGGATGCAGTGGTTGCATCTCATAAATTAATGATCCGTTCTGGGCTTGTAAGAAAATCCCATTCAGGATTGTATTCTTACCTTCCGATGGGACTTCGCATTTTAAAAAAAATTGAATCCATCATACGCCAAGAAATGAATCATGCAGGAGCACTAGAATTTGAACTGCCTATCTTGACACCTTCCGAATTCTGGCAGACTTCTGGGCGTTGGGATAAGATGGGCAAAGAAATGTTCCGACTGAAAGATAGACATGATAATGAATCTTGTCTCGGTCCAACACATGAGGAAAGCTTTTGTCATTTGATGAAGCCAATGCTTAAGTCTTATAAAGATTTACCTATTAATGTTTATCAGATGCACACAAAATTTCGAGATGAAATTCGCCCTAGATACGGTGTGATCCGTTCTAGAGAATTTACTATGAAGGATGCGTATTCCTTCCATTTAAATGATGAATCCTTAGACGAAACCTATCAATTGATGCGAAGAACCTATCGTTCCATTTTTGGAAGAATGGGTTTAGCAACTATTCCAGTGCAAGCGGATTCGGGAAATATGGGTGGTTCAGATTCGGAAGAATTTATGGTAGTAAGTCCTATAGGTGAAGAAACTTTGATGATCTGTCCAAGTTGTGGCTATAATGGAAATATTGAAAAGACTGCACTGGTTCTAAAACCAGATTCATTAGCCGCCAAACCTTCCTCAGACGGTACTCGCGTTGAGACACCCAATGCAAAATCAATCCAAGATGTCGCAAGCCTACTCTCTGTTGATCCAAGTCACACAATAAAAGCTGTAGCTATGATGGGTGATGGACAGGGTGTACTCGTTTTTCTTCCAGGTGATAGAGAATTGAATGAGGCAAAACTTAAAAATGCTTCCGGCTTCAATGAACTTCATGCGATGGGTCAAAAGGACTTAGAGAAGTATAATCTAATTGCAGGATATATCGGCCCGCATACATCTTTTCATCCTGGATTAAAAGTATACTTAGATTCGTCCATTTCTGCTAACCAAGAATATGTGGTGGGAGCAAATGAATTTGAATACCATAAGAAAGGCTTTATATTTGGTGAGATCATACATGCTAAAGATTCTCAGTATGAAAGTTTCGATCTTGTTTTAGCAAGAAAGGGCGATGCCTGCCCGAATTGTGGAACTGGACTTTCTGAAGAGAAAGGAATAGAAGTCGGGCATATATTTAAATTGGGTCAGAAATATACCAAGGCTTTTGAAATGAAGGTCTTAGATAAAAACGGAAAGACTCAAGATCCTACTATGGGCTGCTATGGAATTGGTGTAAATCGTTGCATGGCAACAATTATTGAGCAGTGCAATGATGATAAGGGAATTTTCTGGCCAATTTCTGTTGCTCCTTTTGAAGTCTGTATTGTGAATATCACTAAGAAGGAAGAGGATACGGCAAAAGTAGAGGGAATCTACCAATCTCTTAAGCAGGCAGGAATTGATGTGTTCTGGGATGACCGGGATTTAGGCCCAGGATTTAAATTCAAAGACTCTGAACTGATTGGATTTCCAATTAGATTGACACTTGGAAAAGATTTTGTGGAAAAAAATGAGATCAACATTCTTATACGGAAATCTGGGCAAGAGATAAAGCATACTTTTACAAATTTTGAAAATCTCAAAAAGCAAATTGCGGATATTACACAAGAATTATATTCTGATTTAGGAGCATCCAATGTCTAGAATCCTAATGAAAAAATACGAAGAAGGCTTCTTTGGCGAATTTGGGGGTAGCTATGCACCCGAAGTTTTAACCGAGGCTTTAGTGGAACTCGATAGAGTTTATAAAAAACTCAAAAACAACAGCAAGTTCAAGAAAGAAGTTGATTACTACTTCAAGAATTATGTGAATCGTCCTTCTCTACTTATGTTTGCAGAGAACCTAACAAGACATTGGAAGGGTGCTAGGATTTGGTTGAAACGAGAAGATTTGAACCATACCGGTGCGCATAAGATCAATAATACTATCGGCCAGGCATTACTCGCAAGATACATGGGCAAGAAACGAATCATTGCAGAAACGGGGGCTGGTCAACATGGCTTAGCAACTGCTACAGTCGGAGCAATGTTTGGTTTTGAAACAGTTGTGTATATGGGTGATGTAGATTTGAAGCGGCAAGAATTGAATGCAGTAAAGATGAAAATGATGGGAGCTACCGTAAGAGGTGTATCTTCGGGCGAAGCAACCCTGAAAGAAGCAACATCTGAAGCCATGAGAGATTGGGCTTTGAATGTTAAGAATACTCATTATATAGTTGGTTCTGCGATTGGACCTCATCCTTTCCCAACTATAGTGCGAGATTTCCAATCGATCATTGGAATAGAATCCCGTAAGCAATTCAAGAAAATCAATGGTAAACTACCAGATGGTGTTGTTGCCTGTGTGGGTGGTGGTTCCAATTCAATAGGTATGTTCCATGGTTTTATAAAAGATAAGAAAGTAAAATTATACGGTGTGGAAGCAGGTGGCATAGATAACAAGCCAGGCAACCACTCAGCAACTATAACTATGGGGCAGACTGGTTTTCTTCATGGAACCAAGACTCTTATTATTCAAGATGAAAACGGACAAATTGTACCAGCCCATTCTGTATCGGCTGGTTTAGATTATCCAGGAGTGGGTCCAGAACATGCTCACCTAGCAAGATCAGGACGAGTCCAATATCATTCTGTGAATGATGAAGAAGCCTTGGATAGTTTTCTTGAGGTTTGTAAAATTGAAGGGATCATTCCAGCCTTAGAAACTGCTCATGCTTTTCATTTTGCAAAGAAGCTCGCAAAAGATCTTGGTAAGAAGAAAGATATATTGATCTGCCTTTCTGGAAGGGGCGACAAAGATGCAGCCGAAGTCTATCGTCTCTTAGGAAAGATTTAAAATCGTAAGGACATTATGAACTCAAGTAGCCATTCAGAAATTACCCAAAAATTCCAAAATAGTAAGGGATCACTTTTCATACCGTATTTTTCATTGGGCGATCCCAATTATGAAGAATCTATAAATTGGGCAGACGCTATCATAAAAGGAGGAGCTGACATACTTGAGTTAGGTGTTCCATTTTCTGATCCAGTAGCAGATGGGCCTGTAATTCAGAGAGCATTTAAGAGGGCATTCGCAAATCCATTTTCTATGAAAAATGTTTTTGAAATAACAAGGCGCATTAAGGATAAAAATCCTACAACTCCTTTGGTTTATTTAACTTATTTTAATCCAATCTATCATATGGGTATGGAAGAGTTTATCCAAGCCTGTTCAAAAGCTGGCATTTCAGGTTTAATTATTCCTGATTTACCTTTTGATTCCAAAGAAAGTGAGACTATTTTCAAAATTGCAGAAAACTATAAAGTTGATCTTATCCATCTTATTACACCAGCAACAGAGAAATCTAGAATTCATAAAATGAAAAAAAATTCATCTGGGTTTATCTACTACGTCACTTCCTTCGGAGTTACCGGTGAAAGGAAAGATTTTTCCTTGGACCTGGAAGAAAGGATACAGTATGTCCGTAAAGAGATGAACCTTCCTGTTTGTGCTGGATTTGGGATTTCCACCCCAGATCAGGCTACAAAAATCTCCCAATTCTCTGACGGAGTGATCATTGGTTCGAGTATTCAGAGAATTATCGAGGAGAATTCTGAGAATTCTAGCTCTTGTTCCCAGAAATTAGAAGAATATTGTAGATCAATTCGTTCCTCTATGCGCTAGAGATTTAGATATTTATTGAATTCGCTTTTCTTTTTCTAAAGAAACTGCAATTTCTTGTTGAGATTGTCTTTAAGCGAAAGGATATTGTCTATGTCATGTCAGAAAATAAGAAGAATCAGAAATTTTCCCCACTCGATATACTTGGAATAGTTTTAGCAGTCCTTGGAACAGGCTTTGTTTGTTTTACAGTTTTTGATCCAGAATCTCCCAACTATGTTTTGCTTCTGCTTCTTGGGACAGCTTTAGTAATTGCTTCTTATTATTTCATTTATAAGACCATAGATAAATTTTCAGACAATAAACAAAAGATAGGATCTCTCTGGCTAGCCTATGTATCGGCTATCGGTTTTTTTACACTTGCTCAAACTTTTACACCAATGATCAACTTGGAAGAAAGTTCAATTTCAAATCGATTTGAGATTCTTCGTGGAACTAATACCGTGAAAGAGTCCGAAGGGGAATCTGGAAGAATTGAATTTACTCAATTTGATCCTCCACCTAAGGCTAGACAAGATATTCAAATCGTTGGTATCACTACGAACTCATTAGAGCAACTCGATGGACAGTGGCCACTTCCTTGGCAGTATTATGCAAATATAATAAAAACATTTTCTGGCAGCTCAAATATGCTCATGTTCGATATTTTCTTCTTGGATTATAAGAAAGGCCAAGAAGAAGCAATGGTGGATGCTTTGAAAGGTAACAATAACGTACTTTTCGATTATCCCATGGAAACCTCTGCCGAATCCAAGGAGTTAGTTAAGAATCTTGATGAGAGATTGGAGATACTTCGTAAATTTAAATTAAAGAATGTAATTGATGAAGCTGAGTATGATTATACTTGGGTAAAGTTTGCACAATCACCTATCCAAGGAATAGCAGAACTTTCATCAGGCTTAGGTTTTGCAAATGTTAAGAAAGATGATTCTGGTATGAACCGCAGGATGCCTCTTGTTGTGAAAGTTCCTTCTCATTCTGGAAGTCGTGAACCTGAATATTTTCCTTCCATAGATTTAATGATGGCTGTCAATTATTTTGGAGTAGATCTCCAGAGAGATGTATTCGTTAAGATGGGAGAATCTGTTACTATTAAGAATATCCCAGAGAAAACTTTAACATCTTTTAATCGTAAGACTGCAAAGATGGAAACTAAAGATTTAATGCACGAACCCAATGAGGAAAGAGAAATCGTAATTCCTATTGATTGGGAAGGGCAGATGCAGATCAATTTTGTGGGAGGAAGATATTCCTTCCGTTCCCATGAAATTTTTGAAGTCGCTACCCAGTGGACAGACGAAGAAGCTAGCCAATTTCAAAACAATATTTTTCTAGTAGCTATGTATTATGCAACAGGTCGTGGTGCATCCAAAGATTCCCATTTATCTCCGTTTGGTGATATGTCTGGAATTGAGCACCACGCACAGGCCTTGAATACAATTTTGAATCAAGATTTTCTTTATAATACGCCAGTATATTTTGATTTTTTAATCTATGTTTTGATCGGTCTTTTAATTGGCTTCATTCAACCAAGACTATCAACAGTTTATGGTTTTGCCGCATTTTTAATAATGTTAATACTTTATTCTATTTTATCTCTTGCTCTTTTCTCAGAATACAATTTAATCACAGTTCTGCCTTCCGTTCTTGGCGAACAAATCTGGATTTTTGTTAGTATAATTGGGTTTAGAATTTTGACTGAAGAAGCAAATGTGAAATACATTCGATCTACATTTTCTAAATTCGTATCCAAAGATGTTGTAGATGAATTACTTAAAAATCCCGACAATCTAGCCTTAGGTGGTTCTAAAAGAGAAATTACAATCTTCTTCTCTGATGTTCGAGGCTTTACAACAATTTCGGAAGCTCTAGGGCCAGAAGAATTAGTGAAGCTTCTCAATGAATACCTATCTGCAATGACAGAACTCATTATTGAATACAAAGGAACTATTGATAAATACATGGGAGATGCCATCATGGCTTTCTGGGGGGCACCAGTTCCTTTGGAAGATCATGCATACTATGCTTGTGTTGCAAGTCTTGCTCAAATGGAATACCTGAAAGTACTTCAAGAGAAATGGGTTGAACGTAATGTTCCTGTAATTGACATAGGAATTGGACTCAATTCTGGACCAGCAGTTGTTGGGAACATGGGCTCTTCTCATAGGATGGAATATACTTGTATGGGTGATACCATCAACCTAGGATCGAGATTGGAAGGCTCCAATAAAATGTATGGAACCAATATTATTATATCTGAATATACATATGAAAAGGTAAAAGACAAGGTTATTGCCAGGGAATTGGATCTTGTTCGTGTGAAAGGAAAAACTCAACCTGTAAGAATTTACGAATTGATCGGAATCACTAATCCAGAGGATATGGAGAAAATGAAGAGACCATTGTCTCAACTATCTCATTCTTAATTTTCTATTGAATGTCCCAGTATCCTATTTTAGAAACAATTTTATCTCCTGCTGATTTACGGAAGATTCCACTAGAGAAACTTCCGCAGGTCTGCAATGAAGTCCGTGATTACATCATTGACACTCTTGCGGGTATTGGTGGGCATTTTGCGAGCAACTTAGGTGTGATTGAACTCACAGTTGCCCTTCATTATGTTTTGGAAACCCCTGATGATAAATTAATCTGGGACGTAGGGCACCAGACCTATCCGCATAAGATCCTCACTGGTCGTCGAGAAGAACTCAAAACAGTTAGAAAATACAACGGACTCTCAGGATTTCCTAAAAGAGAAGAAAGTGAATACGATCTTTACAATACAGGTCATGCGGGGACTTCCATTTCTCAAGTATTGGGCGAGGCCTGTGCAAGAGATTTACTTGGACTTCAGCATAAGGTTGTAGGTGTAATTGGAGATGCATCTATTGCAACAGGAATGTCCTTAGAAGCCATGAATCATGGGGGTCATATTCGACCGAACTCACTCATTCTACTCAATGATAATTATATGTCCATCTCCAAGAATGTTGGATCTATTTCTACCTATTTGAACGCCTTGATTTCTTCTCAAATATACCATACTTGGAAGAAGTATTCTTTCAGATTCTTTCAATGGATTCCTTTAATCGGTCCTGCTTTGATGAGTTTCGCACACAAAGCAGAAAAAAGTTTTAAGCACTTCATGATGCCAGGTGGACTATTTGAGGATTTAGGTTTTTCATATATAGGTCCTGTGAATGGTCATGATGTGCTTGGTCTTGTAAAGATTCTTAAGAAATCTATTCAATTAGAAGGTCCAGTACTCTTGCATGTGATTACCCAGAAGGGAAAAGGTTATTCTCCTGCGGAAAAAGATCCAATCAAATACCATGGGGTAACACCATTCAATCGAACAGACGGTGCTATGGCTCCTTCCGATGCAACAAAGATAGGATTCAGTAAAATTGTTGGAAATGTTCTCATGCAACTAACAGCAAAGAATCAAAATATTTCTGTGATCACTCCTGCTATGATTGAAGGCTCTGGTCTCAAAGAATACTCTGAGAAATACCCTAATCATCTTTTTGATGTGGGAATTGCTGAACAACATGCAGTAGCTTTTTCAGGAGCATTAGCAAGTGGTGGATCAGTTCCTTTTTTATGTATTTATTCGACTTTTCTAACTCGCGGTATGGATCAGCTAGTTGAAGATATCTCGCTAATGAATCTTCCCGTACGAATTGTAATCGATAGAGCAGGAGTTGTTGGTGCTGATGGAGAAACTCACCAAGGCCTTTCTGATTTAGGCTATCTTCTAGGACTTCCTAATATGAGCGTGCTTGCTCCTTCCAAAGGACAGGACATCATTGATGGATTGCATTTCATGGAAAAGTTTACATCAGGGCCTATCGCAATTCGATTTCCAAAAGACTCCATACTTATCAATGATTGTAATTTTACAGAACCCAATGAAATCGAAGTTGGAAAATTTCGTAAGCTTTCGGAGGGAAATGATATAGCCATACTCTCAGTAGGTTCTATTCTTCCAATTTCTATCGAAACTAAATTACTTTTAGAAAATTCTGGTAAGTCTGTGAAGCTAATTGATCTATTTTGGCTCCGTCCCTTAGATCTAAATTCTTTAGAAGCTGAACTTTCTACCGTGAAACATTTTGTTATACTTGACGAAAGCTATGTTGATATGGGTGCTAGTGGTTATCTATTGAATCATTTTCAGCCAAAGACACTGCAAAAATTTCTAAAGACTTATGCTCTTCCTGCTGAACCGATTTTGCATGGTGATAGATTGCAAATTCTTAAACATTATAAATTAGATTCTGACACAATCGCTGAATCGATTCTCTCTTTTACTTAAGATATTGTTAAAATTTTTATAAGAGAATTAAAAATAACTTAAGCAAGAAAAATGGACTTTGTATTTTTTAATAGAAAGATTTTAAGCATTCAGAAATTTATCAATCAAGCAGATTTTTACCTCTACCGATTATAATTGTATAAAGTATTTGATTGGGGTGATTTGTGGATTTATATTCTTCTGGTAGACATTTTTTTCGTTTAGGTGATTTGGATCGTGCTGAATACTATTTTCGATCCTTTTTGGAAGATGAAGAAAGTTCAGAAGCATTTTTCTATTTAGGACTAATTGCAACCCAAAAGAATAGTCTTGAAGACGCCTTAGAATTTTATTATAAATCTGTAACAATAAATCCTGAATATGGTAATCCCTGTAACGAAATTGGTATCATACTTCTTCGCATGGGAAAAGATAAAGACGCTGTATTCTGGTTAAAAAAATCTATACGTTGTATGCAAAACGATGCACCCCATATATCTTTCTTCAATCTAGCAACTCTTTATAAAATGTGGAATCGTCCAGAACGTTCTTTGCAATTTCTCCACAGAGCCATCGCTCTTAAACCAGAGTTCCCAGAGGCCATTCGTTTAAAAGCAGAGCTAATTAAGAACAATATAAATTAGAATTTATTAATAAATTTACTAGGTTTTAGAAAAGAATTTGATCGCATAATCATTGATAATTGAATATGCTAGCTTAGTCTTTAGGTATATACTTTACAGGGATCTCTACTGTAGTATGATCCATTCTAAGTATAGGTATGGTCTCATTGTGGTGTTTGATTTCAAAAGATTCTCCTGATTCAAGTATCCATTCAGATAATTGACCACCAGCATTAGAATTCAAACGGTAGAAAATCTTTGATTCGCCTTTTTTCTTTAGGATAAGGTTCTCAGATGGATCAGTAAAAATTTGGATATCGTCCCATTCTAGCGTCAGATCAGCATCACTAGAAAAAAATAGAGTTCCACCTTCCTCTGTTACTCGAATTATATGTAGTGGATACCCATTGATTTCAATATAGCCAAATTCTTCTAGTTCACCAAAAACATTTTTGATATAAACTCCATCCTCATCCTCTTTTAAATTAGCTCTAAAGTATTTGAGAATTTCTTCTTGGTGAATTTCATTGCCTCTAAAGATCCATTCGTCTCTGGAGTTTATTGTTATTTCGCTAAAGAATTTTCGTGCCATTTAATTTTTATATCGAAAGGCATAGCCCTTCCAAATTTTTATAATTCGTTCAGATTCATAAGAATGAGTTGTCTTCCCTCTGGAATCCATAGTTGTGAAGATGGTATCATCTACAGACTCTAACTTATTGGTAGAAATCCATATGCCATCCATTTTTTTATCAAACATTTCTTTTTTTATATTTCGAGAATAGTCTTTTAATTTACCAGTTCCCTCGAAATCACGGACAGCAATAGTTCCTACAATTAGGAATCTTTGATCGGGTCTAGAAAGATGAATCTCAACTTCTTCCCATGATTTCTTAGAATAATTCTCAAATTCCTTGTGGTAATCGGCGTCAGGGATAAAATCAACTGTAGTATTGCAATTAAAATAGAGACTAACACAAATAAAAGTAATTAAAAGTTTAGTTTTCATCTATTTTATTAGACAATTTTATGCTATCTTTTTTCTATCTATTTTAAAAGATTAAGTCTGGATTCATAAACATAAAATGGAAGAGAAAGACCAAAACAAAAAGTCTAGAGAAAATGTTCTAAAAATCGGATATTGTAGTTTAGATGAATTAGAAGAAAAAGTGAAATCGTTTCGTATTATGAATCAGAACGCCGCAAAGAAACGATATATCATCACTAGAGAGCCCATACTTGATTCGAATAATAAACCTATCTTAAATAAGGCACAAGAGATTGATGTAAGTTCTGCGAAATTACTGCGTAGACATTTTAAAGGTAATCACATTATCAAAACCTTCCAACCAGATGAAGGGATTGTAATAATTTCAGATATGGATAGCCCAGAAGGCATTTCTTTCACTATGGATATTGTGACTCAGATTATGAATCTTGGTGGTGGTGCCTACGAAGGGTTTATCGATAGAGTTGACAGCTTCACAGATTTTATAGAATTACTAAAGAAGAACTTATTCCCAAAATTGATAATTGTCGGTTATCTCCCGAAAGAAAAAATTCAGAATGAAACGATCAATTTTGTTAGAGTGAAACGAATAGATAATTATATTCGCGTAATAGAGCTTACCCATTCTGGATATAAACCCCAATCCTACTTTGCGAAAATGAAACAAGTTAACCTCTCCCAAGAAGATCCTAAATCCTGGGGAAGATTTGTGATTGAAATCATTCGAGAGTATACTAGACCTTATTTCATCGAAGAAGTTTAACTTTAACTGACATTATAGCTTGTTAATAAAACAACTTCAATAAAGACTTAACGAAAATTTATTTGAAAGACAATATTTAACTTACAGCCCATCTTGAACCTCAGGCTATATAGTAATTTAAATTCTCTTGTAGAACATCAGGAATCATTCCTGCTTCATTAGCGTACTTTTTGTAACGATTTTCATGCTCTTTTTGTTGTCGGGAGCGAATGTTTTTGAAACGGTTGTGGATTTCTGCAAATGCAGGTTGAGAGGATACTTTATCTCTAACATCTTTATGAAAAGGAATGTGTCTATAGAAAATAGAACGAACCACTCGATTCAATCTTTGTACTCCTGCTGATTCATACTTCATCCAAAGCAGGTAGTCACTGGCAAATTTGTCTCTATCATTGCGAAATCTTTTGAATTCGGATGCCAATTTCTCTTTGATCTCAATAGAGAGATCTTTATTTTTCTTAAAGAATTGAACATAATCGGTGTAATCTGCTGTGATAGAAGGCATGCCCACATTGTTCCAATCTGGTCCAAGAATATTTTTACAAAGTTCCCAACGGAAGGCAGCTATGGTTTCCATGAGAATTGTTTTGATGTCGCCAGTAACAAATGTAGGAAGTACAAAACGTCCTTTAGATTCCTTTGAGCCAGATCCTTTGAAAATAGAAAGATCCTGCCACATCATTATCTTGCTTCCAATTGAAGGAACAATAATCATATCAGGTAAAATACTTTTTTGAATAAATTCCGAGCGAATACCTAGCTCTTCATTTTTATAGATAATCTCTCTATGGAAGGCTGTGTAATCAATTTCCAAAATCTCCATTATGGTTTTGAATACTAATTCTTTTGTAACTAAACATTTATCTAAAGGAATACTAACATGGTATCTTGTTAAGATAGGTAAGTGAGTTGCAGGTCCCCCTGAAGTTAAACGAACGTTAGGTTCATACATTGACGCCATTTCAAAAGCGAGCCTTGCTTCAGAAGTATCAATAGACGGAGGAAGATCAGATTCTTTTTTATAATTTACGTCTCTAGATTCTAATTTAATTTTCTCAAAGAAAGTTTGGCCTAGTTCATCAATCGAAGAGGGTGCTTTCTTATTATAAATAATGTCCAACCATTCAGGTCCATAGTAACATCGAAGCTGCTCTTTATAATTGGGAGAAGGATCCATATTAGAAATTAGAAATGAGATGTGCTCATCATCCAATAGTGTTTCATCAAAATAACCATATTGCAGCATCATTTGCACTACTCGTGGAGCTTGATTTCTATTACTAATAGATTTAAGAAAGCATGCCTTATAAACATCCCAATAAGTTTTAGTAATATTTCTTCGAATCTTACGAATATCAGGATCGGAATCTAAAGGATTTTTAAGTCCTTTTAATTTAATCATTAAAGCAGAGAATTCTTTGACCTGTTCAGCATTAAGACTAGCAAAATTAAGAATCTGAGATGCTGAGTTGAGTAGTTCCCCGCGCATCGCTTCCATATCTATACCGGCAGAATTCGGTATAGCTTTTTGTGTAGCCTCATTATTCAAATCACCTGAAAATTTAGTATTTAAAGTTTGGATTTTAGATTTCAATCCTTGGTATCCGTTTGAAACTTTTAAATAAGATGATCCAAAAATATTCTTATAAGCAGAGTAGAATCCATCTGCTTTCTTTTGGATAGTCTCAAGTAAGGGAAGAATTGCCGAGGCAGAGAGAGTTGAATAACCAGTTTCTAACAGCTCACCAATTAGCACGTATTTGTCGACAAGTGAATTCTCATCACCTGCAAATATATCTAAGTATGTTTCTAATCTTTCGATTTCCGATTCCATGGAATCTTTTAAGTTGGTAAGAGTCTCAGAAATTTTTTCTACAGAGTGGATTAAAAGACTAGGATCTGCTTCAAATAGTGCAGCTTGTATTTTAGGATTAACAGAAAGTATTTTACGAATAAAATGAAATTCCTTATCATCTAATTCCAAATCCTCTTGGTAGCTCTTATTAAGGAACTCTGAAAGATCATCATCAATAAATTTTAAATTTGGTTCTTGAGGAAGTCTTCCGCCTCTTTCCATAAAAATAGAAAGGTTATCCCTAACCAAACTCAAAATAGGATCGATAATATTTTCATCTGTCGATATAGGTTGGTTTATATCGATATTAGGAAAAACTGCAGGATTACAAAGATAATAGGTAAGACTTAAATTATCTGAAAATGATTCTACCATACTCGCCAATTTTACTACTTGGTTGTTCTTCTTAAAAAATTCTCCAACCTCACGCATGCTCGTTCGAGCTACCATCATAGCTAAAGAAATTTTAGAAGCGAGAGTCTTTTGGATAGTGGCAGGATTCATTGCATAAGTAGAGATTACACAATTTGATTTAGCACGGATAGTATAGAAATAATTACCAGCTTCAATAAGGGAAGCAGCCCCAAGTGTAATATTTGGACCTGGTAGGACATATAGCGGAATGCTGGATTCACCCACTTTTTTCTCAAAGGAAACATTTCCTTCATGAAGAATATTCAGAGAATTGCAGGGACTGCCTTGTAGAAAAAGCACTTCTCCAGCCGGAACTTGAAGTTTTTGATTGTTGGTTCTTGTATCTATTGGCATTTTGTTTTTATGTAATCATGCCTCGTTTTGGTTGATTTTGACAAATACTTTTACATGCAAATTATGAATATCACACGAAAAAGTCCCCTTAAGCTTTCCACTCAGCCCATTTTGGTACCTGGCGATAAATCATTATCTCATAGGTTTGTTATTTTTGCTTCCATGATTGAAGGAGTTTCAGAATGCACTGGCTTTCTAGAAGCTGAAGACCCTCTGCATACTATGAAATGTTTTTCAGAATTGGGAATTCAGTTCGAAAAAATTGCAGATTCATCTTACCGAGTGATATCTCCAGGAATCAGAAATTGGAAATCACCTACTAAAGATCTAGATTTTGGAAATGGGGGCACAGGAATCCGACTTTCGGCGGGAATTTTGGCAGGAGCTCCAGGGATTAAGGCAACTTTAACTGGCGATGCTTCCTTGCAGAAACGACCTATGGGGCGAATCACTGATCCACTTTCTAAGATGGGTGCCAAAATCAATTCTATAAACAATGATGGGAAAGCTCCGCTTCAATTGGAAGGAGTTCAATTGAAAGATTTTTATTACGAAAGCTCCATTGCTAGTGCTCAGGTTAAGAGCTGTTTGGTTTTTGCTGCAATGGCTTCCGGTATTAGTTTAGAATACAAGGAGCCTGAACTTTCAAGGGATCATACAGAAAACATGATACGTTTTCTTGGTGGAAAAATTGAATATAAGAACCCACTGCACTTTATCCTAAAACCTCCTTATCAGTTTACTGGCAAAAATTTTTCTATACCTGGAGATATTTCATCTGCTAGTTTTTTTATCGTCTTAGGTTTATTAGCTGGTGAGGGCTCGATTCTTCACATTCAAAATATTGGTTTGAACCCTTCCCGAATTGGAATTTTGGAAGTATTAAAGATGATGGGCGGCAAGATTCGCATTCTCAATCAGAGAGAGGAATGCGGAGAGATTACAGGTGATTTAGAAATTGAAGGAAGCGATTTACATCATATATCCATTGAAGAAAAATGGATTCCTTCTATTATCGATGAGATTCCTATACTAACAATTGCTGGGCTATTCGCAAAAGGTGGATTCTCTATAGAAAATGCAAAAGAACTTCGAGCCAAGGAGTCAGACAGAATCCACGCAATGGTTGTTAATCTACAAAAACTTGGTGTAAAAGTAGATGAAAGAGAAGACGGGTATAGTTTTGGAGAAATTACAGAATTGCAAACAGATGTTCCTATTGAAACTTTTATGGACCATCGCATTGCTATGAGTTTTTCTATTTTAAATGCAGTCATTCCACTCAATCTAAAAATTGATGATGTTTCTTGGGTTGAGACCTCATTCCCAGGATTTTTTCAGAAGCTTGAATCCTTAGTAGGTAAGCAATGATCGGTCACCAAAACTCCGTTATTGCAATCGATGGGCCTGCAGGTTCAGGTAAAAGCACTGTTGCGAGAGAAATTGCCAAAATTTTAAAAATACACTATCTTGATTCAGGCGCTTTTTATAGAACTCTAACGCTTGCAATATTTAGAAATTTTCAAAGCCAAGAGAGCTCTGCGAAATTTGCCGACTGGGTTATAAAAAATGAACAAAACCAGCCCCTAAATGATTGGGCTATACGATTGGAGTTTGGAAATGGGAATGAGAACAAAATGTTTTTCAATGAGGAAGATGTAAGTAAGTCAATCCGAACTCCTGAAATTACAGAAAAAATAAAATACATCGCAGATAAACAAATCTTCCGAGATTTCGTAAATGAAAAAATTCGAAAGTTAGCAGAAGAATACAAATTGGTGATGGATGGGCGTGATATTGGCACTGAAGTATTTCCAAATACTAGAAATAAATTCTTTCTAACGGCAAGCCCTGAAGTTAGGGCTAAGCGTAGAATGGATGAACTTGTAGCGAAAAATATTCCAGCAGATTGGCAGGAAGTTTATTCCGAAATGGTCAAAAGAGACGATTCGGATCGTAATAGAATAATTGCACCTTTAGTTCCTGCTGAAGATGCAATCATGATTGACACCGATTCTTTATCTATAAAACTTGTCATTGAGACGATCCTGTCTAGAATTCTGGAATCTAAATCTTAGATCCAATAGCAAATTTTAGGCAAATTTACAGTTAAATCCGGACGAAATTGAATTCCCAAGAAACCACAACCACCGAAAAAGCATCCTTTGCTCAGATTTTAGAAGCATGGGAGACCAACGAAACAGAAAACCAACTGTCCAAAGGACAGATCATTGAAGGCGTAGTAGTAGAGACACGTGAAGACACTGTGTTTCTGGATATAGGCGAAAAGCAAGAAGGACGAGTTCCTCTTTCTGATTTCTATAGCGACGCTCCTTCTACAGGAACCCCCGTATCAGTCGTATTTAAACGACGTGTTGACGGATATGCAATTCTTTCTAAGAAAGAAGCTGATATTCGTAAAGGATGGGATTCCATTCGGGATGCTTTTACAAACGGCTATCCAGTTACTGGAAAAGTTGTAGGTGAGATAAAAGGTAAGGGCTTTATTGTCCATGTAGAAGATGTTAGCTTATTTTTGCCTGCATCTCATCTCGCCATGAAATTCAAAGATCTTCCAGATCTTAAGTCAAAAGAAATTGATGTTAAGATTATCGAAATCAATGAAAGAAACAAATCAGGCGTAGTATCAAGAAAGAAATTATTAGAAGAAGTTAATAACGAGAAGTGGGACGGCCTAATTGAAAAAGTTAAAGTAGGCGACAAAGTCCAAGCAAAAGTAGTTAAGATTGCAAATTTTGGAGTATTCTGCGACGTTGAAGGCGTTGTTGGCTTACTCAGACAGAATGATATAAGCTATAAGAAATTTGCACCATTCAAGCAATTCTTCCAAATCGGACAAGAATTTGAAGTTCTTATTCTTGAG
The DNA here is from genome assembly GCA_009991425.1 of Leptospira sp. Lineage (GTDB taxonomy): Bacteria > Spirochaetota > Leptospiria > Leptospirales > Leptospiraceae. Next base: position 200,878 of record JAACWH010000019.1, read on the forward strand.
TTAGATAAAGAAAACAATAAACTTTCCTTAGGTCTGAAGCAAATGCATGAAGATCCATGGGATTGGGCAAAGCGTGAACTTGAAAAAGGTATGATTGTTAGTGGAACTGTAACTTCGCTTACAAGTTTTGGTGCCTTTGTTGAATTGATGGATGGTCTAGAAGGCTTAATACATACCTCTGAACTAACTTGGTCTAAAAAGCCTCCTCTACCAAAAGATTTAGTAAAAAAAGCTGATACTGTAGAAGCAGAAGTTCTCGATATCGATTTCGAAAAGAGAAGACTATCACTCAGCATGAAGCATCGATTGCCAAATCCTTGGGACAATCTTAGTGCAAATGTTCGAGTTGGTAATAATCTCGAAGGAATTATCACTGGAATTACAAAATATGGTGCCTTTGTTGAAGTTGAGAATGGCATTGAAGGTTTAATTCACCTATCTGATATTACATGGGATGAGAGAGAAAAGAACCCAACTGCTCTACTTAAGAAAGGTCAAAAGATTGAATACAAAATCTTAGACGTTAACTTAGATTCTCAAAGAATCTCTTGTGGCTTAAAACAATTAACTGAGCATCCTTATGAAGCTCTTAAGAAGAAATATCCACCTGGTACTTTAGTAGAAGGTAAGATAAAATCTATAGTGAGTTTTGGAGTATTCGTAGAAGTAGAACCAGGATTTGAAGGTCTTGTTCACATTTCTGAGATTCCACCTGATAGAACAAATCAATTAGAAGAATACTATCCAATCGGTGCAATCGTTAAGACAGCTGTTCTGAAGATTGATTCTAATTCTAAGAAGATATCACTTTCCATTAAAGATCATGATAAGGCTGTAGAAAGAGAAGAAATGGCGAAATACATCAAAGATGATGGCGAAGTTTCCCGTGAATCTCTTGGCTCATTCATGAATTTGAAATAGTAAGAAATGGGAAATAAATTTCAGAAGAAAAATCTTGCTCAGCTAAAGAAACAAGAAGAAGCTATCCTTGATCGTGATCTCGAAGACTTTCAAGGAACGGCTACTGAATTATTTTTCATTAAGCTAACAAGAAAAATACAGCGCAAACGAATCCAAGTTTTAGCAGGAGTTGGTGTTGTATTTGTTATTTTTGCAAGCGTAGTTGGATACTTAGAGTATTCCAGTTTCAAAGAAATGAAGTCTACTGAGAAGTTGGAATTAATTCTTGAATCCTGGACTACGAATCCTTTGATTCCAACCAAAGATAAAATTTCTGTAATGGAAAATTTTCATGCAAATGACTCTAGCGGTGATGTATCTATCCGAACTTCTAAGATTCTAGCTGATCTCTATGTTCAGGAAAAAGATTTCACAAAAGCAGCTGAGTTGTTAGAAGCTTCTGGAAAAAAAATCGATCCATTGAGAGAATCAAAGGCTTACTATTTTTTTCTAGCAGGTAATTATAGAGAGTTAGCTGGTGAAAAAGATCTAGCCTTAGGTAATTATGAGACAGCAGCTTCCTTAGTTGATGCACTTAGAGAAACTCCCTCATTTAAAGCTTGGGCACTTTTCCATGTTGGTCGATTGAAATATGAGAAAGGTGATAAGAATGGAGCAAGTGATTCACTTCGAAAAGTTCTTACCTTAGAACCTGGTGATGTTCAAGCAGATCTAGAAGAAGTTAAGAAGCTTTCGACCTTTCTTCTTTTGAAATTATCAAAGATTAACTAATGCTAACGGTTGCCCTACCTAAGGGAAGACTTGCAGAAGAAAGCATAGAACACTTAATTGCTAAGAATATGCTTTCTAAACTTCCAGATCCAGATTCCAAAGAATTAATCTACGAAGACCCGAATGGGAAAATTCGCCTACTTTTCGTTAGGTCGCAAGACGTACCTACTTATGTGGAAGAAAGTTCTGCAGATGTAGGAATCGTTGGATGGGACATAATCCAAGAAGGTGGCTACGATGTCCTTGTTCTTAAAGACTTGGAAATTGGGAAATGCAGACTTTCTTTAGCTGGAAAAGCAGATTTTCATCCACTTTCCAAGCTTTCTAAGGTAAAGGTAGCAACCAAGTATACCGAACTCACAAGAAAATTCTTCTTTTCTAAGGGAATTAGTTGTGAAGTTGTCAAATTGTATGGTTCTATTGAACTCGCTCCCTTAGTTGGATTAGCAGATTGTATAGTAGATCTTGTTTCTACAGGTTCTACTCTGAAGGCGAACGGTTTGAAGGAAATTGAAGTAATTTTACAGTCATCAGCCCAGTTAATTTGGAATAGATCTTCTTTTTACACAAAACGCAAAGAAGCATTTGAATTCTTGCAAAGCATAGAAAAATAAACTCTTGTTTCCTAAGCTACAGAAAAAAAGATAGTGAAATCGTATTCGAATATATAAATCCAGAGGAATGTTATGGCCGTCCCTAAAAGGCGCAAGTCGAAATCAAAAGTTAGAACAAAAAGAGCTCATCACGCTATAGGTAAACCAAACCTATCTTCGTGCAAAAATTGCGGATCCTACGTACTCTCCCATAGAGTGTGCCCCTACTGCGGTTTCTATAAAGATAGGATAGTCCTACAACCAAAAGCCAAAGCAGAGACGCCAGAACAGTAATAGAGTATGTGGGTCGCTGTTGACGCGATGAGCGGAGATTACGGCCCCGAGTGTATAGTCGAAGGTGCCGTTAACGCCTCCAATGAGTGGGGCAACCAAGTGGTTCTCGTAGGAAGAGAAGAGGACCTAGTAGAAATTTTACTTAAATACGAATTCGATTCCAATAAAATCAAAGTAGTTCATGCAACTGAGATCATTGATATGAATGATTCCCCTTCTGTTGCTGTCAGAGCTATGGAAGATTCCTCAATAGTTCAAGCAGTTAAACTAGTAGCCCAGAAAGAATGCATCGGAGTTTTTTCTCCTGGTAATACAGGAGCAACGATGGCCGCAGCCCTACTTCATATGGGTAGGCTAAATAAGGTTATGCGACCTCCCATTGCAGCACCAATTCCTAGGGAGACAGGGAAGCCCATGGTTCTTTTAGATGCGGGAGCAAATGTGGATTGCAAGCCAGAATATTTAGTACAATTTGCACTAATGGGTGATATTTATGCTCGTCAAGTATTGGGCATTGAAAACCCCAAAGTCGGTCTGCTCTCCAACGGAGAAGAAGACAAAAAAGGATCAGCTGTAACATTGAAAGCATTCGATTCTTTGAAAAAAATAAAAGCGATTGATTTTATAGGAAATATTGAAGGCCGAGATTTGTATGGCTCAGGTCGAGAGGTGGATGTAGTTGTCTGTGATGGTTTTATAGGAAATATTGTTCTCAAAGCAACAGAAGGACTTTCCAAATCCATATTTAATGTCTTACGCAATAGCATTAAAGAATCTAGTCTTGCTCAAACGGGGGCACTTTTACTTAAGCCCACTTTTACTGCTGTTAAACGAAGATTGGACTATGCTGAATACGGTGGTGCTTTGCTTCTAGGCGTTGAAGGTATCTGTATGATTGGGCATGGATCTTCTTCTGCTCTTGCCGTTAAAAATGCCATTCGAGTGATAACTGAATGCGGGCAACATGAACTCAATGAAAAACTCGCAGCGAGGATGACAGAGATTCGTGTTTAAACTCCTATAAAGATAGGGTACAACAATTTTGATTATTAAGAATAAAACAATTAAAGAGGTAATTAAGTGATAGATTTAACAGGAAAAGCGGCCATTGTAACAGGTGGAGCAAGAGGTATAGGGAAGGCAACTCTTCATAAGCTAGGTTCTTTGGGAGCAAAACTTGTAGTTGCTGATATGAACCCAGAAACAACGAATGCAACTGTAGAAGAATTTAAAAAATTGGGATATTCTGCCATAGCTTTCGTTGGAGATATTTCTAAAGAAGACCAATGCGTTGCATTAATTGAAGCTTGCCAAAACGAATATGGTTCGGTTGATATTCTTGTAAATAATGCGGGAATCACAAAAGACGGACTTCTCATGAGAATGAAGAAGGAAGCTTGGGATGCTGTAATAGCCGTTAACTTAACAGGCACTTACCTTTGTACTCAAGCTGCTATAAAATACATGATGAAGCAAAAAAGTGGCTCCATCATCAATCTATCTTCTATCGCAGGTGAAAACGGTAATGTTGGTCAAACAAATTATTCTGCTTCTAAAGCAGGAGTAATAGGTTTTACTAAGGCATGTGGATTAGAACTTGCATCAAGAAACATTCGTGTAAATGCAATTGCACCAGGTTTTATTGCAACTGAAATGACAGATGCTATTCCTGAAAAGATTCGTTTATCCATTCAGAATTCTATTCCTTTAAAAAGAGCAGGACAACCAGAAGATATAGCTAACGCTGTTGCCTTTCTTGCGAGTGATGCATCTTCTTTTATTACTGGTCATATACTTTCTGTGAATGGTGGAGGCTTCTTACCAGGAGCTGGTTGATTTTTGGTTTTTTTTGAGAGAATACAATAAATTTCTTTTAAAGGCTTGCCAAATTTTTCATGGATTGAAACCTAAAAAAACGATGAATGTATCTATACATTCATCGTAAATAAGAATTCTAATTTTGCCCCACTTAGATGTGGCATGGAGGAAAACATGGCAGATTTCGAAAAAATAAAATCTATCATTGTAGAGCAGTTAGGAGTTGAAGAGTCTGAAGTTACTGAAGACGCTCACTTCATCGATGATCTCGGTGCTGACTCTCTTGATACAGTTGAGCTAGTAATGGCTCTAGAAGAAGAGTTTGGAGTTGAAATTTCTGATGAAGACGCAGAAAAAATCCAAACTGTAGGTGACGTTAAAAAGTTTATTGATAAACTTAAAGGCTAAACCTAGTTAGGATTCACCGGGAATTTCGAGACCCGGTGGAACCTTTTTAAATCAATTGCGTAGACGAATTTCACACGCATCTGATCGACGAGCATACCTCACACCTGATCGACTCCAGCAACTTTCTAAACTTCAAAAACTTATAAAAACACAATTCTTAGATGTAAGTCTTCTTGACCAAGCATTTACACATAGATCCTTTGCGAACGAAACAAATTTTAAAATCGAAGACAATGAACGATTGGAATTTCTAGGAGATTCCGTTCTTGGTTTTTTTGCAGCATCCATATTGTATGATCAATTTAAAGATATCAGAGAAGGTTCTCTTGCTAAGATGAAAAGCAAATTAGTTTCGGGGCCAGTTCTCTCACAGATTTGCAAGAATCTTGGCTTAATGGAATTCATTCGCTTTGGAAAGGGAGAGAAAGATTCAGGAATTAAGAACGAGCGAGTGATGGAAAATTTAGTCGAGGCATTGATTGGTGCAATTTACCTTGATCAGGGGCTTGATAAATGCAAAAGTTTCATTTCTCCTCATCTAAAGAAAAATATTGATGAACTAAATGATCTTGAATCTGTAAGAGATTATAAATCTTTACTTCAAGAACAAAGCCAGAGACTGTTTAAAAGAACCCCAAAGTACACATTAGTTTCAGATGATGGACTTGATCATGATAAAATTTTTGTAGTAAGAGTTGAAATGCCAGATGGTTCATCCGTAAATGGAACTGGGAAGAATAAAAGAAGTGCTGAGCACGCTGCCGCAAAAAAATACCTCCACCAAGGAAGAAAATAGATGAGTTCGATTTTCTTTTCTAAAAAAGGCCTTAGAGTTAGGGTTGCTGCGCTAATTCGAAACTCAAAATCTGAAACACTTCTTATTCAACAAAAGAAACGAGGTAAAGGCCCAGGGTATTGGTTACTCCCGGGTGGTGGAGTTGAATTTGGAGAAAGTGCAGAAGAGGCATTAAAAAGAGAATTAATGGAAGAGCTTAGCCTGGAATCGACCTCAATGGATTTTATCGCTTTCAATGAGTCCATAGATCCTATGGGTAAAAGGCATTTAATTCAGTTGATATTTCTAACGAAAGTTAAAGACTCTGTTCCTTCATTGAACCAAGATGAAAAGGCTATCACTGGATATGGATATTTTAATTCTAAAGAAATTATGAGCATGGATATAAGACCTAATTCTAAAGATTTTCTCAAAAAGAAATCCTTCCAAACAGGTGAATATATAAAAAGTATATGGGTGGATGAATAATGTTTTATGCAGAAGTGAAAGTAAATTATAATACCGGTGAATATCCAGTTCGAATGTACAGTGATTTCCATGGCTTGAAAAAAGAACTGGAAGCTATCCCTCAAGTTTCTCGTTTTATTATTATTTCCGAAAGATCCATTTCACAAATATACAATAAATACATTGAATCTGAATTAAAAGGCCTTCCTGTTCCAATTGATCAAATTTTCATAAAGGGTAGTGAGAAGAACAAACACATCTCTCGTATGAAAAAAGTTTTTAATGAATTAATTGAACTGGGTGCGGATCGAAAATCCGTTATCATTGCATTAGGTGGTGGAGTTGTAGGAGATTATGCAGGATTTATCGCTGCTACTTACCAAAGAGGAATTCGTTTTATTCAAATTCCAACTACGCTTCTATCCTGTGTGGATTCATCTGTAGGAGGAAAGGTCGCAGTTAACGTAGATAAAGGTAAGAATATGGTGGGAGCTTTTCACCAACCAGAGTTAGTTTATATACCTATGTTTGCTTTGTCTACTCTACCTGAAAAGCAGTGGAGTTGTGGACTTGCTGAAATGTTAAAACATAGTTTATTGTCAGGTGGGTCAATGTGGCAGGACTTTAAGACTCATGAGAGAAAAGAGATAAAGGTTGATTCGGACATTCTGAGAAAAATGATTATCGACTCTATAAAATTTAAAGCCTCTGTGGTTGCTCAAGATGAGAAAGAATCTGGTCTTAGAGCTATATTAAATCTAGGTCACACTACTGCCCATGCAATAGAATCTCTTACTAATTATAAGAAGTATTCTCATGGTGAAGCTGTTTCTATTGGTTTAATCACTGCATTGATACTTTCCAATAAGATTGGATTTAGTTTCGATAAAGTTGATACTGTGATTAGAATTATGGAAAAATACAATTTGCCCATCAATGATAACTCTAAGCCCGCAGACATTTTGAAGCATATGCAACATGATAAGAAGAAAGAAGGAAATAACTTAAAATTTGTATTACTTGAAGATATTGGAAAATCAAAATTTGGTATAACGATAAATCCAAAAGAAATTTTATCTGCTCTTAAGGAACAAAGAAAAATTTAAGATGAAAATATTTGATTTTTATTTAGAACTAAACCCAGTAAATATTCTTCAATTAAAGGTAAGAAGTTTTTCAGAAAATATTATTCTATTAGTCTACTTTGTTCTATTTACTTTATTTATTTATAGAATTATCCTAGTAATCATTGATCGGCTTAAACCAGCTCAAGATACAATCATTCAATACAATCGAAGAAAGACTGGTCGAGTTCTATATACTTCATTTTTAATTTTAGCACTTTTTCCCATAATCTTTTCTAGTTTAAACTTTTTACCTACAGTGCTTGGATTGGCTGCAGCAGGTATTGTAATTTCACTTAAAGAAGTCTGGCTAAATTTAGTTGGATGGTTGGTAATTCTTGGTTCTAATGGATTTCGTGTAGGAGACCGAGTCCAAATTGATGGAACAAAAGGAGATGTTGTAAACATAGGCTTAACTAAATTTACTCTTGTTGAGGTTTTAAATGATCCAGATTATGAACAGTCTACAAATCGATTAATTCATTTCCCGAATAATCTCGTTATTATGCACAAATATTTTCTAGTCTCTGAAAGAATGGATTTTGTTTGGGATGAGTTTCGCTTCAAATTAACTATTAATTCAAATTGGGAAAAGGCAGAAGAAATAGCAAATGATATCCTTATAAATGAACTCATTTTAGCTCCTGAAATCGTTGAGGCAAAAATTAGAGAATTATCTAAAAATTATTTACTTAGAATCGGAAAGAGAACTCCAATAGTATATGTTGCAATCAAAGATGGATCAATTGAATTATCCTTAAGATATTTAACGCCAGTTAGATCCAAGAGACTAAATAGAATTCTTATTTCAAAATCAATATTAAAACGATTTAAAACTGAATCGGATATCATATTTGAGGAACCAGAGTGAAAATATTTTTTAAAATTCAAAATTACTCTTTCATTCACAGACCTTTACACAGCAGACTGATGTATTTTCTCTATATAATTTTTATATTATTTATTATAATCGATTGCAAAGCAAATGATCTACCTTCAGGAATCCCAGAAGCTGCGAAATTTGATCGAAAGAAGAATATATATATTTTATCTGATGAAAAATTCAATTATGTATATTATCCAAATGGATCTTTATACGAAAAATGTGAACATGATGAAAATCTCAAATTAAATGGAAGATGTGAAAACTACCTAAAGGATAGTAATAAAATTATTTCTTACGGTAATTTTAAAAATGGTCAAAGGCATGGCGTTTGGACTTGGACATTTCCAGATGGTCAAAATTATGTGATTCAAAATTTTACTTATGGTAAGAAGAAAGATTTCTGGATTCCCATAGAAATTTTGGGGAATGAAAACGGTCCTTATCAGAGATTCTACCCTAATGGGATTTTAGAAGAAGAAGGTAGTTTCGATACTGGTGAGAAAACGGGCTTCTGGAAGAAATACTACCCAGATGGTTCATTGGAATACACAGGGAATTATCTTAAATCTAAGAAAATTTTAGATTGGAAATATTTTTATCCCAATGATAATCTAGAAGCTAAAGAGCTTTATGATAGAAATGGAGTTTTAATTCAACGAACAACTTACTATCCGAATGGAAGCTTATGGTGTATAATAAAATCTTCTGAGCAAGCTACTTGTAATTAAGATGCGATCTTTCCTATTTTGTTTCTTGCTTTTTGTGTCAATCGCTTACAATCTATCTTTTTATTATCTAACAGACCCATCTTCTAATAGCTTTTGGAAAATGAGCGCAGTTTATTTTATTTTATCAATAGGATATGTTGCTTTACTTAGAGGTAAAGTTCCAAATTCACACTATGCATTTATAATCTTTATTTACATTTCAATTTATTTTATAGTAAATTATTTTCTCAAAATTCTGCAGATTTCTCTATAATTCCTAGAGCTGGATTTTTCAAGGCATCAGAATTTAAAATCAAGATCATAAATAGAACCGAAACGAACAGTATCAACAGAAGAGTTGCTCCCAATCCCATTGCAAGATTTTTCAAAAATTTATATTGCAAGTAGGAAATTGAGGTTAAGATTCCTTGCCATTTTGATTCTATATTTTCTTTGGAAAGATTAAAGTAATTTCGGATATAAAACACACACAATGCAAAAACCATTAAAAGAAGTAATAAACTGAATTCATTCGCATAGTGTTTTTGCAACAAGAATAGAGGGATATAAAAGAAATTTCCCAATATAAGTCCTACCAATATAATAATGAAAAAATGGTATGCCATTCGAAATGGTTTAACTTCTATTTTCTGTGTTGGTTTCTTACCTTCTTCATCTAATTCAGAAGTATGCTTCAAGATTTCGTAAGTTAATTTATTCTTCTTTTGGCGGTTGATTGCCTTATAGCTTAAAATTAGAAAAATAAACTGCATGAGAAAATAAACGGCAAGTATTATTGCTAACGAACTTACAGTTACAAAACCCAGCGACTTCATCATATGGAAAAAGGTAAATATTAAGCCTATCCAAAGTAAGGTTTTATTCAAAGTTATTGAAAACCAGGTATTGGTGTACCAAGAAACAAAAGAAGAAATGCAAAGGACAAGGATAAAAACCAAAAACCAAATTAAAACTTTCTGACCGAAGATTATTCTTGATAACTTTTCAATAGTGCTCTCTGGAATTCCATCTTGTGGTATTACAGGAATTTCTAACTCATCTTTCATATTCTTTAAATCATTTAATCTAAGAATCGGTCCCTTTCGAATATTCCATGTTTCGTTGTTGATATTCTCCTGTTCAGATTCCATAAGAATTTCAAGAGGTTGTTTATCTGAGAGAGGATAACGAAATTCAATATCAACAAAGAGAAGTTGTGCAAAGAATATAAATAATATCCAAGGAGTAATACTCGGAAATTTGTCAAAATACTTTTTCATCAATGGAGTCCTTAAATAATAAATACAACTAGCATTATTCCAAATGCAACTAAAGCGGCAATCCCAATTGCATAAAAGAAAAGGCTGCTATCTGATTTCAGAGCCTCTATATTCTTTTCGATATCATTCATAGATTTCTTGGAAGCTGATTTCGTCTCAGCTAAGGAAGTCTTAACTTTAACTGTATTTACTTCTTCAAGTAATTTTGAGAAGATATTCTCTGAAATTTTAATGATGATCTCCGACTCCATTCCATCGTGTGTGATTTTATGAATCTGAGCAAGAAGAGGTTTTATATTCCCATCTTCTTCTTTAAGATTCATAGTTTGAATTACTTCATTAGTAGTTGCATCAGAAGGATTGAGTCGAACTACAATTTTTGAACCAAATGAGAGACTAGAAACAGGAACTCCAGATACAGGAGAAAGTTGCAATTTACTTTGAACCATTCTGGATCCAGGTGGGATATCTGTTATTGCATTTGTTAAATCAGGATCATTGGAACCTGGTTGTGAATCTGAAGTATTGGAGTCTTCGGAATTAGCGGGCTTTTCATACTCAGCAATAGTAATTGTATCAAGAGTTAAATCAATAAGATGATTGCTTACTCCTGCAGCTTTTGAAATCACATTTTCTAATAGATATTTGACTTTTTCATTGTCAGATGTTTCGCAATAATGAAGTATCTCTTCTCGAAATCCTTCATTACCAATTGAGGACTTTAATTGATCCGTAAGTGTTTTAGTGATAACTTTAAGATGCTTCCCCTCGTAGATTGTCTTCTGAATTTTAGAAGATATGCCTTTGGGAGGAAGGTCAATTGATGATATTAATATGGAAGATTGAGAGGTAGAAAGAACTTCAAGATTGAATAATCTTCCTGATTTAAAATCTAATAAAATAACCCCTAGATTGTAAATTTTTGAATCATCATTACTTGAAGTAAATCTAATGCAAAATAATTGGTCATTCTGACCCATAATATATTTCCTTATGCTGTGTTATGAATGATAAAACCATTTAATTTACAGTCTGTAAATAATAAATAATCTTGTCAAAAAGGATTGTGTTTCTAAATTAGAAATACCTTTTCTAATGAATCTAGTTCTTTTAATTACTTCACGCTATATTCGCGGTTCTCGCGTAGTCGGTCTGCTTTCCATGAAATCTCGATTGTCCTTTATAGTTATGACAGTTGGTGTTTCTTTATTAATAGTTGTATTATCAATATTTAATGGATTTCAGAAGCAAGTCAAAGAGTCTTTATGGCAAGGTGGCCCACACATTACCATAGAGAACACATTTGACACTGGTTCAATTATTCGTTACAACGAAATAATTGAAACTCTTAAGAATCACCCCTCCTTAAAGGGAAGAATTGCATCTATCGAAGGCAATATAACAAGTCATGGTCTTTTGCAGAACAGTAATAATTTCATACCAATTATGATTCGAGCAGTTCCTATCGAATCCAACGAAGATTTACTAGAGAACAAGCTTCCTAATTTTCCGAGATTGACCCATTACAACCGAGACACAATTACAACATTGAACTCTAAGAGAGTTGTAGTTATAGGTAAAGAAATGGCGAATTTATACCATTTTGGATTAGGTCGAAAAATGACTATGGCAGTCCCTGGTGGAAGGTTCTCTGTGGGACGCGGTGTTGAAGTAAATGTAAAAGATTTCCAAGTTGTTGGATACTTCAAGACAGGTTATTATAATTATGATAGTCGTTTTGTATTCATGTCACTTCCCCTTGCTCAAGAATTTTTTCGATTGAAGGATTCCGTTAACCAAATATCTGTTAAAGTTAATGCATTGGATGATTTACGAGAAATTAAAAATATTATCTTAAATACATTAAATGATTCATCTATGGATATTAAAATACGCGAGGCACATTCATTTTCGGTAAGGACATTAGCTGAAGAACAAGAAAATTTTCTAGCAGCTCTTAAATTGGAAAAGACGATTATTTCCATTATTGTATTTTTATTTATTGTTCTAGCAGCTCTGGGAATGGTAGCTACAGTTTATTCCTTAGTTCGTGCTAAACGCAAATCTATTGGAACCTTAAAGGCCTTAGGACTTCCATCTAGAGATATACTTTTGATTTTTACTTTGAATGCTATGATAGTTGGATTCTTAGCAGCACTTACAGGTGGAATTATCGGGATATTTTTAGCATCTAACTTAGAATCAATTGTAAGTGGTCTTAGTGAAATGATCAACCTAATAGGTTCTACTTTATATAGCTCAGAATGGAGAAATGTAGAACTTGTTCCTAAGGATATTTATTATTTCGATCACATACCTGTAGATATTGATATTTCATTTATATTTATGGTAACAACGGCAGCAACCATACTCTCTGGTATAGCTGGGTATTTCCCTGCTAGATGGGCTGCACTCTTAAATCCTGTGGATACAATTCGTAATGACTGAAGTTGATAATTCAAACAAGAAATGGATCATTCGTGTGGAAGATCTTGTTAAATCTTACCAAGTAGTCGATAAAAGTTTTCAAATCTTACAAGGTTTGAATCTCTTTGTTGGACCCAAAGAAATCGTTTCAGTTGAAGGTTCTAGTGGTGTTGGTAAGTCGACTCTTCTAAATATATTAGGAGCAATGGATTCTTTTGATTCAGGAGTAGTCGAAGTCTGTGGTGTGAATTTAAAAACATTGACTGAAAGACAAAAGGAATTATTCAGAGGTGAGAAAATCTCTATTATATTCCAACAACATATGTTACTGCCGGATTTTACAGCTTTAGAAAATGTTATGATCCCTATGATGATTTCGGGCGAGAGCAAAACAAAAGCTAAGGAAAAAGCAGCAGCCATTCTAGGCCGTGTTGGACTTGGAGAAAGATTAGCATCCTTTCCTGGTCAGCTTTCAGGTGGGGAGTCTGCAAGAGTTGGTGTTGCAAGAGCTCTAGTTAATGGCAAAGAACTCGTCTTAGCTGACGAGCCTACGGGTAATTTAGATAGAGAAAACTCTCGAATGCTTATGGATTTGATCCGTGAATTGCAGGATGAGATGGCTTTTTCCTTAATTTTAGTTACTCATGATATGGAACTAGCTTCTATGGCTCATAAGAGAAATAAAATTCTTTCTGGAGTCCTTCAGCCATTTGTCTAAGCACTGTGCTTACTGTGGATTATCTTTAGATCATTTTGTCACTTTCGGAAAGTTTGGTTGCGAGTATTGCATTGACTTCCTTAAGCACCATCCGCTAATTTACGCGAAAGCTTTTTCCCGAATTCCAAACGATGAATTAGAAATATCTAAAACCTATCTATCTGCTGCAAGAAGTGAATTTCAAACTCTAAAGCTTGGCAAAGAACCCATTCATCAAATATCGATTCGATATCGAATTGCCAGAAATCTTCACAAACAAATTTTTCCATTTTTTCGAAAAGATACAAGCTTAGAAGAGAAGTATTTTAAAAACAATTTTCCAGAATTAGGAGAATTTAAAAATATATCTAAGCATATTCGAAAAGCTACCTTATTCGAAAATCAAGGATCTATCGGAAATATTATTCTAGGAGATGAAGACGGAATTCGTCTAGAAGTGATGCAAAGCTTTCAAAATGAATTGAGTAGTGAATTACCAAACATTTTTCTCCTAAAAAAGCCTCTAAATATGCTTAGAATATATAGATTTTTTATGGATCCTACTCGCTTTTCTCATCGAATCGACTGGGGATATTTGAATTCTTGTCCGACAAATGCAGCAAGAGCAGACAGACTGAGTATTCAGATTTCTCAAGTCGCTTTAAATAGGGATTTAGGAGATTTAAACAAGGATTTAAGCTGGGATCAAAACTTTGAGGGAAATGGTATAAGTTTTGCAAGTAGAGGTCTAGAGTATGGTAAAATGGATTATTTTTTTTCTGTAAAAAATTTCACTCAGAAAAGAAAAAATCATTTCCTCTCATCAGTGAATTCCATAGTTTTATAAGTAGAGAAAGAAAATCATTCTGTTTTCATATCACGTCTAATATATTAAAGGGAAGGGACAATATGCTAGAGTTTACAAAAAGAGCAAAACGAGTAATCAATGAAATCGCTCAAGATGAAGCCAAGCGATTGGGCAGCGACTTCATTGGTCCAGAACATATTTTACTAGGTTTATTAAAAGAAGAGGACTCAGTTGCGATTAAAATCCTAACCAATTTAAATATAAATCTCAGTGAGCTTCGAAGAGAAGTTGAGAAAAGGACTCGTGAGGGTTCAGGCGCACTTTTATTAGACGCAGCCCAAGGTCAGGACAAATACCAAAAGATGATCGATGTTTCTAAGGAAGAAGCAAAACGATTGAAGCATAATTATGTAGGAACAGAGCATATTCTTTTAGCTCTGCTTAGAGATAATAATAATATAGCTGGTGGATCCTTATCTTCTTTCAGCGTTAACTATAATGTAATCAAATCAGAGATACTGCGCCTATTAGGTGCACCACCTGCCTCTGCTGTCGGAGCTGGAACTACGCCTAATCCAAGCGCAAGCAACCCTCCTCCGCGCGCGGAAAAATCCAAGACGCCTATATTAGATGAATTTGCTAGAGATCTAACCCAGCTTGCCAAAGAAAAGAAATTAGATCCAGTAATTGGAAGAGCAAAAGAAATAGAAAGAGTGGTTCAAATTCTTTCTCGTAAAACTAAGAACAATCCAGTGTTAATTGGTGAATCTGGTGTAGGTAAGACTGCCATAGTAGAGGGACTTGCTTCTGCTGTAGTGGATAAATTAGTTCCAGATTTACTTTTCGACAAGAGGGTACTTTCTCTAGACCTTGCTAGCTTGATAGCGGGAACGAAATACCGAGGCGAGTTTGAAGAAAGACTTAAGAAGATCATGAAAGAAATCGTGAGTTCTTCCAATATCATTATATTTATTGATGAGCTTCATACTCTAATTGGAGCAGGTGCTGCAGAAGGTGCTGTAGATGCTGCCAATATTTTGAAACCAGCACTAGCTCGTGGTGAACTTCAATGTATAGGTGCAACTACGATTACGGAATACCGTAAGTACATTGAGAAGGATTCTGCTCTTGAACGAAGATTCCAGACAGTGAAAGTAGATGAACCTTCTGTTGATGATGCCATTTTAATCCTTGGAGGATTGAAAAAGGCGTATGAAGTCCACCATAAAGTTCGCTATTCTGCGAAGGCTTTAGAACAAGCTGTTCGTATGTCACACAGATATATTAACGATAGATATCTTCCAGACAAGGCAATCGATATCATTGATGAAGCAGGTGCAAAAGCAAGACTTGCCAATTGCCAACGTCCAGCTGAGATTAAGGAAATCGAAGAAGAAATTAAATTACTTTCAGTTAGAAAAGAAGATTTGGTTCGTGCTCAAGAATACGAAAATGCTGCAAGCATTCGTGATGAAGTCAATCGTAAGAAGCAAGAATTAGAAGATAAGACGAAGCAGTGGCAAGAAAAGATGGAAGGTCATGCTGTTGATATTGAAGAGGAAGATATCCTTACCATCGTCTCCGCTTGGACAGGAATTCCACTCAATAGAATGGAAGAAAACGAAAACGTCAAATTACTCAATATTGAGGATTACTTAACTAAGAGAGTTGTTGGTCAAGTGGAAGCTATTGAGAAAATCGGACGTTCTGTTCGAAGATCTAGAACTGGACTTAAAAGTGAAAAGAGGCCTACTGGATCTTTTATCTTTCTAGGCCCAACTGGCGTTGGTAAGACGGAACTCGCAAAAGCATTAGCTGAGCAACTTTTTGGTTCTGATGACAAGATGCTTAGAGTGGATATGTCTGAATACATGGAGCCGCATTCTGTGAGTCGATTGATTGGTGCACCTCCAGGTTATATTGGTTATGATGATGGTGGCCAACTAACTGAGTTTGTTAGAAGAAAACCATATTCCATTATCCTTTTAGATGAGATTGAAAAGGCTCACCATGATGTATTCAATATCTTACTTCAGATTATGGAAGAAGGAAATCTAACTGATTCCAAAGGTCGTAAAGTAAATTTTAGAGACACGATATTAATCATGACTTCAAATATCGCTGCCAATGAGATTTCTAAAGGTGGAAGATTGGGATTTGAAGATTTTGCAAATGAGAATGAAAAGTATAAGAATGACCAAGCCAAAGATCAGTTGAAGAAGCATTTTTCACCAGAATTCTTAAATCGTGTGGATGAAGTTGTATACTTCCAACCTCTAGAGAGAGAGAATATAGTGAAGATCGTAGATATTATGCTATTGGATTTCAACAAGAGATTGCTTGAGAAGAAAATCAAAGTTGAACTTAGCCTTTCTGCAAAAGAACATTTTGCTGAAATTGGTTATGATAAGGCTTATGGTGCAAGACCTCTTCGAAGAGTTTTCCAAAGAGAATTAGAAGATTACTTAGCTACAGAAACCTTGAAGGGAAGTTATGAAAATCCTTCCGTTATCTCAATGGATTATGTTGAAGAGAAATTTCAATATGAGAACAAGCCATGGGATGATTTTAAAGAAGCGAATGCAGCAGATAAAAAAGAATCTGAATCAAATGGATCTGAACCTGAAAAGGAGATAGCACTGGTATAAGATGACAGTTTTACTGCCAGTTCTTCTACTAGTAGTCTATTTCTATATTCGAAAAGTCTGGTTTCAACTTAGAAAGATCAAGACCCTTGCCTCCATTGAAAGATTGGACATGGGCTTGATCCATCCAGATCTAGTTCTTCCTGAAATTAGGGTTCATTACAAATACTATTTCCAAGGAGGGGTATATTTTGGAAGAGGATATCTTTTGCTCGCTGATTTTCTGGATGAGAGAGATTACAATTCTTATATTGACGAGAATCAAATGGTGGTTCTTGACTTTGAGGGAGAGCTTATTGTCACTTCAGAGCATATAGAAAATTATTTACTCAGGCTCTATCCCTCAGTATTTGTATATATAGATCCAATCGAACCATATAAATCAAGACTTGATTCCTTGAATAAGACCTCAGAGATGAGTGTTCCTCATTTCGATTGATACTCCTAAGGAAAATACCTATGAACTACAAAAATTTTAAGTTAAATCTATTCATTACTCTTTTTTTTATTCCATTCGTTCTATTCGCAGAGGGTGAATATGAATCGGCGGTGGAAAAGTTTAAAAAGCATGATTACAAGGGTGCTATTGAACTGATACGCCAACTCCATGATGCCGGAGGAAATACATTTGAGTCGCATACACTTTGTGCGCATGCTTACTCCAAGTTAGATGATTTTGATTCATCATCTGCACATTTCTTTGAAGCACTTAAGAAAAATCCAGAAAACACAAAAGTTAGAGCTGATCTTATTCGATTGTATCTAAATCACAATAAGACCAAGGGTGCTTTAGAATTATCAACAACAGCAATTGAAAAATTCACTGATAATCCTGAAATCCAATTTTTATACGCAACTACATTATTTCGTAGAGGCAAACCTAAAACTGCACTCTCTCGGGTGGAAAAATTAAAATCACTTTCTCCGAATGATGCAAGCATTCTAAATTTAGAGGGAAAAATTTATTATTCCTTAGGCAATTACGATAAAGCAGATGTTAGCTTAAAATGGGCTTCTGCTTTGGATCAATCCTCTCCAAGCATTCTAAATAATTTAGCTTTAGTACAAGAACGTCTATTTTTAATCAACCAGAAGAACAAGAACACTAAGCTTGCATCTGAGAATCTCAAAGAAGCTAAAGATAGTATTAAAAAGGCATTATCACTTGATGCAAAAGATTCTTCGATTTCTAAAAATGCAGAAAGAATTCTAGCTTATTCGATATGATTTCGTCGACCCAAGAAGTTTTATCTCCTTCTGTAGCTGTTCATACCTTAGGATGTAGATTGAACTTTTTTGAGACTGATGGAATTCTGTCAGTACTCAAGCAAAATGGCTATAGAGTAGCCAATTCTAAGGAGCAAGCAACAGATATTATCATCAATACTTGTACTGTAACAAATCGCGCTGATGTAAAGAATCGCAATATAATCCGTTCAGCTATCAAGAAAAATCCTGGTTCTAAAATTTGGGTTACCGGTTGTTATGCGCAGACAGATCGCGAGGTTCTTGAAAATATCCCAGGAGTTCATGGAGTTTTTGGAAATACAGAGAAATCTAGTTTAGCTTTTAAAATATTGGGAGAGAGTCCATCACAAAAATTAGACCGTTTCTCTTATTCAGATGTATTACCAGAAAACCACACTAGAGCCTATTTAAAAGTCCAGGATGGATGTAACAGAAAATGTTCTTATTGTAAGATACCTCAGGCTAGGGGTGCAGGAGTTAGCCGGAGTTTTAATGATGTTATAGATCAAGTTAAGTTTCTACAGGATGAAGGGATAGGTGAAATTATATTAACTGGAGTCAATCTAGGTTGGTATAGAAATGAGAATGGAGAGAAGGCATTCTTGCATCTTTTAGAAAATATACTTTCTAACCTCGATTATTCCCGCTTAAGACTTTCTTCAATAGAGCCCCCCGATGTCGGGAACGATCTTGCAGAGCTTATGACTCATCCAAGGTTTTGTAAGTTTTTGCATATACCTTTACAATCTGGATCCGCGAAAATTCTTCAGGCTATGCGCAGAACCTATAATCCAAAGACCTTTAGGATGCGAGTTGAGATGGTTAAAGCAAAAATCCCAGGTATATTTCTTGGAACTGACATAATATTAGGGTTTCCTGGTGAAGAAGAACTTGAATTTCAGGAATCGATTACTCTAATCCAAGACCTTGGATTCCATAAGATACATGCTTTCCCATATAGTGTCAGAAAGAATACAGAAGCCGAAAAACTAAAAGATACAGTTCCAGGACAAATTAAGAAAGAAAGAGTTCTGAAATGTATGGATCTATCTTCTAAGTTGCTTTTTGATTATATTGAGTCGCAGAAAGGAAAAGTTCTAGAAGCAATTGTTGAGAATGATGGTAATCTTATAACTGATAATTTTATTAAAGGAAAACTCACAGATTCCAATCTTATAAGTCATTTGAAGACAGGGCAATTTTTGGATGTAGTTGTCGAAAAAGCTATATCTACTGTATCAGATACTATTAGTAAAAGAAATGAATCAATAGCTGAATTTTCTTTATTCAATTCTTAGAGCAATAATTTCAAAATTAATCTTGGAAATAAGTTATTTATCTTTCAAAAACAATTTTAAGGGATTCTTGAATCATCTTTCGAATAAGAATTTTAGTTAATTTTAATGAAAAGAGTAGATAAGGTTGTGTATAAGAGTGAAGTTTTAATAAAACTAGCGTTCAGGAATGATCCTATAACGCTAGTTTCGCTATTTTTAAAAAAGATTTATTTCTTTTTATTTCTTGCTGCAGCTTTTTCTTTGTTTTTTTGATCAATTAGAGATCTATGAGTATCACAAAGTCTGTATAATTTACCAGTTGATGGGTTTTTTCTAGTTACTTTAGTTCCACAAACAATGCAGAGACCATTATCACGTCTTCTTTTATAAAGTTGTTGTACTCTTTCTGCACCAGAAGCTTTGTATTTGCTAATTTGGATTCTATATCCTTTGTATAGATAGTTTCCTATTGCTAATTCTGGGTCCTTTTTAAGATCTGCTGCGATTTTGTCTAAAGATGCTGGGTTTACTTTTACGGGTTCCATTGTAATTCTTCCTAAGATATATTTATTTCATGCTAACAGTAGGTAGTTATTTGTCAATTTATTTCTAAAAAAAATGCTAACTTAATAAAAAAAAGTTAAATAACTCGAATAGCCTTTGGATATGTAGGGCAAGATTTAACACATAGACCACAACCTATGCATGATTTGGTGAAAGATGGCTTATTTGTTCTAAATATGACTGTTTTGGGAATAGGACAGGCATCTTGACAGGCAGTGCATGTTTTTTCTCCTGTTTGGTGGTTGATACAATTAGAAAATATGCCTTTGGCTTGCCCAAATGGCTTAAATACGCCATTTTTTAAGGGTTTTAGCGCACCTGTTTCACAAGATTGAATGCAGGGAGTATCCTCACATAACATACATGCATTGGCATTAACATCCATAAATGGTATATTTTTTTCTAAACGATCATCATATATTGGGAATATTACACCATAAGGACAACTATAAGTGCATTCTGAACATCCTGTACACAATTTGTTAAACTTTGCATCAGGACTTACGGCACCCGGTGGTCTTTGTAAATTTTTGGGAAGAAAACTTCTTTTAGATGGTTGTTTTTTAGTTAATTTATTGTTGATTTGTTCTTTATTCTTTGCTAATTTATTGTTTAAACCATAAGATTTATAGTTTTCATCAATATTTTGAGCCATTTCAGGTTCAGAAATGCTTTTTTGATTTGATTTAGGTAGGTCGTCTTCATCAGCCTTAAGAGTATGTAAAATTTCCTCACTGGCTTCAGCGACGGCATCAAAGGCTTTAGAAAAAGCCTTTCGGAATAAATCTTTTCGCTTCATTCTTGAACTCTAAGAATGTCAGCTCCTAGATTTCTTAACCTTTCGTCTATCCTTTCAAATCCTCTATCAACTTGCACAATATTGTGGATTTCGCTGGTTCCCTCTGCACATAAGGCTGCTAAAATCATCGCCATACCCGCACGAATGTCTGGAGATGCGACTCTTTGCCCATAAAGCTTATTGGGGCCTATGACTATAGCACGGTGTGGATCACAGAGTATAATCTGGGCTCCCATTGCGATAATGTTATCAACGAAAAATAGCCTTGATTCAAAGAGTTTTTCGTGGATCATCACTGTTCCTTTGCATTGAGTTGCTGTTACTAAGGCCACGGAAGTCATATCCGCTGGAAATCCTGGCCAAGGGGAATCATCAATTTTAGGGGTTGCTCCATGAAAATCGGGGCTTATTTCCAAATTTTGCCCTGAAGGAACAATAATACCATCTTCATGAGGCCGGATTTCAATACCCAATCGCGAATAAACCATACGAATCATTCGAATATCTTCTAAATTTACATCTCGAATGAACAATTCTCCTCGTGTTAAGGCAGCAAGTGAGATAAATGAGCCAACTTCTAAGTAATCACTCCCGATTCTATGTGTAATTGTTTCGCCGTCTTGTTTGCCTAAGGATTCTATTTGATCAATGACCAATACATTCGATCCAATTCCTGAAATTTTTGCTCCAGAAGCATTTAGAAATCTACATAGACCTTGGACATGGGGTTCCGAGGCTGCATTGCGTATAATGGTTCTTCCTTCTGCAAAACATGCTGCCATCACTGCATTTTCAGTTGCAGTAACAGAAGTTTCATCCAATAAAATGTCTCGACCAATTAGTCGATCTGTTTTTAATTCATAGCCATCTGGGAAAATTTCAATATTCGCACCTAGTGCTTCTAAAGCCAATAAATGTGTATCAATTCTTCTTCTTCCTATTTTATCTCCACCTGGTCTTGGTAGAAATACTCTTCCTGTTCTTGCTAATATAGGAGCCGCTAAGGTTACTGCTCCCCTGAGTTTGGAGCAAAGTTCTGGAGGAAGATCTGAGCTTAAACTTCCCGATGCGTTGAACTGAAATTTGCCATCAGCCAATTTCTTAACAACAACTCCAAGATGAGCTAAAACTTCTATTAGATTTAGAACATCCGCTATCATAGGAACATTTTCTAAGATAACATCACCTTTGACTAAACAAACTGCACCTAAAAGTGGTAAAGCCTCGTTCTTGTTGCCTTGGGGGGTAATTGTACCGGAAATGGGGTTCTTGCCGTTAATACGGAAAAAAGTTTCTGCCACGGTTCCATGGAATGAAGATGGACTTGCATTGACAAGCTTTTAAAACAATGATAGGATAGAACACAAAGAGGGATTCTATGTTACTTTCAGATATTTTAGTTATGCCTAAGCCTTCAGAATCAGATTTCTTTTGGTTTATATTTTTTGCGACATTAATGGTCGTCTCGTATTTTGTTATCAATCTCTTATACAAAAAACAAAAATATTCTAGCAAGAATAATGTTTTTTCTTACGCATTTATAATCGGAAGAGGTTTCTCTAAAGAAGAATCTGGTCATATTCAAAAGTTTATAGAAAAACTTTCTGATCAGGAAAGAAATATTTTACTAGAGACTAAAAATTGGAAATTACTCAGAAAACAACTTAATAATTTTCTCCTAAATCATAAATCTATAAAGCCTGATATAGCTGTTCAGATTTTTGACAAATTGATGCTAGATAAGGTTCCCAAAGAGCCATTCACAATACATTCCATTCAGGTTGGAGAAATTGTTGCAATTATAACTGAGTATGGAGAACAATTAGTACGTGTTATGAAGACTGCAGACCAAGATCTTTTGCTCGCAGCTCAGAAATTGCAACTACCTGAAAATTCTAAAAACATTTTAGGGAAGATCTATTTATACAGAAACAATGAGGGCGGATTTTTTATTCCAGGTGAAATTATAGGAACATTTGAAAATGCAGTTTTGTTTCATATAATTGGAGAACCTGTATCTGCAGGTCACGCACATTTAATGTTGAATGTAAAATTTCAGTTGGAATTATCTAATTGGCCTAAGTTTCAGGAAAAGGATGAGAATGAGTTTCACAAAATGATAGAACATGATCATTCGGATATTCATGACCAAATGAGTTCCATTGAATTAGAAATTAAAAAGCGATTTAATAATTTAAAAAATGATCAACCTAATCTCCAAGGTTTGAAGAAGGAACTAAAAGAAACTAAAAAAAATGAACATCTAAAAGATGATAATAAGCAAAATGTCTCCTATGTATTTATAGGAACAAAGCTATCAGACCGAGGCGTTATATTTGAGATAAAGGATGACGTTGATCCCAATTTTTGGAGGATCTCAGAATTATGGGAAATCCGCTTTCAGATTCCTGGCGGAATAGATGTAAAAACTATAGGTAAGATTATGCCTTCCAAAACCAACCAAACTCGTTTTCTAATTAAATTCATAGAAATGTCAGAAACGGAACGTACTGCAATTTATGAAGACATAAAACGTTTAGGTGGAAGTAGAGAATTGCTAAATTAAAAATCATTATTAAAAAGTTCTTGATCTCTTCTGCTTAAGTTCCTTTATGAATGGGATGACTAATAAGGATAGAATTCTGGATTGGAGATCTGAATCCAACTTACTTGATTTCAAAGATTTTCTTGATAAGATTACTTTTAAACCTGGTGAAGCTATCATTCACGAAGGCGAAGTCGGAAATAGCTATTATATGCTTGAATCAGGTACAGCCAAAGTTTGGAAAGATGTCGATGGAAATGAAAAGCTTGATTTCGGTATGCTTACTGCTGGTGATTCCTTTGGTGAAATGTCGCTGATAGATGATGAGCCAAGAGCCGCAACTATAGTGGCTGAGACAGAAGTTAGTCTTTATAAAATGACTCGTAATAATTTTAATTCTATCTTAAGCCATAGTCCCAAGGTTGCCGATTTCATACTCAGATTAATGAACCAAAGGTTTCGAGAAGCAGAAGTTCGCAGTATAAAAGTTCTTAAGAAGAAGAATGAGCAACTAGAAATTGCCAACCAAGATTTAGAAAAAAAGATAAATGATAGAACTCGAGAGTTGGAAGTCACTATTAAAGAAAACGAAAAACTTCTTAAATCAGTGCTTCCTCCATATGCTGTTGCTAAATTGCTGCAACCGAATAAAGAAATGGTTTTAGATACATATGATAAAGCTGGGATCTTATTTGCAGATATAGTAGGCTTTACTGAGCTGTCTCAGATGATTACTCCTGAGAAACTCATTGATGTATTGAACCAAATTTTTTCCATCTTTGATGTAATCACTACTACCTATTCCTTGGAAAAGATAAAAACCATTGGCGATGCTTATATGGTGGTTGCCGGACTTCCAGGATGCTCAGAACATTATGAAGAAGATATGGCAAATTTTGCCATCGATCTAATTGATACGATTGAGAATATGGAATTTGATGTTCCTAAAAAGTTGAATGTAAGAGTAGGATTCCATTTTGGTAAGGCGATTGCTGGTGTGATAGGAATTGATAAATATGCATACGATATATGGGGAGATACTGTCAACATAGCAAGTCGAATGGAGTCTCATGGTGCGCCTGGTCGGGTTCACGTGTCTCAGGATGCTTACGAAATTCTTAAAGATAAATTTAGTTTTGAATCAAGAGGAACTATTCCTGTAAAAGGGAAGGGCGATATGGATACTTATTTTCTCTTGGGAAGAAATGACGAAGAGTAGAACTTCATAATTCTAAAAGTCAAAAAAATATTGATAAAATATAAAATACGATCTTCAAACAGGAATCGAAACAGTAGAAGTCTCGATTCCTAATTTAGCGGAATTGGAATTAAGCTGAAATTCGAGCGGTAGCTAGAATTTTCTCAATTTCTGGATGCATGAACTTAGGAAAATGGAATCCTAATTTGTGAACCAAAGATTTCCAATCTTCTTTAGTAATCCTTCCTCTGCAACTTTCAGCGCCGCATCGACAGTTGAAGTTTTGATCGACATTTACAATGAAATTACCATAGTCAATCGTTAGTTCTTCACCCTTGTAAATGATACGATTCGCAATAATGTTATCATTTTCATCATAGATCATGTTTGGTTCGCAGGAATGATTCATGTAATTGGAATGATTTCTTGCATTTTCATGCGCAAAAGTTCCGATGATCTTTCCAAAATCAATATCGTATCCATACTTTAAGAAGTGTTCTCTATCTTCTGATGGCAAAGAATCTAGTTCTTCAAGTGTTAATGTCTGCCAGCCGAACTTCTCATCTTCGATCCATTCGTCATAGCTAAAGAGCAGGGTCTGAGGTGGGATATCTACAGAAGCAAAAAGTCCAAAATCTCCATGCTCATTTGTTCGTTTCTCAATCATGGGAAAAATTCTCTCAACAATTAGATTTCCCTGATATTTTCAGTTGGTCTGAAACCAGTAGATTGTTATTACTCAGCGAACTAGTGTGTAAAAAATCAAGTCAAAATTAAATATTTCTTGCGAAATAATTTCAAATCCGAAAAAATTTTACGCATGCAATTAGGTCAGCTCAATTGGTTCGATTATTCAATTTTAGCATTGTTCGTCGGTTATATGGTATTAGTTGGAATCCTTCTGAAGAAGAAGATGAAGGGTTCGGGAGACTTTTTACTTGCTGGTAGAAAGATTCCAGGTTGGGTAACGGGCATAGCTTTTATTTCTGCAAATATTTCGGCATTGGAACTTAT
This sequence comes from Leptospira sp., assembly GCA_009991425.1. Taxonomy (GTDB): domain Bacteria; phylum Spirochaetota; class Leptospiria; order Leptospirales; family Leptospiraceae. The sequence goes on from JAACWH010000019.1 coordinate 226,145, forward strand.
CGGAATGAGCGCATCTGGTGCGGAATACGGTTTTCTTACCTTCCATTTTTACTATTTAGGTGCTATTCCGGGAATGATTTTTCTGGGAATTTTCATGATGCCATTTTACTATTCAAGTAAGATACGATCTGTTCCTGAATATTTAAAATATCGATTCGATCGTAAGGCACATTTTTTCAATAGCCTTACAACCTTGCTAGGAATGGCTTTAGGTTCTGGAATATATTTGTATTCCATGTCATTGATCTTTGAGGTTATGCTTGGTTGGGATCAGACATTTTCGATTTTCTTTACTGCTGGAGTTGTTCTCGTCTACACATATTTTGGTGGACTAAGCTCTAGTATTTATACTGAAGTTTTACAATTCTTTCTTACAGTCTTGGGGCTTTCTCCTTTGGTTTTTATTGGATTGTATTCCTTAGGTGGTTGGGACGGCCTCATGGAAAAAGTTCCTGAGACTCATAAGCATATGTGGGTTGGGCTCAGTGGAGGTAACAATGCTCTAGGTTGGGATGCTATTTCAGTTATCTTTGGACTGGGATTTGTCTTGTCCTTTTCCTATTGGACTTGTGGGTTTGCAGAAGTGCAACGTGCTATGGCAGCCAAGGACTACCACTCAGCAAGAATGACTCCCTTGATTGGTGCTGTATTTAAAATTTTACTACCTTTCCTAACTATCATTCCAGGTTTAATTGCCCTAACAAAATTTTCGGATCAAATGGGAACAGAATACAATAAGTCCCTTTTGATTCTTATTAAAGAGTTCTATCCGCACGGTATGCTAGGCTTGGGTGTGACAGCTATGGTTGCTGCCTTCATGGCCGGTATGTCCAGTTCAATTACAGCATTAAATACAATTTTCACTTATGACTTTTACCAGACCTATATAAGACCAAATCGTCCCGACGAAGAGTATTTGAAGGTTGGAAAATTGTGTACAATGGGTTCGGTTCTTTTTGCCATTCTTGGTTCCTTCATTGCTATGCGTTTTGATAATGTTATGAATTATATCCAATTGCTGTTTTCCTTCTTCAATGCTCCCCTGATTGGTATCTTTCTATTAGGAATGTTCTGGGTGAGAGCATCTACTGTATCAGGCTTTTGGGGATTATTATTTGGAACTGTGGCAGGTGTGGGGCATTTTCTTTTGGTTGAATTTGGAATGCTTTTCTATAAGACAGAAATGGTTTCGAATTTTTACGGAGCTATCTATTCGGGCTTTACCTGTATCCTTGTGATTTGGTTAGTGAGCTTATTCACTGCACCAAAACCCATAGAAGAATTAGATGGTCTACTTTATTCAACCAGAGATAAATCTCTACCCTTTTGGGATCGCAAATTGCTTCTATGGGGATCTCTCCTTATTATCGTGCTAACAGGATTTAATCTATGGCTTGCTTGACCTCCGATTTAGACCAATCTAGCTTTCGAGTTGCATGCATCACGAAGGCAAGTAGAGCAAAGATCGCAATGGAGCCTAATAGGAGTGCATAGTCTTGTGCACTGAGTATTACATATAAGAATCCGAATAGAATGCAAAAGTAGAAAAAGCATTGAATCCCTTTCGCCTTACTTTTCAAAATGAATCCAGAATAATAGCCGATTAAGCTTGAGATGGCAAGACTGGAAATCATATAAGCTAAGATAAAGCCAATATGTTCGGATAGAGAAAGATTTAACACGTAAAAGATTACCATCGCTGCTCCCATGAGTAGGTATTGGATGGGGTGTAATTTCAGTGCGTTTAAAGTTTCGATCAAGAAGAACACAGTAAAGCATGACAGCAAAATTAAAATAGCATACTTTAAGGATCTTTCTATCAATCTATAGTGATCTAATGGAATAAAAAAGTTTACTCCATAATTGGAATTTAAAATATTTTTCTCAGTAAATTCATAGCTATCAAGAAGAACCTGACTGTAGTTTCTTGAAAAGTAAGATGAATTCCAAGTTGCAGAAAATCCTTGTTCAGATATTGATCTTTCTAATGGAAGATCAGAACCAAAGAAGGAAGGATCTGCCCAATTGGACATGATTTGAGTTTTAGTGGATTTTCCAATCGGAACAAAGGCTAGAGACTGAGAGCCATTCATTTTCAATGCAAGTTCGAAATTATTTGTTCTGAAAACATTGATTTTATCGATAGTATGAATCCCTGATTGAAGAGCCTGGGAACCACTTCCAGGATGAAAAGGTAGATCTTGTTTGTTCCAGGAAATTTTTAATTCTTCCAACAAGCCTTTGTTATCTGAAGTATAAATTGACAAAAATGCTTGGTCCCAAAAAACCTTGTATGCATTTTGAATTGCCAAAACTTTACTCGCATCAGGAAATTTTCCAGACATGTCGATATCGGCTTGGTAAAGAACCGCATCATAAATTCCTCTACTTCTAATATTTGTAATCACATTGCTATTGATAAGAAGTTCATCAGGTAGTATCAAGGCTTCCTTATCTATTGTATCTATAACAAATTTTTTGCCAGCATCATCGATGAATCTTTTCTTTTGAACTTGGTAGGGAATTACAAGGAATGGTCCAGCTATTACTTTTTGTTCCCCCCATTTCGAACTAATTTCAAGTATAGCTTCATTGGATCTTTGTTGTCTCTCATACAAAATGGACTCAACAAAACTTAGCGGAATGAGAAAGCATAATAGCATAAAAGCTAAAATGCCCAATTTTATACCTTTAGAATTAACTATTGAAAACATAAATTATCTCCTTTGATAGAGATAGTATTCTATAGAATTGTAGATGAATTATGTGCTGATTGTGAGCATTGTGTGAGGCTAAGAAAAAATTACACTCGCCAAAACCCCATTTTTATAATTTTCAATTGTAATTTTTGCTTTATGGTAATTCAATACTTGTTTTACTAAAGGCAATCCAAGGCCTGAACTTTTTCTGCCAGTTCTTTTTCTTGGCAGTGAATAGAATTTATTAAAAATTTTATCAATAGCATATTCTGGGATAGCTTCTGTTTCATTGAAGATTAGTATTGTAGATGAATTTTCTTTAGCTATTGATAGTTTAATATTGATTTGCTTATTTTTATCTGTAAAATCAATTGCATTTCGCAAAAGGTTCATCAAGGCAAATTGTAAATAAAATTTATTTCCCTTAATTATAATGGCTTGTTGTGGAGCTTCATAATGAAAAGTTATTTGATTCTTTTGGATTTCAGGATTACAAGCCTGAATAATTTCATTTAGAAGTTTATTCAAATCGATTTTATCTGTAAGTTCGAGACCTTGTGAATTTTCTAATGAAGAGAGTTCCAAGAGTCTGTCAATAATTTCTTGAATTCGTTTAGATTCAGTTTGAATATTTTCAGAAAGTTTTTGTATCTTATCTGGCTGCATGCCATCAACAAGCAACTCTGACGAAGCGATAATAGAAGTTAGTGGGCTTCGAATCTCATGAGTGAATGTCTGGAGATAATTTTCAATGTATTTTCTCCCTTCAAGCTCCTTAATTAAATGATCCATCTCTGTTCCTAGATCTCGAATTTCAGGTATAGCTATTTTGGGAAAATTGGGATTAAGCCCCTTACGAATTTTTGAAATATAATCAGATAATTTTCGTATGGGTCGTATTGTAAGAAATACAAGAATGAGAAATAAAAGTGAAATTAATGAGGCAATAAGTATGGACATTTGCCAAAATTTTTGTTTCGCATCTTCAATGAATAGATTTACACTACTTTTTGGCTTAATAACTGTTAGAACGCCAACAATTCTATTGTCCATTCGAATTGCAGATGAAACGAATAAGGCTCCGCTGTCTTCTTCATTGAAGATTTTACTGGAGCGAGCTCCATATTGAGCATTTAGAGTAAGTAAGACATCATTGAATTTAGAATAATCTAAGCCCTTTCTAAATTTGTGAGAATCATAAATTACAATTCCTTTCGCATTAGTCACATAAACCTGGGTATCTACATCCGTCTTTAATAGCTTATAGATTTTAGCATTGAATTCATGGGTTTGAACATTTTTAAAAATGGGTTCCAAATTTTGATAAACAATTTGATCGAAATTTGCTATGTATGGTATCCCCTTATTATTTAAAATTTTAGATTTATCATTAATTAATTGAACTTCTATAGAAGATGCTAAAATGTGGGCGGTGTCGTTGATGGTTTCTTCCACGCTTTCTAAATAGCGAGGTCGAATCATGAGCATAGTCTTATCGATTAAATAATAGAAACCAATTCCGAGGATAAAAAAAAACCAATAATCAATCTATACCAAAGATTCATAATATACCTTAAATTTCCTTTAGACCATAGCCTTGTCCACGACGAGTTTCTATTAGATCAAGATCTGGATTTATTTCTTTGATTCGAGCGCGAATATTCTTTATAACTGTATCGACTGCTCTATCAAAACTATCTTCCGGACTTGTCCAGACTGAGTCCATAATTTCTTCTCTTGTAAAAATAATTCCGGGCCTTTTCAAAAATAAGACTAAGGTCTTATATTCATAAGGAGAGAGTGCGAGTGACTTACCTGAGAAGTAAATAATTTTCTTCCCTTCATCATGAACAAATAATTTGTCCTCTTGGGTAATCGAAGTTGCAGATCTACGCAGAATCGTTTTGATACGAGCTATGATTTCCCTAGGGCTGAAAGGTTTACTAACATAATCATCTGCTTCTAGTTCTAAACCAAGAACTCTATCTACTTCATTGTCTCTAGCTGTTAGTAGTAAAATGGGGATCTGTGATTTCTTTCGAATACTTTTCAAAACATCGAAACCATCAATGCCAGGTAGGCCAATATCGAGAATTATCAAATCAAAGGATTCTTCCCAGGTCTTGAGACAATCTTCTCCTGAGTAAACCTGTTGAGTTAAAAATCCACTTGATTCTAAAGCAATGCGAAGAGTCTCTTGGATGCCAGGTTCGTCTTCTACAATTAAAATCTTTTTGGAGAGATTCATTCGCCCATATTGCTGTTGTATGTATTATTTTAAAAGCAAAAGATGGTTGAATGACAGCTCTTATTTTTAATATGATGTTGGTGTTTCTCGTTTTGCTTTTAGTTGCTGAAGCAAAAAAAAATTTAATTCTTAAGACAATTTCTAAATCTATTGCCTCTGCCTGCTTTGTCTCATTCGCTTATCTGTTGGGAATTAATTCAACATATGATATTTTAATTTTCATAGGCTTAATTTTTTCTTTAGTCGGTGATATTCTACTTATCTCTGTCAATAAGAAAGTATTTCTTTTTGGTTTGGTTTCTTTTTTAGTAGCTCATATTTTTTATGTATTTGCCTTTCTGCCTATGTATAACTTCTCTTATATCTGGCTAGTAGCTTTATTTATTCCTCTCTTACTTTCTTTTTTATTTTATAAACGAATTAGTTATTTACTAAGTTCTTTGAAATTTCCTGTAATTATTTACTTTCTAATAATAAATGCAATGTTAATCTTAGCTCTATCTTTATTCCTACAAAATTTTAATTCACCCTCATCTAATTTGGGATATTCTGTCATTTTTGTAGGTGCATTGCTATTCTATCTTTCTGATATGGCAGTTGCCAGAGAAAGATTCATAGAGAAAAGTTTTTTCAATAAGCTCTGGGGTCTGCCTCTATATTACTTTGGGCAATTTTTAATTTCTTATAGCATTTCATTTTTTTGAAGTCTAAATAAGTAAACGATTATTGGGATCATAATAACATGAGTAAATCAGAAATACTATTAAATGCCAAAGAAACCAAGGGTCTTAAGATTACATATGGTTTCCGAATTTTATTATTAGTTGCTTCAGTAACTGGTCATTTATTTTCCAACCACTCCTTAGGTGAAGTTATCCGAGTTAGTATCGTTTCTGGCTTCTTTACACTAGGCTCTATATATATGTTGTATTTGATTCGAAATGGTAACAATTTAAAATTAGCTGGTTATCTGGGATTATCAGCTGATGTTTTTGTTATGTGTTTCATGCCTTACAATTGGTATCTCTCGGTTGGATTTATTGAAAATGTTCCACCTTCCTTTTTATTGAAGACATCCTTGCCAGCAATTGCAATGCCCTTGATTACTATCTCTTCTTTGGCATTTCGACCACTATATCCAATTATTTTAACTCTTGCTTTTGATTGTATTTGGATCTTTTTCATGTATTTAGTTTTGAATGATCCACGAACTATTATTACAAAGGATTTTGTTGAGAACATGTTTTCAGCTGCTATTATTCCTTCTTTTTATTTTATGTATTTAATTACCATAACGTCTGTTGGTGGAATGCTTGCCTTGCTCTGCCATTCTTACCGAAAATCGATACATGATGCTGTTGTCCTTGAGGTTCAAAATACTCAGTTAGAAAGATACTTCTCACCTGTAGTTCTAAGCCAAATCAAAGAAGTTGAATCTATTTTCCAGGCAAAGAAATCTAAAGTAGTTGTTCTCTTTTCTGATATAAGAAATTTCACAGCTATGAGCGAATCGCAATCACCGGAAGAGGTTGTAAAATTTTTGAGAGATTATCATTCAAGAATGGTGCAGGTTATTTATAAATACGGTGGAACCATAGATAAGTTTATTGGAGATGGAATTATGGTTACATTTGGTACACCAGTACCCCAAGCCGATGATTGTTTGCGAGCGGTATCCTGTGCCTTAGGAATGCGTGAGGCTCTTGTACAATTCAACATGGATTTGGAGAAAACAGATAAAGATAGTATGATTCACCAAGGAATAGGAATTCATATTGGAGATGCAATATCTGGTAATATCGGTTCTGAGAATCGATTGGAATACACTGTAATTGGTGATACAGTAAACCTTGCTAGTCGAATTGAATCTAAATGCAAAGAATTGGGAAGAGACATTCTTTTTTCAAATTCATTTTATAAAGAATTAAATTTATTACAAAACAAGACAGATTTACCAAACATCCAAGAGATAGGAAATATTTCTATTCGCGGAAAGGTAGAACCTGTCACATTGTATTCAATTTAAAAGCATCTCTTCTAAAAAATGATGCTTTTGAACTAGATGAATGATTGGATTCAAAATGTTGGAAATTTATTGAATCCTAAAGTAATTTCTTGATATCTGCTTCAATTTCAGAAGGCTCAGTCATAGGAGCATATCTTTTGATTACGTTTCCATCTTTATCGACTAGGAACTTAGTAAAATTCCATTTGATATCTTTAAGTCCTAATAGACCAGGAGCTTGTTCTTTTAAATAATTATAAAGAGGATGCGCAGTCTTTCCATTCACTTCTACCTTCTTGAAGATAGGGAAGGTTATGGAATAATTCATATCACAAAAGCTTTTGATTTCAGAATCATCTCCAGGTTCTTGCTCTCCGAACTGATTGCAGGGAAAAGCCAAAACTTCAAAACCATCTTTATTGTATTTCTCATAGATAGCCTGTAAGCCTTTGTATTGAGGTGTGTAACCGCAACGACTTGCTGTGTTAACAATTAGTACGGCTTTGCCTTTATAATCAGATAAGCTTTGTTCACCAGAGCTTGTAGGAACAGAAAAATCATAAATTGATGGATTCATTTTTTATATCTCCAGAACTTTAGACGCTTTGTTCGCAATTGCGATCGGTCGGTCTTGGCTATTATTAATTAATTTCTTGGGATTAACTCCAGCGTAACTGTAGAGACTTGCTATAAGATCTCGCACATGCATGACTGGACTAGACTTTACTGCTTTTTCACCTTTCTCATCTGTTTCACCGAACACACGTCCTCTTGAAATCTTACCACCACCGATTAAGGTTGTCCACACTTTAGGATGATGGTCTCTGCCATCTCTTGATCCCACATCAGGAGTTCGTCCAAATTCAGAGGATAGCATAAAGATTGTCTGTTTCATTAATCCAGTTGATTCCAATTCTCCAAGTAAGGCTGCGATTCCTTGATCAGTCTCGGACATAATCTTAGTTATACGTGATTTATTATTATCATGAGTATCCCAACCACCAATAGATATTTGGATAAAAGGAACTTCGATCTCAGCAAGTTTCCTTGCCATAAGCATGGACTTTCCTTGCCAGGAGTCTCCATAGCTTTTGATGACTGATTCCTTTTCTTTTGACCAATCAAAAGATGATATTTTATCCGAGTCTCGAAATTCACGAGCTGCAACGTGCATTTTGTCCCAAAGATCTAGATTTAAAGAATGGTTTTCTTGGTTGTATTCAGTGTTTAAAGTGTCAAGAAAGCTTTCTCTTCGTAGGATACGATCTGTATCATATTTTCCCCAAGATGGTGTAATATTTGAAAGTGGTTTATTCGGATCACCTACATGAAAGCCAGCATGCTCTACCTTGAGATAGCCTGGATCGCCAATCTTCCCATTTCTACCACCCATAGTCACATAACGAGGAAAATACGAAGACGGTTTCTGGTTCAAGGATTTTACATAAGAAATCATGGCTCCCATATGAGGTAGGTCTGGAATTCCTACAGTTTCTGTCTGTCTATACCCTGTATTCAAAAGATGCTGAGCCATACCATGGTCACCATCTTCTGAGTAAGTAGATCTTATAACACTGAGTTTATGCAAATGTTTGGCTGTCTTTTGGAAAGGTTCAAGTACAGATAGATTCCGAATAGAAGAACTCACTCGACCAAAGGCAGAATTTTTCTTAGGATCCAAAGTATCTACATGGCTCATACCGCCTTCCATATTGATGAAGATCACTGTCTTAATTGGTGAGGGAAGACTGAGGTCATCTGCTGCATCAGTGGATCTGGAAAATAAATCCGAGAAACTAAAGGCAGAAAGATCCGTTCTTGGAATTGTAAAACCAGCAAGCAAAGCAGCGGAAGCCTGCAAAAATTCTTTACGATTGAATGATGATTTAATTGACATGAAGAAACTCCTGACTATTCATTATTGCCCAAACCCAATCTTGGAGGATTTGTCGTTCAAAGTGTCCGTCTCCTTTAGGTAGATTTGAAAGTAATAAGGCTCTTTCTTTTTCTTTCATCTCACGACCTAATAGAATGATAAAGGGGTCATTCACAACAGAACTCATAGATTTCGAGGCTTCAAAATTTTTAACAGATTGAGAGTCCTTCCCTCCAAAATCCCAGGCAGCCTTGCCTGTTAATCTTCCATTCATGAGAGTTAAGACTTGGTCAATAGTAATCTCAGAATGATCATCATCCACATCAGTTCGGTTCCCCGATCCAAAGATGGCAAGAAATTGATTTGGTCTGGGAGGTCTTTCCATCTGAGATGCAAATTTTATATCTTTTTGATCCTTATCTGGAACTCTCAATGCACCTTTTCCTTTTAAATCTATTTTTTTTGGAAAAAAGTTACTTAATCTTCGTTCGCTGAAAAGCCATTTAGGTTGGTCGACTTCCAAGGTTCCCTTAACAATAGAGTTCATTAATTGATCGGGATCCATTCTTCTTGATGGAAAAAATTGTATATGATTTGATTTCTCATCTTCGTTAGCGGGAGTTCTTCTCGCATAGGCCTGGGAATTTACAATATAATAAACTAACTCTTTGATAGAATGATTTTTCTCTAAGAAGACTTGGTCTAGATGATTCAAAACATCTTCTGCATAAACTACCGTTCCACTGTTCCAATCATCTTCTGGTGTAAAAAATGCCCAGCCCATCAATTCCTTCCAGATTCGGTTGATGATAACTTTTCGAAATCGTGGATTTTCTCTAGCGACTAACCAATCTACAAAAACCTTTCTTCTGTCTTCACCCGGTTTAATCTCCGGAATCGTTCCGTCTGGAAATTTTGGCTGAACTAAATCCCCGCCAGGCTTATCATCTTTGATGGGAAAACGTATGCCAAGGTTCGCCTCATAGAATAGTTTACCATATTTTAATTTATGCTTTTCTGTGAATTTCTGACGTTCTTCCTTGGATTTCTTATTCCAAAAAGTTTGGTCCCATTCTCGATTCCTGTCTTTAACAATCTTTTGTTGCTTAAGAGGAAGATTTTCTATATCTTCGTTTGGGATATTGGGAATATTTTCTCCTTCGAAACGTTTCTCATCCCACCAATTCGTTCTATAGAATTGCTGACTGAAAAAAGCTGCTATAGCATAGTAATCCCTCTGTGTAAAACTTTTATCAAATTTATCATCATGGCATCTTGCACAGCCAACACGCTTTGCATAAAAAACTCTCCCCACATATTCTGCTACTTGCAAGGGGTCTGCAGAATCTCTTGCAAAAAAATGACCTGCTGGATTTTTCTCAAGATCTCCATCGGCAGTTAGCATTTCTCTAACCATTTGATCGTAAGGTTTATTATCGTGAAGCGAGCTTGCTAAATAATTATAAAATCCACCATATACTTCATTTCTTCTATTGGTTTGCTCACGAAATAAGGAACCAAGTTTTGTTGCCCAGTATTCTGCAAATTCAGGACTTTTTAAATATTGAATACTTGTTAGCCTAAGTTTTTCGGTCTCATTACTCTTTGCAAAATCTAAAGACTCCTTACCATCAGGAATGGTTCCTCTTAAGTGAAGAGAAAGTCTTCGAAGTAGATTGGAATCATGAGTGGATTCCAATTTTGATTTGGTATATTTGGCATATACTTTATCGAGATTCTCAGATTCAAAATCTACATTTGCACTAGAAAGGGTGATCCAGGCAGCAGAAAGAAGGGGAATGGAAAGTAGAAGTAGGATTCTTAACTTAGCAATCATAGGAGCAAGAATACTACTCTAGGATTTATTCGGCAAGACCTTAATTTAAGGATTACTAGGTTCGTAGTAGGCTAGATTTTCGGGGCCTTCGTGAATAACGATTCGTTTGACTATGCCACCCGTATTATCAACCTCTGATTTTAATCCATGATAGAACCATTTGGCAATATTCTCAGAGGTTGGGTTGACACCTTTGAAGTCAGGTAGATCATTAATCAAGGTATGTTCTAGAGTATCTATTAATTCACGTAATTTTTTCTTTGCATCCATGAAATCATAAGATATTCCATCTTCTCGGAGCCCTTTCTTTCCAGTGAGGTAGACCTCTACCTTCCAGGAATGGCCATGGTGGGGCTCATCACTACCATCGGCAAAGTATTTGTATAGATAGTGAGAGGACTCGAATCTACCTTCGATTCTAATGTAAAAATTGCCTTTTTCTTCTAGAAACATAGTACTTGACTTTATCTCATTCGTCTAAATATTGTATAGTAAAAAGAATTGGAAAGAGTGGTATCATGACAGAATCTACAGAAACACGATTTTATAAAGAAATGACAGTTGGGGAAGCAATGTCTCTCCACCCAGAAGCAGGAATCGTATTTTCTAGCTACCATCTAGGTGGCTGTTCACATTGTTCGATTAATGAACTAGAGACTATCGAACAAGTATGTATGGGTTACGGAGTAGAAGTTGAAGTTCTTGTTGATAGCTTGAACAATCTACTTGAAGATTCCGAAGATTAATAAAGATTCTCTATAAATTTTCAAAAGCCCAGGTTTTCTGGGTTTGTAAAAAATAAAAAACCTTGGGTACAATTGTTCCAAGGTTTTTTTATGTTTAGATCGATTGGAAAAATTTTTATTTAAGCAATTGCTACGTTTACTTCCACTCTTCCAAATTTGGAATATAGGTTGATCTGTAGTGTAGGTTTATTGTTGAATTTAATAGTCGTGGAGCGTGCTTCTACAATGTTCGGTGTAGTGATTTCTATGGACTGCCCTGCAGAGGTAAAGATATTCATCGCATTACCTGTAGTCATGTTGGCAATCTCACCCATCATATCTTTGTATTCATTCTTGATATCAGATAGACTCATTCCGGGAACCAATCTCCCAGAGATTTTATAAGCAGTATCATAATTCATACTATATACAACTTCACCACTAAAAGAACCAATGACTCCAACAATGATTGCTAACTCATGAGAAGGAGCAGGGGAATCTTTGATTCCAATCTTCCCACGAATTAAATCAGATTGTAGAACATCTCTAAAAACGATAGTAGCTGCTTCCAGAAATGGGTTGATAAAATCTGCTTTTATCTGCATTACTGAGCCTCTACCCTTAGATTGCGATACAATGGATTTTCTTTGCCAAGTGATTGGTTCATCTCAAGAAAAAAGGAAAATAACATTCTAGATTCATCTAATTTGGGTTCTACAGTTTCAGCAACAGCTTTTGATTCAGGAATTTTTAAGTCAGTGAATTCTACAAAAATAAGCTTATCATTGGATTTGTATGGTCCACCTACTTTATTGGATCCAAATCCAAGGCCACTCAAGTCTTGCAAGAACACTGTATCTTGAGTTAGACGATATGTCTGGCCATTGCTTGTAATCGCACTTAAGTCTTGTATACTAAGGTTTGATACCGTAATTGGCTTTTCTTTGAGCTCAAGAGCCAGTTCATCTAGGCTAGCGCCTTTTTCCCGTTTCGCTTTTAGGCTAGACTTCATATCTTCAACTGCTCGGTTTTTCTTTTCCAATCTCATTTTACTAATAAGAATGTTCTTACGAGCTTCGAAACTAAGAGGCTTCCCCTCTGGGTCTTTAGGAGTGTTGCCAGCTTTAGTTTCTTTATCATATTCTTTCTTAGCATCTTCATCACTTATTACAAGGGTAGATTCTACTAGGGTTGTCAGATCGCTATCATTTATGCTAACAAGTCTTAATGAAATCTTTGTATTTTCAGCTTCTTTTTGAACGGCTTGATCAGAACTAGTTTTATAGTATTCTGCTCTTAGGAAGCTATCGAATAGAGAAAGAGCAGTTGCCTTTTCTGTTCGAAAATGCATAGGATCTGCTCGTAGTATATTTTTGTAAATTTCTTCAGCAGAGCGAATGTCTTCTTCACCATAACCTGCTTGTGTGGAAGATTGTTTGTAAAGTTCACGAGCCTGCCTCGAAAGTTCTCGTTTAATTGCTAAATCTGAGACTTGGTATCCATAAGATTCAGCTAATTCATTTGCTATATAAACTGTTCGAATTGTTTCATATGCACAATTGGAAAGCATTTCTTCATTACCTGCAAGCTGAGGAGCATAGTCTTGGTAACGATAGTAGCAGTCTTTTCTGGCTGAATTAAAATAATCCATTTGAATAGAACGATCACCTACAGAACCTGCAGTTGTGCTCATCCTTCCAGTTATTTGGTCAATTAAGTTGTTTTCTAAGTCACCAGGTAAAAAAGTAACAATCAACATCAATACAAGTACGGCGAGGAATAATCCAATAACGGATCTCCAAATGATCTGCCCTATAGAGGTAGGTTTTTCTTCAAGCATTCTGACTTCCTACATTGAATTCAAAATTATGGCGCTTTTCTGTAAACCAAGAAAATTCTACTACAGATTGACCCTCTAAAGATAGATAATAAAAGTAAGATGCTTTATATCGCCTTTGTGATGATTTTAGTGGGAGTGCTTTGCTTCTTGTATGTTTCTTTTTCTTCTGCAGAAGATTCTAAGCAAGGTATGAACCCAAATTTTGCAGGAAATCTTGAATCCTCACACGTACAACCAGGAAGGCGTAGAAATCTTATGGCTGAATCGCAAAAACGAGAAGTACTTATGAACACTAAAGATCATTCTTCAGTCAACCAAGAAATGGAAGCTAGGATACTTGCGGAAAGAAGTTTTTCACAACCAAGATATGATGAGACCGATGTAATTTATACGAATCCTGTAGCAGAAATCAAAACGACGAAACCTGATGTAGTTGAATCAGTTGAAATTTTGGGAGCCCAAGGGCAAAATTTGCAGCCTCAACCAGAATCCAGACTCTCAATCCAAGGCTTACTTTTCACTGATACGAAAGGAAAGATTCCTTTTGAAGAGAAGCATTTTAAGGAATTGCAATTTAATGAGTCTTCTTTTGATGATTTGAAAAGAATTGGCGAGGGAGTTCTCAATGAGGAGAATGGTCGTTTGATATTCCAAGTAAAAAACCAATCCTTCACTTATGAGCCTAGAGATTTGAAGCAAATTGTATTCCTAGATGAAGCAGTTGTATTTTTACCTTCTAGAAACGATATTCCATCACCTGTTTTCTTTACAGAATCCGCAGATGAACTAAAGGCATTCTTCGCTCAAGCAGAAGAAAAATTAGCCTAATAAGCTCTTATTTATTTATACAACTTATTTTCCTAAGAATTAAAGATTCCCTCTTTGAAAATTAAGCATAAAAATACTTTGTTAGTAAAAAAGTATTGCCATCTATTTGTAGTTATGATTATTTAGCTCCAAAAGGGGTTAGTTTATGCTAAAAAATGTTATTCGGATATTTTCCGTCGTATTATTGCTATTAATCTTTAACAACTGCAACCAGCCGGTGATTGGTGGAATCAATAGAAATAATATACTAGGTTCTGAGGCGAAGAAGAAAATTCAAGAAGCAGGAAACCGCGCTGATTTGTTTTACCTAAATACTATTGCAGGTGCTGGAATTAATAGTTCAGAAAGTTTATTGTTTCGACTCGCTAATGGAGAATTGATCGCTATTTCCATAAATCTAGTAGATCGAAAATATTATAAACGAGATTCTGTTGATTCTTGTGTTTCTAATATATATGCATTTATACTTATTTTGGAAAGCTTTGTAACTACCTCATTGACCTGTGATATTGAAGAAGCAGGGGTTTTCGAATTTGATTGATAGCTAATTCGTTCGAAAATCGCTTTACATAAATTCAAGTGAGATCGAGTCTTTGGATATGCAGAAGTTTTGTTTTATTTCTACTCGGAATTGTTTGAGTGTTTTTCTAGCATACATCGTATTAGTTCCACTAGTTAGTCAGACGAACACGAATAGAAGTCCAGTTATAAGAAGAGAGATCATCTTTCATGATTTGAATCCGCCTAAGATTGAGAAGGATTATAATTTTTATAACTCAGTAAAGGATATAACTTCCTATTTACCATTTGAGACAAGTATCTCTCATAATTTAGGCTATTACTATTATGATGCATTTTTAAAGGATGGAACGCATATTAGATACTCTATCAAAGGGGAAAGAAAACTCTTTGAAAAATGCAGTGGTGAAATTTGTTACACTATCACCAATCGAAACTTTTTGGGCATAAGCAATTATGGAACTGAGTGGGCGAAGGGAGATTATTACAATGAAGAGGAATTTAAAACTAAATCGGGTAACACGGCAGCATTTATTGTAACAGAAAGAGATTTTTATATATACAATGGTTATACAAATCAATGGATAGATTTTTCTTTGGATGGGGAAAGAATTCTCGGAGTTGCTAATAAAAATGAATTAGCTGCTGTAGTAACTGATCGTAGAATTATAGGTATCTATTTACCCGACCAAAAAATGCAAGAATTGTCCATCCTCTTATTTCGGATGCATCGATTCGAAATCAAAGAAAACCTCATTCATTTTTATGGAGGTGGGTATTTGTATCGCTATGACCCTTTCAAAGAAGGAATAGAGACGATAAGTATTTGGCGTTGAATTGGGAATTTTGTTTGTTTTATCAGTCCAATCAATTTTATAAATCGATTGGACTAATAGTTTTAAGCTTAATTTTTTATTTAAGCGCGCTTCTTTTTTTCTGAGCTAGTTCATACCAGTATCCACCAACGGATTGGTATGCATTTATTACCACATCTAGAAATTTCTTCTCTGCATTTTCTTTCGTTGGATCAGCTCCTAAATAATAGTATTCTCTTAGGTAATTTTCTTTTCTTGATTTAATTAACTCTTGTGCATCTTCTAAATGCATTGCAACTTTTATCGTATCGAATATTTCAGTTATACTTGTATTGTCAGCAGGGATACCAAAAACATTTTCATTTAAAGTTCTTTCTACTTTGCCCATATGAATTCCTAAGAATTTTATCTCTCCACCTTTGGCAGAAATAGGCAAAGCTTTATAGGATTTGAATGGATCTAATGGGAAAGAGCGTATTACAGTTTTTGAACAATTGTTCCCACAGCTAACAACATAAGTGTATGTAATATTTGAAACAACATACTCTTTTTTTGGTTCTAATGTAAGCAGAACGAAAAAAGGCTGTATATATCCAATTTTAGATTCAGCGTATTGAACTTTATCGACTTCTTCTAATTTTACTGGCTCTTCAATCCCATAAGGGCTGATTTTTACGACTCCATTCTTTAAGTCCTTGGAAACTACTTCAGAAAATGTAGCACTAACCCCTGCAAAAGTGGCCCCATTATCAGAGCTGAAAAGCCCGTTTGAATGTTCGGGGTTGTAGGCAAATAAACCTACCCCAACCATACCGTGGTTCTTCTTTTCACTTTCTGTTAATGGGGAAGGGATTCTAACAACGGTAGTGGTACAATTGACCATAATCATTGTAAACGCGAATAAAAAAAACATTTTAAACTGGAAATTGATTGACATACTTTTTAATCCTATAAGTTTTTAGGCAATCTAAAGAAAGAGTTAAATAATATGCAATATATTTTCAGTAAGTTTCGAAATATTTTTATTACAATCGGTCTCATTGTGATTGTAGGTAATTGTATAACAGTAATTCACCAAGATTACGAATTGAATCATAATCCCAAAGAAGTAGCAAAACAGGTACCTAAAGTTAAGGAAATTCTAATCTACGTAGATCGTTTTACTGAATTGGATGAATTTTCAGATAAGGATTTGGAGGAACCTCTCGGAAATAGCAGGGAATCAGATATATTTTACAATCCAAGAAACCAAGAAAATATGAAACGAGCTATAATTTCAGAAATTGTAAAATGTCGCTGTGTAGAAACTGTTCGTGTACTTTTTAAACAAGCTGATAGTTTAGAGGAAGTTCGTAAAGAAAATCCTAATGTAATTCTAACCAAAGTAAGATTTTTCAATAACTCAGGCGCAACATTTTTCACTAACTTTTTGAGTGCCGTAACGTTGTTTTTAATTCCCACATGGAATAAGAAATACACCTCCACTGATTTTGAAATTTACACTCCAAAAAACAAAAGTCCAGAAAAAATGAAATTTGTTTATGAAGAAACTCTAATAAGACACCTTTTCCTTCTTCCTTGGTTTTTCTCAGATGAAAACAAGATGCAATATCTTTATTCCTCTTTTCTTCCAGGTTCATATCGAAGCGCTGTTGAAGAAGGCTATAAAAAGAAATTATTTGCCATTGAAAAATGAGAACTATTTATTACTAAGCAAATGAAAAATTTGATTCATTATAGATTAAAAACACCTGTCCTGTGATGATCTTATAGCCATAGATTTCCTCTATCATATTATAGTGATTTCTTATCTAGATTTATGAAATAAAAACTTGCTATTTCAATCTTTATAATCAATTCTTATCTCATGAATAGAAAATTAACATCCATGGTTATATTAACACTTGCATTGGCGATTGTTGCTTGTGGTCCGTCTGAGAAAACTGTAGAGCTTCAGAAAAAGGCTAAATTAAACTTTGGTATCTTTCCTGATAAGGCTCCTGGCTCAGAAAAGGACACGGCTGAACAAATTGCACTAGGAAAAAAATTATACTTCGACACAATTCTCTCCGAGAACAAAACGCAGTCCTGTAATTCCTGCCACAACATTGATGGTAAGGCCGCTGGGGTTGACAATCTTCCAACTTCTCCTGGGGCATTTGGTAAAAATGGAGATAGAAACTCTCCAACAGTTCTTAATGCTGCTTTTCATGTTAAGCAATTCTGGGATGGTCGTGCTGACGATTTGAAAGCTCAGGCGAAAGGACCTATTTTAAATCCAGTTGAGATGGCAATGCCTTCTGAGGCTGCCGTGCTGGAAAGGCTTAAAGAAAGTCCAGAATACCCTGCAATGTTCAATAAAGCTTTTGGTAAGGATTCTATTACTTATGATAATCTTGCAGAGGCTATATCTGCATTTGAAAGAACACTTATTACAAGAGATAGACTATCTGATTTCATTGCTGGAGATCATTCTGCACTTTCCTCTGCAGAACAAGAAGGATTAGAATTATTCTTAAATAGTGGCTGTAACTCTTGTCATAATGGCGTCGTTCTAGGAGGAAATAGCTTCCGAAAGCTCGGACAAGTAAATCCTTACGAAACAAAAGACTTAGGCATGTTTTCTCTGACTAAAAAGCCAGAAGACAAATATATGTTCAAAGTTTCTTCTTTGAAAAACATTGCTTTGACCGCACCTTATTTTCATGATGGAAGTGTTAAGACACTCGAAGAAGCTATTAAGAAAATGGGCTACCACCAACTTGGTAAAGAATTTTCAGATGAAGAAGTGGAAAAAATTTCAAAATTTTTAAATGCTCTATCTGATAAGAACCGTCTCTAAGACTTGACCTTTGATTCCCTTCCTCAATTATAGAATTAGGAAGGGTATATGCGTTTGCTTATTGTTGATGATTCTGTAGTTAAGGCTCAGATCATTCAAAAAATCTTGAATAATAATCTTTCAATTGATACAGAAATAGTAAGTTCCGCAGAAGAATGCCTAGATAAACTTCAGATAAATTCTTCTAAGCCCTTTATGGAATACAATTTAGTGCTTATGGATATCAATCTCCCTGGAATGAATGGGATTAAGGTTACAAAGAAAATAAGAAGTCATGAGAAATACAAAGATCTACCTATTCTAATGATAACATCTGCTAATGATGATAGCTTTATTGATATGGCATTTAACGCAGGTGCATCAGATTATATAAACACAACTCCTATTCGTCAGACTGAACTAATTGCTCGTGTTAATGCAGCCTTAAGGCTAGGCAGTGAAATGGAAAGACGAAAGAAACGAGAAGAAGAACTTTTAGAAACTACTAGAATTTTGAATATGACGAATAGGTTCTTGGAAAAAATTTCTTCACATGATCCATTAACAAATATTTACAACCGAAGATATTTCGATCAGTTTATGGAATCTGAGTGGAATAATATACCAAAAAATAAACAAGCACTTAGTTTACTAATGATTGATATTGATTTCTTCAAAAGTTATAATGATGAATATGGGCACCAAGCAGGTGATACCGCTTTAAAGAAATTTTCGAATATGCTAATTGAATTGGTAACTCGAACCAGAGATGTAGTATCAAGATATGGGGGAGAAGAATTTGCTATCATTCTTCCACAAACTGATACACGAGGAGCCAATTTCATTGCCGATGAAATATGTAAAAAGATTTATTCTATGAAACTTCTTCACAAACACTCCCCATTCGAAAATTGTCTTACCTGCAGTATAGGAGTTGCAACTGAGTTACCTGAGAATTGGAAGAAAAATAATATGAATGAATTAATTCTGAAAGCTGATAAAGCACTTTATAAAGCAAAAGAAAAAGGAAGGAACCAAGCAGTTGTTTACCAAGAAACCTGATGAAATGAAGAGTGAACTTTTTAAATTAATGAAGCAATATGTATATCGTTATGCGGAAGTTCCATTTACTTTAGCCTCTGGTAAAGAATCCAATCATTATTTTAATTGTAAAGAAATTACCCTTCACCCAGATCGTTTGAAATTACTATGCAAAGTGTTCGTTGATCTTTTAATTCCAAATATAAATGAGAATTCAATCCCTGCTTCAGTCGGAGGTTTAACTTTAGGAGCTGATCCTATTTCCTATGGAATTTCTCTAGAATATTCAATTCGGAATCATTTAGTGTATCCATTGGTTGTTCGTAAGGAAACCAAAGACCATGGAACTAAAAAAAAGATTGAAGGCTTTTTTCAACATGTTACTTCCTGCTTAGTCATAGATGATGTGATCACAACGGGTGGCTCTACTTTGAAAGCTGTTGAAAGTTTACGGGAATCTGGAATTCAGGTTACTGATGGAATCTGTATTCTAGATAGAGAAGAAGGCGGATATGAATTGTTAGAATCTAAAGGCGTTAAAATGAACCCAATATTTAAAAAATCAGATTTCTTTTGATCTATGGAACGTATCTTTAGCTATGATATAAAATTTTATAGGAAGAAACTACTAATTCGTCTAGCAATTGTTTTTATATCGTTTAGTTCATTTTTAATTTGGAATTATTTTCAAGTAGAAGAAGAATCCAAAATCGATTTTCTGAAAATATTTTTACCACTTAGTCTATTTCTTGGTATTTTTCTTTATCGAAATTTTCTAAAACAAATCAAACTCCTTTCTGAAACAGCTTTTGTAATTCGTGGAAAGAATTTAATCCAATTCGAGGGAAAAGTTGAAGTAAATGAAATGAATCTAGATGGTCTGATGAAAATCCAAGTAGGGGAATACAAATCTTTTCCTAGAGTCATTCTTGAGTGGGAAGAGCGAGCAATCTCGCTTATAAATTTAAAAGATCATAAAGATTTTGTTTTGGTCGTTGAGAAAATTGCAAAATTAAAACATGAATGGAATGATCAAACTGGAAATTTCTTCAATAAGAGAATGTTTTATTTTTTATTACCAACAATAATTTATTTCTTATTATTTGTTACCATGTATAAAAGCAAAATACCATTTTTGAATTCTAAAACATTGTTTTTATTTATTAATATAAATTTACTTATTTATTTTTTATATGGAGTTGACCAGAAGCAACAAGAATACACAGGTATTTATCAAACTCGACGAAAAATTATTTTTATCTTGGTCGCTATTTTCTTTTACCAAGTTTTTATTGAGTTTAGTGGTTCTTTAGGGATGCTCTAAGAATATTTAATTTTGTTTGAGAAAGGCGTCTTAAATCCACCATCTCAGTTGTATGTCTTTTCAAAATCGGATCTTGGTTAGTGCGGCTTTCCATTAACTGTAATGTATCTCGTATAAATTTCAAATCGGATTCTGATTGAATCTTGCCTTTTTGGATTAATTTCTTAACTACATCGAATTCATATTTGCGAAAATGAATTCTAAGAAGAAATTCAATAGAAAAGTTATTGGTAATTTTAGACCAGGCGGATTTAGGATTTTCTATATATTCCTTTCCAATAGGTTGATCTATAGCTCTTGCTTTAGAGGCTAATTCTTCTTCAATATGAGGAGTTTCTTCCTCTTCTTCAGAATAAATTTCCCTAAGTTTAGAAGCGCGCCATTGGTCAGAAAATTCAACAGGAGTATTTGTAAGAACTCTAATGAATTCATCTAGCATAACTGATTCATTAAGACATTTCCCCATAGCACTATTATTGAATTCTTTTATTTTAGGAAAGAGCTCTCTAGTAATTTGAAATGGTGATTTCTTTTTGTAAAAAGTAGACTCATAAGTTTTTTCCAATCGATTCTCTGAATATCTCTTCAAGTCATTAAGGATACTTGGATCTGCAAATGCGTACGATTCTATGCTAGGAAGATAGAGGTTTGGATCAGGCAGAACAATATTGATAATAAAAATATAATGTGCATCGCGAAGATTATTTAAGATAGTTCTAATGGATTTTTCATCTGTTGCAAAATGAGCACACCATTGCTTCATATGAGTCTCAGTATTCGGCAGACGTTCTTTACCACCAACATTATCAGTCTTAATCAATTCTGCTAATTCAGTTGCAATTTTGACTTTTGAGCCCATTACTTAATAGTTTTGCCATAGAATAAACCTTGCAAGTAATTTTCCTAGAAATATGTCCTAGTATAATTAAGATTCTTCATGAAAAATATTTCGAAGAGATTCTTTCTGGATTTTCCAATAAGGATATATACTTGCTAAAAATGAAAGAAGAGGTACTGAAATTAATAGAATGGGAATCCAAATCCAAGGGAATTCGAATCTCAAAGTCCAACCAAATGCATTTTTATTGATTACATAAAGAACAACTGGAATTAAGCTTAAGGCAGAGAAAATTCCAACGAGTGCACCCGAAAGGGTTAAACTCAAGGCACTGGCAAACATCGTTGAAAAAATCTGTCTACGAGTAGCACCGAGAATACTAAGCGTCCCGAAAAGTTTTAATTTGTCATATAAACCATGTAATACGGCAGCAAAGATAGAGATCGCTGAAATAAATAAGGCAGTCCACTTCAAAGATTCTAAAGTTCCGAATACCTTATCCAATCCTGAAAGATAGATATCTTTTAATCCTTCGGAATCAAAAATAACTAATTGGGAAAAGCCAGTGAGCTTAAATTTTAAATCTTTTTGAAATTTCAATCCATCAATATTTTTCTTTAGCTTTACTCTTATAGAATTAAACGATCCTATTCCAAAGTATCTTTCGTATTCATCTAGATCCATAATTATGGTTCCACGTTCGGAGAAAAAATGTTCTCTATCACCCATGATTTTAAAATCAATTGTGCCTGATAATTTAGTCGGTATAGAAAGAATATCTTCTTGTTTGAGATTTTCTAAGTAAGCAAGATTCGATGAAATGAAAACGGAATTTTCTTTCTTATCTTTTTTATCAAAGGGAAGGGCATGAATTGTATATACTTTTGTTCCAATTTCAAATTGAGAAATGATTACAAATGGATCTATACTCTCCACTTCATCCATATCTTTTAATAAGTTAATAACTTCTTTATTAACTCCTCCACTCAGTCCATTTTCTAAATGATAGGAATTGACAATAGAGTAGTCAAAAGGATTCTCTCTATCTACCCAGTCTAACAAAGATTTTTTGTAACTTGCTGTAAGAGTAGAAAGAGTAAGAACAAGGGATACTGATAGCATAAAAGTTCCCGATGCAAAGGTATTTCCTAAGGGTCTTTGCAAGATTTCTTCTACACCAATTTTAAATGTTGGGAAATTTCTCGGAGCGATAAGAGCTAAAAATCGAAAAAAAGGTGGAAATAGAAGAATTTGACCTAACAATAGCAGCCCAATTGCAAGAAATCCTGTAAATGTATTTTTCTCGAAACCAAAAGCCAGTGCATAACTGGGAATGATCAAGCTAAAGCCTATGATTAAGAACCAAGTATAGAGTTTGTCTGGTAACTTTTGGGAATTTCCCTCTCGTATCATTCCCATAGGAGAAGTTCGAGACGCTCGCAGAGATGGGATAATACCTGCAAACAAAGATCCTAAGCTTCCAATTAACAAACTCAATATAATTAAATTCCAGGGAAGTTGATTATAGGAAAGAACTTGTTTACTATTAGTAACTG
>JAACWH010000042.1 GCA_009991425.1 Leptospira sp.
AACCCTAATTGATCCTCGAGATTCAGAAGTAAGGGATGCAGTTTCTGCGAATCTTTTCCTAAGTCGAATAGGCCTGCCTTTGAATTCTTTATTCTATTGGGTGACTGATGACATCAATGTCCCAATTAAGTGGTTGAGCAAAATGGAATACATCACTAATGATCCTAGTTTTTCAGAGGTGTTTGAAAATGATCCGAACGCAGGTGGATCTAAAGTAAGTTTTCGATTTCTAAGAACCTTCTTGGATTTCTCACCTAAAATTGAACCTGAAAATTTTGAAATCTGTCCTATTGTTTTGATGCATCCGGGAATTGATCCTTGGACGACAGTTGCTTTGAGTGAAAAAACTTTCCAAAAAATTCCATCTAAGAAAAAATTAGTGATCCTAGAAGGTGCAGGGCATTATCCCTATGAAGAACCAGGATCAAGTCAAATGATTCGTGAGATCGATCTTTTTCTAAAAGCAAATTAAGAAATTCGATTCGATGAAATTCTAGTTTGACGAATGAGATAAGAATAAAATAATTCAGATAGATGAATTTCTTAATTAGAAAGTATTTATCCGATTTTTTTATTCTTATTTGTATTACACTTTCTCTAAATTGCACAACCATTGGCTTTCATGAAAAAGATAAATTATCTAAAATGAATTTCGGTGAAATAAAAACCATCAAGGTCTGCACAATTTATGAGCCAGGAATTGATTCTGAGGAAATTGCTGAGTTATTTGCTTATTGGAATGAAGAATTATCATTATATAATATTAAAGTACAATCTGTTGATTTAAAACAAATGGAAAGACCAGGGTTTTATGGAACTGATATCATTCATTTTCTAACCTCTTTAGAATTAAATGAAAATTGCGATCGAATTTTATATTTAAAAGGAAGAAACTGGAAAGATCTAGCCTATGAAGTTCTTACACTTGGAATTTTTGCTGGAATAGGTTTAAAATTCGAAGTCCACGGTGCAGTTGAGACAAGAAGCAATACACGTGGATATATAAAAGCAAAATACATTTCCACTCTTCAACTCCTATTCACTAGCCCCAAATCTACTCTTGTTCATGAAGGCTACCACCTTCTTGGATGTGGGCATCAGTTGTTTATGGAAGATTGTTATAAAGCGATTTACAAAGTTAAAGATTTATCAATTCAAGAAAGAGAAGATAATAATTTCTTTCCTAGTATTTCAGTTGACGGAAGAAAATTTTCTACTCGAGAGCAAGTTAATAATGCTTTAATAAGAAGTGAATAGCATCTATAGATATAGAATTTATTTATTTCCTATGGAATATTAAGGTTACAATAATAAATTTTTACTTCTAACTTTTATAATTATAGATAATTTAACAAATAATTTTCTCAGGGGGAATTTCTATCTAATTCTTCCGAGATAAGTTGATCAAGTATTTTCCAATATTTATTGTCTTTTGACATTCTCCACATAGCAATCGTTCCTTGGTAGTGGGATAATATTCTTTGGGAAAAATTTGAAGAATTTGTATTTTTTGATAAGAAATTCAATTTTATAGATTTTTCAATATAATGAATTAATAGTTTCTCCCATATTCTTGTAAATTCTTGTATTGATTTATTTAATTTCGGATCTAAGTCAAGAGTTTGATGGGAAAAAGAAGAGAATGGACATCCAACAAATTCACCTCTCTTTGCTTCTGTCTTTTTAGAAATTAACCAGACGCGAAAAAATGTCTTTGGGTTTGGATTCAATTCTATGAGCTTAGTCAAATTAATAATTTGAGACTTTTGCTCTTCTTCTAAATAATGCAAACCTAGAACTTCTTTGGAAGGAAAATATACATATAAATTTGATAAAGACATTCCTGCCTCTTTTGCAATATCCCTCATCCCTGTCCTAAAGAATCCATTTCTGTAAAAAAGCTTTCTTACAGAATAATTTAAATCTTCGAATTTGGATGATTTTATTGATTTTTGTTGATTTTGACTTTTATTCGTCTTTTCCACCACTTAGCTTTTTCCTCTAGTGAATATTTTTTTCTTAATCTATAATAAAAAAAACCAACTCTAATTTACAAGAAATATTTGACGAACGATCGATCGTTCATTATCTTAAAAATAATTAATTTTTCAATTAGAAGGTTACTATATGAAAACAAGTAAAATCAAAGTAAAAACACGATTTTCTGATTTAGATACTCAAAGACACGTCACTAGCCGCACTTATGAAGATTTCTTTTTGGAAGGTAGGATGCTCCAATTATTTGAACTAGGAATCTCAAAGGATGAATTACTAAATTCTCGAAATCAATTTTTAACGGAAAAATTTAAAATTTTTTTTTCCAAGGAGCAAGGTCTTCATTCTGAATTAGATATTATTTCAAAATTAGAAATCAATGATAAGCATGAATTATTTTGGATACAAGAAGCTTTTGAAACAGGAACCGACACTAAGGTTTGCGTTTCTAAAACTAAAGGAAAGTTTCTACAAGAAATTCCTATTTTTAATCTTTCTCCACCAAATTCAATTGATGAGCAAAGTTCATTTAAAGAAATAGAACATTTTTCAAAATCTTGCGACCAAATTTCTAGAGAAATGTTTATGCTCTTTTCAGATAGAGGAATGTTTTATGAATATAATAATTCATCTTTACTTCGTTTATTAGAAGAGTCTAGGTGGATATTCTCACAAGAAATAGGTTTAACAGAAAAGCTCATTCATGAATTAGATACGATTACGTTCTTCATGGGTGTTGATTTAAAGGTTACAAGAATTCCTTTTTCGGGTGAAAAATTGTTAACCAAAGTATGGATACATAAAATAGAAAAATTTAGATTGTATATGAGAATTGATATTTTAAGAGAAAGCGATGGGGAAGTCTTAATTTCGGCAATAGAAGAACAATTAATTGTAAGTCTATCTAAACGACGCCCACGTAAAGCGAATGATTTATTTATTGAAAAAGTTCAAAAGTTCATAGAATATCCAAATTAAAACTAAAAAATAATTTCATTCAATTTGACTGAATCGAATTGAATTTTAAACTTCCTTATGTGGCACATAAATCAAGATTCAATTCGATTCAATTTCTTGGAAGAATTTCAGATTTCTTAGCTAAGGAAATTGAATCCGAATTAAAGGCATCTGGATACGGAATGCTTTCTACTTCTCATTTAGAAATCATTACTTATTTATTTAAAAAAAAAATTCCAATAAATATGACAACTATTGCTGAAGAAATTCATAAGAAAAAACCTACAGTAACTATACTTATTAATAAATTAGAAAATTTGAATTTAGTTAATAAGGAAGCATCCAATGTTGATAAAAGAGAATATAAAATTAGCCTAACTTCAGATGGAATCAAATTTGGTAAAATTGCCCTTAGAATAAGTTCAAAACTTTTTTCCCTTAAGCTATGGGGTATTAGTCCTGAAGAATCTGAACAACTTTACCTATTGTTAAGAAAAGTATACAATCATATACATTTTAAACCATGAATTTAATCTTTGAACTCTGGTCTCCTACCAACAACTGCTGCCTCTATTCCTTCTCTAGCATCAGCTGATTGTATGCTCGATTTCGTAGCGATTGTGTCAAAATCAATAATCTCTTTAATATTTGTAGATAACTTCCGAATAGAAGTTTTAGTATCGATCATAGCTGATATCGAGTTTTTTGTTATACGATTAATGAATTTATTGACTGCATTTTTAAGATTTTCTTCATCAGGATGGATTTCATGGAACAATCCTAATTTATATGCATCTATTGTCTTTAAAGCATTGCCATTTAAAACATGCTCAAATGCTTCTTTCTTTCCAATTGCATCGACTAATAACTGAACTATGAATGCAGGAACACGGATCCCAATCTTTACTTCTGGAAGTCCTATCCGCATTCCTTCTAATCCAAATCTGAAATCCGAAGCGAGAGCCATCATTGCTCCATATCCCATTGCATGACCTGATACCTGAGAAATTACAATTTTCGGATAGAAATAAATTTTTTCTAAAATTCCAAAAAAGTAACCGAGAAATTCATTTAGTATTTCATCATTCGGTTCTCCAGCAATTGATTGAAGATTTAATCCTTGGGAGAATACTTTTTCTATCGAGCTTTCCAAAACTAGAATTTTGGATTTTTCTTTTTTAGATTTTTCCAATAAAAAATCAAACTGCTTAAAAGCCTCTAGATCAAAACTATTTCCTTTATCAATAGCCATTGAAATTCTCTGAATACCATTTATATTTTCATAATGTATCATTTTATACCTCAAATATAGTTAGATATCTAATTATATTTTGCAAAGAGAAACATTCAATCATAAATAATTACGTTTTATATTTCTTTAACTGTATTTTAATTTTTAGTAGAATTTGAATTTTTGAATATAGGTTCGAATAGGTTCTGGTGCTTTCCTGTTTGGATGTTTTTTAGGTAAGCTGGCTTCTTCCCTTCAGGTTTGTTAATTGAGATCAGCTGAATTTTTTTGCCGAAAAGCCAACCAGATACATATCTATCTTTAGCGCCAATGATTCTATTTTCGAAAAGTATGTTATGATATACATCTTCGAGTAATTCATCACCCATTCTTACAATGTATCTTTTGGAAGTAGATTTTTTTAACTTACCTACTTCTGATTTATTCACAAAACCAATAGCATTAGCTCTTTCATTTGGAGCTACTCTTATGTTTTGATCATCTTCCATAACCATAGCATACTTTCCGAATGCTTTTCGCTTAAGAAGCAATTGACCTACTTTATCAATTACTCTCTCATCTTCATAAATCTGCGAAGCTCTAACTAAAAATAAAGTCGCCGCCAACTCTTTGCTTTTTCCTATTGCATCAAAAATTTCAAAAGTTAATTTTGGATGCTTATCTAATGCTTCTTCGAGAGATTTTAAAGATTCAGGTGTATTGTGTATCACAAGAGCTTCGATTGCAGCTAATTGTAATTCAGATTCATCTACTGAAAGATATCTATTGATTAATTCGACATCTGTAGGAACTTTATATTGGGCGAGTCCTTTGAGTGATTCAGCAATAACCTGAATCAATTCTGATGTTAATCCTTTTCCCAGAATCAATTCTCGACCTATTGGATCTTTCGTTTTTCCTAATCCACGAAAACTAGATGCTTTAATCTCTGGATCTTCCGATTTAGTTCCTGCAATAAAATAACTTAATGATCTTTTGTCACCAATATCTGCCAAAGACTGGAACGCTGCTGTCCTTACTAAGAATCCATCTGAATCGATAGCTTTTTCTAGCTCCCAACGCCCTTTTCCAATCCTTCCTAAAGCATAAGCACTAGCAGCACGAATACGAGGAATGGGATGATTTTTTAATAACTTAATAAGAGTTATATGTCTATTACCAGACTCAGCTCTAAAAACTGCTATCAAGCCATCATTGACTTTCTTATTGTAATCACGAGCTTGCTTTTCTTCTTCAGTTAATTGTTCTTCTTCGCTAGGGACTCTTGGATTTTTAATTTTCAATCCATATGCATTTGGGATTTTTTTAATAATACTTTTAGATTGTTCTTTGTTTTCTTTAATTTCAGCAGAGTTCGAAAGTAATTCAGGGTCTTTTGATTCTACCTGATCTTCTGAAGTTACATCATTTTGATCGATTTCACGTTCAGTAATATTAGACTCAGATTCTGATTTTTCAGCATTTGAAGCAAGTTGATCAACCTCGGAACTTTCTGGCTTAATTTGGCTCTCAGAAAAATTCGTACTATCAGAACGTATTCTATTAATTTCAGTAATGATTTGAGGAGCTTTAGGAGTATATTCAGTAAATTTCTGAAGTATACTACTTATCTCTAAGCCTACGGAAGGAATCATTCCTTTGTCAACTCCTGAAAAATCATCTTCTAATGACTTTTCTATTTCCTTACCTGATTCAATTAATTGAGCCATGGAAGCTACTTGGCTTGGTAAACTTTCTTGAAGATATCCTGCAACTTCCATTTCCTGAGAAATATCTTTACTTGATTGTTTATGTTCATTGTATACATCAATAGTTCTCTCAGCCAATTGTAAGCTTAGAATTACCTTATTGGATTCTGTAAAAAAATTATCATATTTAGGTTTATCTGTTACAATGATTTCTTTTTGAGTATTTTTTAATGGATCCAAATCCGTATTTTCATACGGTCTAAATTTGTAATCAACTTCGGAAAGAGTCATAATTTTTGTAGTAGCGCAATGACTAACTACTAGGAGAATAATTGTATGTATGGCAATACGAAGATAGGTCTTCATACTATAATTGTCGGAGTTTGAGGTGCTCTGATTTATTTTCTTGACAAAAAAAAGAATTTCTAACAGAATAAAGTTGAGATTAAGGAATCAATTCTATCAGCAAATTAAGTGGTAATACCAACGGACTCAAGACAAACCATACAAAACGACTTAAGAGTCTAGCAGAAAAGCGAATCCGTGAGGATGTTTTAGTTTCTAGTGAAATTGCAAGATCTGTCTCTGAGATTTCAAGGGAAATATCAAGGCAAATTGGAATTTTGATCGATCGATCAGGTCACATCACACATATTATTGTAGGATCAGATTCCTCAATTCAAATTCCCTTCTTAGATCGTATTAGAACTTCTCAATCAAGACTGAGGGGATTGAGACTCTTTCATACCCACCTTAAAGATGAACCATTAAATCATGAGGATCTAGCCGATTTAGTTCTTCTTCGATTGGATTATATCACTGCTGCGGTTGTGAACAATGAAGGTTTACCTAGATACTATTACTCGGCTTTTGTGAATCCAGATCCAACTATGAATGATGCTTGGGTTATCTTACCTAAGAAATTTCCAGGCCAACTCAAAGAAGGTTTCCTAGACGAAATCCAATCTTTGGAGTCTGAATTCACTCGACGAAGTTCTGAACTAAAGGATTCACAGAAAGAAAATAGGGCTTTTCTTGTTGGAAGCTATGATCCAAGACGTATCAAAAGAACACCAGAAGCATCCTTACTGGAATTGAAAGAACTTTGCAAGACGGCAGACATTCATGTAGTTGATCAATTTATACAAAAAAAAGCTCCCGACTCAGCAACAGTCATTGGAAAAGGAAAACTTGAAGAAATATTGCTTAAGGCTGTTCAGAAAAATGTAGAGCTTCTTGTTTTCGATTTGGAGCTTTCACCCTCTCAGGCTAAGAAAATTTCTGATAAATCTGATTTGAAAATAATTGATAGAACCCAATTGATCTTAGATATTTTTTCCAAAAACGCTAAAAGCCGGGATGGAAAGTTACAGGTTGAACTCGCTCAATTGAAATATCTTAAAGGAAGATTATCAGAATTAGATGACAATATGTCTCGACTAACAGGAGGCATTGGCGGTAGAGGCCCAGGGGAAACTAAACTAGAAATTGGCAACCGTCGTGTGAGTGAAAAGATCACTCGCTTGGAAGTTGAATTGAAATCTCTTCGAAGTAGACGCGAACTCAATAGAAAACGAAGAAATCGAAATGAGATCCCAGTCGTTGGGATAGTTGGCTACACCAATGCGGGCAAATCAACCTTACTCAACTCATTAACAAATTCTACAATTTTAGCAGAAGATAAATTATTTGCAACCTTGGATCCTACCACGAGACGAATTCGATTTCCAGAAGAGAAAGAAATTATAATCTCCGATACAGTAGGTTTCATCCATGATCTTCCTCCAGATTTATCGAATGCCTTTAAAGCGACTTTAGAAGAGTTAGGCGATGCAGATTTATTGATTCATTTAGTAGATATTTCCAATCCTGAATATATAGAACAAATGGAAGCAGTAGATACTATTTTAGCATCACTTGAATTGAATGAAGTTCCACAACTTTTAGTATTCAATAAGGTTGACCATTATACTAAAAATGATTTGGGATTA
The DNA here is from genome assembly GCA_009991425.1 of Leptospira sp. Lineage (GTDB taxonomy): Bacteria > Spirochaetota > Leptospiria > Leptospirales > Leptospiraceae. The sequence continues at coordinate 7,884 of JAACWH010000042.1, forward strand.
CCACAGATTCAGGGAATTTTTGTATCAGCCTCCGAGAAAATCGGCTTAGAAAAATTACTGCTCAAAATAGAGGCAAATCTTTGGAAGGGTGACAAATCCTATTTAAGAAAAGATATTAAAGGTAATAATGAGAGTCCATCAATCCCAAGCGGTTCTGGCCTCGTCGATGGAATGGAAGATCAAAACCTTCTTAGGCAATTCCATTAATTTAATAACATTTTCTAGAAAATGATTTAGACCACCTATTACAACTTTGCCATTGTGCTGATCAACCGTTTTAATTATAGTTAATAGCATAGCAACGCCTACACTGTTTATGTACTCTAATTTTGTTAAATTTAAAATAATATTATAATTCTCTGTATCAAAGATTGTATTAATCTTTCTAGAGATTTCAAAAGCATTGTTATTCGAAATTTGACCTTCAAAGGAAACGATTACAACGTTTTGATTGTTGATTTGATCTGTATTCAATTCCAATACAAAAGAATTGAACTCTAACCTAGACATTTTTACTACGACCTTAAGATTTATTTATAACTTAATGAATTCAACATTTTCCATTGGGACTTAAAATTATTTTAAAAGCAAGGAGTTTTTAGAAAGATTACATATTTTCCATCAATGGGAAAGAAATTGTTGGTTCTTTGATTATTTCTTTCAATGAATCAATTTCTTGAATAGACTTTGTGTAATCACCTACTTTCGCCAAATGCGTTAGGATTACGACTGAAGTCGGTTCATTTTCTAAAGACTCTTCTTGTTGCATAGACGAAATAGAAATATTATATTTACCAAGAATTTTAGCGATTTCTGCTAGCACACCAGGTTTATCGAGTGTAGTAAATCTTAGATAGTATCTCGATTTTTCTTCATTGAACTTTCCATATTCTGCTGCTGGAAATTGGTTTAACTCCAAAAGCTCTTTTGGTGTTGAACCCCTTCGCTTCCCATAATAAATAATATCAGCCAGAACGGAACTAGCTGTAGGATGAGCACCGGCTCCAGAACCTATTAACATTCCAGCACCAGAATGACTTGTAGTATAATAAACAGCGTTCTTTTCAAACATTACGTTTGCGAGAGGATGATTAAAAGGAACTAGAGTGGGTTGAACACTCATTAAAATCTTTCCATTTTTCAAAAAAGCCGAACCAATCAATTTTATTCTATAACCCATCTCTAAGGCATTGCTAATGTCTTTGTCTTGGATGGAAGTTATTCCTTGGATTGTAATATGTTCTATGCTAGTCTTGCATGCAAAAGCCAGATTTGCCAAAATCGAAATTTTATGTGCAACATCAATTCCTTCAACATCAAAGGTAGGATCTGATTCAGCGAAACCTAAATCTTGAGCAAGTTTTAACGCATCTTTGTAAGTAAGTTGGTCCACTTCCATTTTAGTAAGTATAAAGTTTGTAGTTCCATTTAGTATTCCAGAAATACTAGAGAATTGATTCGTTACTAGAGAATTTCTTAATGTTCGAATTATTGGTATTGAACCAGCGACGGCGGCTTCGTATCCGATCTCTAATGAATGGCTCAAAGCTAAATCAAAAAGACTTGAACCATGCTCTGAGATTAAGGCTTTATTTGCTGTTACAAAAGTTTTGCCATTTTTAAGTGCAGATTGTACTATTTCTAATGCGGTTGTAGAACCTCCAATCAATTCTACTACAATGTCGATTGATGGATTTTTTATAATGCTATTAATATCATTAGATACTTTTGCTTCAACCCACTTGGGTACTTTGCTTGGAGTTCGGGTAGCAATTTCTAAAACAGTAATATCCAGACCTGTTTTCTCTAATATTGCCTCTTTCTGATCGCGAATCATCTCTAACAGTCCGATTCCGACAGTTCCTGCACCAACTATTCCAATATTGCATTTTTTCATAAGAACTATTTGACAAGTATTTTCTAAGATTACATTGTTTCATTAATAATTTTAATGAATTTTTTTTCCAATTCGTAAGATATTAAATATATAGAGGCAATCGATGGCGACCAAGAAAACAGCAAAATCCAAAGCAGTGAAAAAATCTGCTCCCAAGAAAAAATCTCCTGCTAAAAAGAAATCAAGTATTAAGAAGAGTCCAGTTTCTGTTCAAAGAGAAGTTATTGATAGAGACATAGATTCTTCCTATGAAGAATCTACCACTCCCAACTACCAACCTTCGGTAAGTGAAGAATCAACTGAAAAATCTGGAAATCCCGTTTTTCGATTTTTAATCATCGCTGGATTAATTCTTATTGCTTTGATCGTTTGGAGTCAATTTTCAAATAAATCTAAATCAACAGAAACAAAAGAAACTACTGTTGAATCAAAAGCTAAACCTTCCGTAGTCGAGAAGGAACCAGAAACTGAAAAAGCAACTACTGATAATTTGAAATCGGGTGAATACAATTTAGAGAATATCGCTCAAGGAAAAACTTTGGACGAAGCTAAAGATTTCTGTAAATCTAATTCTCTAAGTCTTCCATCTTCGAATGAATTCAAATCTTTTAAAAAAACTTTAGGTAAATCTATCCCTAAAGAATTAGAAGGATCTGATTTTTGGACGAATACTGCTGGAATGGCAATAAAATATAGTTTTGCATCTGACAAAGGAGTTACGGCAGCTTCCTCTGACAAAAACTCAGTGTTGTGTAAGAAGTAAGTTAGATTATTAAAATAACAAAAACCTGCTAGCAATTAGCAGGTTTTAGAATTTCCTTCCTCAATTTTTCAACTAGTTCTAAATTTCCAAAAGGTTTTCCATGCTCATCTTTCAGATAAAATGTATCCTTTGCTCTACCTAGAAGATCATCCGTTTCGATTTTACCTGCAATAACATCAATATGATTATTCATAAGAATTCTTGTAATATGATAGAGTAAGCCTCTACCCGAACCAGACTCCAAATAAAAACAAGTAGTACCTGAATCTTCATCATCAGTAAAAATAAATTCTGGATTTTCTCTAAAAAACATATCTAGAGGTGGTTCTGTGAGGTGGAAATTTTCAAGTAACTTAGCAATATCTTCCTGCTTGGAAAAAACAGAATCCATGAGAACACCCAGTTGGAATGCTGAACTAGCATTCTCATCTTCCGAACGAATGAGAAAAGTATCTAAAGTATAATACTTTCCATTTTCTTCAATTGTTTGTATTTCGCCTGATATAATATCCATCTTCAAGGCATAAAGACAGGTAGTGATTCGAAATAGGGTTCCAACTTCTGTTGTATCGGTTTTGATACCGATAGAAATCAGATCATTATCTTTCTTATATGAAAAATCTATCATGAATCCTCTCTAGATTCTCAATCCTGTCTTTGATTTCAATCAACAAATTGAGGAACTTGACGATAAATATATTAGATCATGTTCAAATTCCGTGCCAGAAATATCTTTCTAATTCTCTTTTGTTTGAATTTCTTCCTTCTGCAAAATATTTACACTCAAGATGCCATTGATCCAAACCAAGATACAGATGTCGACTTAGCAATTCGAAAAGTTCTTGTTTGGAAGGGCGAAATTACTGGAATCTACGATCGGAAAACACAATTGAAAATTATGATTCATCGAAACCAAAGTATTCCTTATTCTTTACCAGATCGTAATTCATTAAAAAAAGAAATACTAAGTCAACAATGGACAGTATACCAAAAGAAAACCAAAAAAGAGTTAGCCGTTTTCTATCCTCGTGATTTAATTTGGGAAAAAAACTTAAAACAGTCTAAGGAAAATGCCTATACAGTTGCAATCTGGGGTGAATTGGTTGCAACTGATCAAAAGTCTCTTAGCTTAATTATATCCGGCTCTTATATCGCAAAATACAAAGAAGAAAAATCATTTATTGAACCTAATGAATATTTTTTGAAAAATAAAAAATCCTTACCAAAGAAAATCAAGCATTCAAAAGATAGAAAGGAAATGCTTCTTGTTGACCGGGGAATTTTTTTATACGGTCAAGGTACAGACTCAACTGAAGCAAGTTTTAATTCAGAATTTTTCCAACCAAATTTAGGGAACTTAATTGAGATCGCTCCATTTTATATGGATAAGTACGAAGTAACCAATGAAGAGTACAATTTGTATCTTAAAGAGACAAATTCTAAACCTCCTGCCCATTGGGAAAATGGTATAATTCCAGAAGGAAAAGAATCTCATCCTGTAAATTTTTTATCCTATAAAGAAGTTCAAGGATATGCAAATTGGTCAGGCAAACGAATCCCTACAGAATTAGAATGGGAAAAGGCAGCCCGAGGAGCAGGAGTTGAAATCTATCAGAACCGAGATGAGACTTTAAGTTACTATATCCAAACTATTTCTTATCCATTTGGAAATGAATTTGATGCAAAACTATGCAATACCTTTGAATCAGGAATCAATTCCACTGTATCAGTATACGAAATTCCTACAAGCTCGGCTAGTCCTTATGGAATTATAGGTATGTGCGGTAATGTAGCTGAATGGACAAATAGTTTTTACACTGCATATTCAAACCAACCTTTTACACTAAAAGGATATGGGAAGGTGTACAAAGTGATACGTGGTGGTTCTTACTTGGAAAACTCTCAAAATGCACGAGTCTTTCATAGATCTTATGGAGGAAATCCTAATCTATTAGAAGATAGAAGAGCAGGATTTCGATTAATCACGGATTATAAACCGTAATTATCATTTTATTTGAATTTCTTTGTCTAAATTAGGTTTTCGTTCAAATCCAATGCAAGAATTAATTTATTGACTAAATTGTGAATCCATATGATTTAACAAAATAGATACTATGAAAAATGAAAAAGAACTATTAGATGCACAATTACTTCTTGATGAAATAAACAAAGAATTAAGCGAATCTCCTTGGTCAATTCCAACAGTAACCCAAGCTGATATTATTAAAAATCCTGCAACTTTATCACATTTAATCTACCTTTTAACGAATATTTCTCTTAATCATAAAGAAGCACGAATCCTCTTAGACAAAACTTTCGAAATGAGACTAGCAATGTCTAAATGCTTAGATCGACCTGTTGACTTTCGAGTGTCCTTACTTGATCTATTGATCAACGAAAAAGATTTTATCCACAATCCTAAAGTGATAGAGATTAAACTGTACCTTGAGCAAGAAAGGAAAACGGTTATAGATTATCTTACTGGCCTTTATAACAAAAGATATTTTGATGAAGCACTTATCCGAGAAACCAACCAAGCGAAAAGACATGGAAGAACTCTTTCTATTTTGCTTATAGACATTGATGATTTCAAAAAAGTAAACGATAGCTATGGACATGGAATGGGAGATGAAGTTCTTAAGAACCTTTCAAGGATCATCCAAAAAAACACACGTAAAGAAGATACAATTTGTCGCACGGGAGGTGAAGAGTTTACACTTTTACTTCCAGATACACCCTCTGATGGCGCTTTCAAAGTAGGCGAAAAAATTCGAGTTGAGTTTAACAATGAAAAACTCGGTGAAGAATTTCTATCATTTTCTGGGGGAGTTTCTGTATTTCCTTTGGATTCTAATAAATCCGAAGAAGTAGTTTATCTAGCCGACAAGGCAATGTATTATTCTAAATACCTAGGCAAGAATCAAATTTCTATTATGAACCCTAATATTCGAGAAAAAACAATCCTTTTGTAATATTTCTAATTCAATCTTTGCAAAATTCGTCTTGATCTAATTGTTTTCAAGTGAATCATGAGAAAGATGAAAACATCCATTACAGTTTTTCTAATCCTTTTTTCTTTGGTAGGCTTCGCTAATTGTTCCGACAAAAGCAAGCCTGGTTACTTTTTCAAGCCAGCTACGAATCCAAATACAGATCTTCGTAAATTGGAAATCGATACGATTCGTGTTGGAGATTCCCTGGTTAAAGCAACTGCCGTTCTAGGGAAACCAACTGATAAGGTTTCAACCCAAGAAGGAACTACAATGATTTGGTGGTTTATTTCTACTGACTACCAAGAAGATTCTTATATGACCCTGAAAGAAAAACCTAAAGATATAGAAGGCTATAAATTTCTAAAATTAGTTTTCGATCCCAAAGGAATTATCACATCTAAGGAATTTGAACTTTAGAATATGCCCGAAACAAAAATTGCAATTGTAACAGGTGGCAATCGTGGAATTGGTTTCGAAGTTTGCCGTCAACTCGGCAAGCTTGGTTTCCATGTTGTTCTTACCTCTCGTAAGAAAAAGCGCGGCAAGGATGCAGCTAAGAAATTAAAGAAAGAAGGATATTCTGTTAAGTTCAAAGAATTGGATATAACAGATCCAGAAAGTATTCGATCTTTTACTAAATGGGCTCGCAAAAAACTCGAAGCCGTTAATGTTCTCGTTAACAATGCAGGTGTATTTTTAGACAACCCCAATGAATCTGCTCTTTCGATAGATCAAAAGACCATCAAGAAGACTTTGGATACTAATTTTTATGGAACTTTCCATTTATCTCAAGGTATAATTAATCTAATGATTAACAATGGTTATGGAAGAGTTGTAAATGTTTCTTCAGGCATGGGGCAATTGTCTAATATGAATGGTGGTTACCTTGGGTACCGCGTTTCGAAGACAGCAGTTAATGCACTCACAAGAATTTTGGCAGAAGAAGTCAAAGGTCAAAATATCCTAATCAATTCTGTATGTCCTGGTTGGGTCAAAACTCGAATGGGCGGTGAGAATGCAACTCGCTCCACAGAAGAAGGGGCAGATACAATTACCTGGTTAGCAACACTTCCTGAAGATGGACCAAGTGGTGGATTCTTTCGTGATCGTAAACCAATCGAATGGTAACCGAATCATATTGAAGACCAAGAAGGTATTAATCACAGGTGCTGGCGGATTTATTGGAAAAAGTTTAGTTCGTAAAGCTCTCAGTTTGGGTGCAAAAGTTACGGCACTTGAGATTGATCCAAGTAAAGCTGAGAGACTTCGCTCAGAATTTAAAATTGACGTTATACTAGGAAGTCTGCTCGATCACAACAACAGAGCACAAGCCTTGAATGGCGTGGACACTGTGATTCATACTGCAGCAATTATGAAAGAATCTGGTTCCATGGAAGAGTTTCGTAGAACAAATGTAGATGCAACTTATCAACTCGCAGACGAAGCTAAAAAGTCTAAGGTGAAAGTATTCGTTCATTTATCTTCCGTTATGGTATACGGATTTCACTATCCACCCTATATCACAGAAACTGGTCCTTTACGAGGTGAAGAAAATCCTTACTGCCAGACAAAAATCGAAGGTGAGCAGGCTTTAATGCCATTAAACTCTCCAAAAAAATTTGGAGTAATAATCATTCGTCCTGGAGATGTGTACGGTCCAGGTTCTGCTCCTTGGGTAACGAGACCACTTGAAGTGATGGACAAAGGTCTATTCGCTTTACCCAGTGGTGGGAAAGGTATTATGAATTTGACCTATGTTGATAATTTAGCAGACGCTATCTTCTTAGCAATTGAGAAGGATGCTTACGGGGAAATTTTTAATATTACCGATGGAAAAGCAGTAACCTGGGCTGAATATTTTAAAGATCTTGCGAATATCTCTGGCAGACCTCAACCAAAATCTCTGCCTTACATTTTCTCAAAAGGCCTAGTTCATGTTGTTGGATCTTTTTACAAAGTAATTGGATCCAAATCTCCTGTAACTGCTGAAGGAGTTGATTTCATAAATCGACCTCATCCTGTCTCTATAGAAAAAGCGAGAAAAATGCTAGGATACAAACCAAAGATCAGCTACGAAATAGGCATGCAAAAGATCAATGAATGGTTGGATGCTGAAGGACTAATTCTGCACTCAACTAATTCCAAGATTATAAAACATTAAAAAATTTTAATAAATATAAGTTCTAATCTAGCATCTCGAAGACTGAACAATATAAAATCCTATGCAAAAAGCCTATTTCTCGCGGAAATGGTAGAAAACGTTTAGGAAATCTCATGGAAAGAACATTCATAATGCTAAAACCCGATGCTGTTAAAAACGGTCATATCGGAAATATTCTTGCACATATTCAGAAAGAAGGCTTTAAAATCAAGGGATTGAAAATGCTTACTCTATCTAACCACGATGCAAAACAATTTTACAAAGTACACTCTGCACGCCCATTTTACAATGACCTTTGCTCTTACATGGCAAGTGGTCCGATAGTTGCCGCTGTCTTAGAAAGAGACAATGCAGTTCTCCATTGGAGAGATGTAATTGGAGCAACTGATCCAAAAGAAGCAAAAGACGGTACAATTAGAAAATTGTATGCAGAAAGCAAAGAAGCAAATGCCGTACACGGTTCTGACTCTGTTGATAATGCTGATTTTGAAATTAGCTTTTTCTTCAAAAGTTACGAACTAGTTTAATCAACTAAAAGATCTTACTTTAGAATTCCAATAAGGTAAGATCTTCATCTACCAATGGAAGATAATCAATCCGAATTTTTTAATTACTTTCAAACTCTCAAGCAAAGCTTCAATCAATTTCTTACTTCTGAAATCTATCCTCTCATTGAAAAACATTCCCATCCCATCTTAGCAGAGGCAATGATTTATAGCATCCAAGCGGGTGGCAAAAGGATACGACCTATTCTTGCGATTGCTTCCTATCTAGCAACAAAACCATATAACAAAGATTTACTCAAAAATGATATATTCTTTCTTGCTGCTTCAACTGAAATGATTCATACCTATTCTCTCATCCATGATGATTTACCATCCATGGACGATGATGATTTACGTCGAGGAATACCGACCTTACATAAAAAGTTTTCTGAAAGCACAGCAATTCTTGCTGGGGATGCATTAAATTCTTTTGGCTTTTATCTTTTAGCATTAGTTAACTCAAAAATTAATGATTCTTCTTTAGTTCCAGATTTGATAAAGATTTTACACCAAGGTGCCGGGATGCCTGGAATGGTGTCTGGTCAAATTGAAGATCTGGAAATGGAGGGAAATTTTGGCTTAATAGAGAGTCGAAATCAGCAGGTGAAAGAAGAAATCTTATATAGAATCCACAAAAGAAAAACAGGCGAACTAATACTTGCATCCTTACTCTTAGGCAACCGATTGAGAGAAGATTACCAAGCTCGATTCCAAGATACACAATCCTATGGAGAAAAAATAGGATTGCTTTTTCAACTAACAGATGATATTCTAGATTCAGAAGGCTCGAGCAAAGAACTAGGCAAAACTCCAGGAAAAGACTTAGAGAGTGGAAAGTTAACTTATATTTCTCTTTATGGATTAGATGAATCTAAAAACAAACGAGACATTCTTATCAATGAACTTATAAATCTAGGTCAACAATTAGAAACAAAGGATGAGTTTTTCTTTAAGAAGCTCCCCATTTACATTGGCACAAGAAAAAATTAGACTCGATGATTTGTTAGTTGAACGTGGTATCGCAAATGATCGAATATTTGCACAATCATTAATCCTTTCAGGTTCTGTTCTAATTAATGACCAAGTCCAATCGAAATCTGGATTTTTATTTTCGCGAAATGTAAATATACGCATCAAAGAAAGGATTAAGAGTTACGTTTCGCGCGGAGCTTATAAACTGCTTAGCGCTTTAGAAAAATTTTCGAATTTCCCTATAAAGTCTCAGTTTTGTTTAGATCTAGGCGCATCAACAGGAGGCTTTACCCAAGTACTTCTCGAAAAAGGTGCAGACAGAGTACTCGCAAATGATGTTGGCTACGGGCAACTAGAAGAACGAATTCGAAAAAATCCCAGGGTTGAAATTCTTGATCGATTCCATTTTAAAAATTTGGAATGGAAACATATAAGCGATAAAGTAAATTCGATTTCGGTTACTGCAGACCTTAGTTTTATTTCGATAGAAAAGGTTTTTGTTAAGTTGCAAGATTTATTTGAAAAAAATAATCAAACTGTAATACATGCCCTACTAATGGTTAAACCACAATTTGAATTAGGTGATGAATTTTTAGACAAAGGAATTGTCAAAGACCAACATGAATCTTTGAAAGTAATTTTAAAACTAATTCGTAAAGCAAGAAAAATTCATAATGCTAAATTTTTAGGAATTTCTAGATCAGGAGTTCTAGGAACTGAAGGAAATCAAGAGTATTTTATTTACCTTTATTGGGGGACTTGAGGTATAATAATTTCTAGGCAGGTTCCCTCATCACCATTTAACATGGAATCGGCGTTGATTGTCTGTGCCATTGATTTAATCAACCATAATCCTAAAGAGTGAGGATTTTCCATTATTTCTTCTGTAACCTGAGAAGATGAAGTGTTGTTCAAACCAATGCCGTTGTCCTTTATCTGAAGACAGATGTTCTCGCGGTTAGTGTTTGTAGTAAGTTTTATTGTTATCGTAGAGTTACTATGGTCTGGTGAAAAAGCATATTGAATTGAGTTAGATACAGATTCATATAGAATGATACCCATTGGAATGGCTAAACTTTCGTCTAGATTGAATGACTTAATATCAATTTGAATTTGAATTTGATATTCCACTTTATTTTTGAATTTATCCCAGGTATAATAAATTAACCTAGAAAAATATTCTTTTGAATCTACTTTAAAAATACCCTTTGAATCTTCTAAAGCTAAACTATAAAATAAATAGATAGCATGAAATCTTATTGAATCATTTAAAAAATCATTCTGATTTCCTATCACAACTGATTGATCTTGATGATTCTTCATCCAAATAGAAACAGGATTGTAATATTTCTGATTTATAATTTGATTATCTTTCTTACAATAACGTGAGGTAAAAATACGATCTAATGCTTTAGAGACTGCAACTTCGAGTTCATTAGAGAAAAATGGTTTTGATACAAATCCATAACACCAATTTTGATCAGCACGTGTTTTAGTAGTAGAATCGATATTACCAGTTACAATGACTATAGGAATTTGGAATCTATTCCATAAAGTTTGAGCAGTTTCCAAGCCATCTAAGTTGCCTTCTAGCTGAATGTCCATAACAACTAAATCAGGAGCCTTTTCAGTAGAAATTTGGAAGGCTTCATCACCAGACGGAACAACCATAATAACATGATAGCCAATATGCTCTAGCCTTCTTCGAATATTCATTCCTATAAAGGCTTCATCCTCGACAACAAGGATGTTTATTTTTCCCATGACCTGATTTTAAATTATCTTGTTTTGCTTAAAGTTATTTTGTTTATATTCAATTTTTTTTTGATTTGACCAGAATCACTTTTCTTTTTTATTTAGAACAAATGGCTGATAACACTAGCAAGCAACCTGAAAATATCCCTGGAAAATTCTATGTAGATCAAAACTGCGTTCCTTGCAATGATTGTATCCATGAAGCGCCCAGTTTGTTAAAATACAACGCAGATGAAAGTCATGTATATTTTTTCAAACAACCTACAACAGTGGATGAAATCAAAGCAGCAAAAAATGCTATTTCAGTGTGTCCGGTTGAAGCCATTGGAGATGATGGAGAATAGAATTTTTAAAGTTTTAAAAATTTCTTTATTTCAATAGTAACAAATTCCGCTTTCTCCATATGAATCGCATGACGAGCATGCTTTAATATAACTAACTTCGACTTTTTAATCCAGGAATTAAGATTTTTCATCATTGAGACAGTCGTTAGTTGGTCTTCTTCTCCAATGATAATTAAAGTGGGAATTTTAATATTCTTTGCTTTATTTCCAAAAAATATTTCTTTCTCACGCATTACGGTATTTTCAGCTAGGTAGATATTTTTCTTAACATCCCACCCTGAAATTAATATCCTTTTCTCCAGCCAAGATGGCTCTGGAACATCAGCAAAATACAAATGGTTCAGCAAGTTGATTATATCTTTTTCATTTTTAGGAAATAGAATCCTTCTCATCTCCTCCCGTTTTGGATGAGGGATTGAACCACTGCCTAGTAGCACTAAGCCATTTACTTGAAAAAGGTTATTATATTTCTTTTGTTCCTTAAGCTCTTTCTGATTTTGTAAAGTTATTTTTTGTGCAATTAGTCCGCCCATACTATGACCAATAAGGATTAATTGTGTATGTGGTAATTGACGAACAGCCTTATACAAAATATTGCCTATAATGTCGATTTGATAGAGATAAGAAATAAGTGGAAGAGTACTTCTGCCATATCCTGGTAAATCAGGAACTAAGATACTTCCCTCATAATCTAAATGCTTAACTAATTTTCGAAATCCATAGCAACCATCTAGAAAACCATGAATAAATAGTAATGTAGGTAGATTAGGATTTCCTATTTTTTCCAAAAAGAAGACAGAATGCCCACCTAGATCTATAATTCTTTCTTGGAAACCTAATTCCTTCTTCATGTATCTAATGCGACTAGATTCGAAATAAGAGAATAGGCATTTAAATATGAATTGCATTGTTATTGATTTTCCTTAGATTGATTAAGTACATATGGATCTTAATGAATTAGATTTTTTAAAAATTACTTCCTTTCCTATGAATGAAGGTATTATCATTTTAGACCCAGACCACTTAACCATCTTACATATTAATCCAAAAATGGAAAGAATTCTTGGATACAAATCATCAGAATTATATGGGAGAGATTTTGATTACTTATTAGGCGAATCAGGAACTATTTTTAAAATTTTTGAAATAATGGGTTCTTCTGACAGTAATAAACAAATTGTTCTTTGGCAATTACTAAGCAAAACAGGAGAAGCAATAGAAATAGATTTTAATTTTCAATTGATAAATGCAACCAACGAGGAAAGTAGTTACTTAATTTTTTACATACAAGACAAAACGGAAATATCTAATTTACAAATAAAAATAAATTTTACTCAAAATTTGCTGAAGGCTATTCGTGAAATCAAACTTGCCATTTTTCTAAATAAATCTAAGCAAGATATACTTTATACAACTTGCTTATCGCTACAAAAAGCTAGGGGCTTTGACTTAGTTTGGGGTATCTATCAGGGCTCTGAAGATGAATATTTATTTGAATTTTCTTCAAAATCAAAAGAAACTCATAGAAAATTTGATTCTATTAAAAAACTCTTTTTAAACAATCAAAACGAAACTCCTATATCGAATGTTTTAAACAATCCAATAAATTTTTTATATTTTTACTCGAATCAAAAAGACTTCAAATATAAAAAATGGTATGATACATTAATTGATGGTTATTATATGGATGCACTTTGTTTCCAAATTTCATGGAACAATAAGGTTTATGGTGCAATTGAAGTAATTAATTTTTCTAAATTTGCAATAACTGAAGATGATATAAGTACTCTTCAAGAATTAGGTGCTGATATAGGTTTTGCTTTCTACAATCAAGAAAATGAAGAAATGAAAGCAATGGCACTAAAACAAATAGAGTACCAAGGTATACTATTAGATAACATTGAAGTTCCTATCGTTGCCTTGGATAAGAATGCAATGATCAATTATGCTAATCAATCTGCAGAACGCGTTTTAAATTATACATTTGCAGAAATGAAAAAAGTTAAAGCCAATAAATTACTCGGACAATCTGAATCCTTTTTAGAGTATTTGCGAAGGAGAAGTAATACTAAAGAAATTAATGTATTGAATAATCGAACTTCACAATTTTCGGCTATGTTGCATTCTTCACCCATCATTGGTGATTTTGGAGAGTTCATGGGTATCATGTTAGTCTTGTTTGATATAACGGAACAGAAAGAACAAGAGAATCGCATACGAGAGTCTGAAGCAAAACTTAGAAATATTTTCACTGGCATGAACAATGGAATCGTAATCGTTGATAATCAAGGCAATATAAAAGACGTTGCACCAGTATTAAAATTTTATCTTTTTCAGTATTTAAATTTAGAAGAAAAACAGAAATTATTTTATTTTCTTCCTAATGAAATTGCCGAATCGTTTTACGAAACAATTCAAAGATGCTTATTTTCAACTAAGGTAGAAACTAGTGAATTTAAATATAGGCTAATGGACACTGAAACTTATTTCTCAGTCCGCTTTATCCCAATGAAAAAATACAATCAATTTGACGAAGCAGTTATGTGTATTTTTACAGATATTACAAATACAAAAAACTTAAACCATCAATTAGTAGAATCAGCAAAATTTGCAAGCATTGGAGAACTAGCTGCTGGGATCGCCCATGAAATCAATAATCCATTACAATCTGCATTACTATATATTGAAGATTTAATTGAAAACGATGAATCAGATGCAAATGAAAGAATTAAAATTCTTAAGAAAATTGAATTAGCAAACAAACGAATTAGAAATTTAATTAAAAGCCTATTGGATTTAGGACGAACTGAAATAGCTGAAAAAGAAATAACCGAAATTGATTGGATTATTACTAGAGCAATTGAATTAGTTGAAGCAAATGCGAAAAAGAAATCTATATTTATTGAATTTAAAACTTATGCAAAAAATTTAAATGCTAACGTAAGATGGCAAGAAATAGAACAAGTTATTATCAATTGTTTAATGAATTCCATCAATGCACTATCCGAAGCAGATTTTCGAAATAATACACCAAAAATAGAAATTATTGTTGATAAACAAGAAAATAAAGATCAGAATTGGATTAATATTCTTATCCAAGATAATGGCCCTGGTATTAAAGAAAAGGACATGAACAAGGTATTTATGCCTATGTATACAACCAGAAGAGAGAATCAAGGAACAGGCTTAGGTCTTTTTATCTCTAAGAAAATCATTACTGACCATGGTGGTGATATTGAATTTAGTTCAACTTTTAAAAATGGATCTCAGTTAAGGATAAAGCTTCCTATTGGAATTTAAATAATTATATGAAATATAAAATTTTAGTCATAGATGATGAAGAACCAATTAGAGATGCATTACAAAGAGTTCTTTCTAGAGAGGGATATGATGTATTACTAGCAGAAAATGGTAAAAAAGGCATAGAAACTATTGAAAGAGAATCTAGCATTCAAGTAATTATTTCTGATATATTAATGAAAGACCTGTCAGGAATCGATTTAATTCAATGGGCTAACAAAAATAAAATCGATATACCAATTATTTTAATCACAGGTAATCCAAGTTTAGATTCCGCAGGTGAGGCAATTCGATTTAAGGCTTTCGACTATATTGCTAAGCCAGTTGAGAGAAACAGAATTCTTGAAGTATTGAAAAAAGCGATTTCTCAAACAAAAATCAACGAAGAGAATAAAAATAATTTAATCAATTCTAAGAAGAAAGAATTTGAACTTATTAAAAAGAATTGGGATTTAAATAAACAAAATGAGGCGATTCTTAGTGCAACTACCGACTGTGTAATTACAATTAATTCAAATTGTATAATTATTTCGGCTAATAATGCAACTTATACGACATTTGGTTTTAAAGATATAGAGTTAATTGGACAATCTATTACTTGTTTAATTCCTAAAGATAAAAAGAAATTCTACAATCGAGTAGTTAAATCCTATATCCATGGTAAAATAAAAACCAATAGATCTCAGATTTCTGATGTATTACTAACTAATTCTAATGGCAAAATTTTTGACTGTGATCTTTCTTTTTGTACTTATAAAATCGATGAAAAGATTTTTCATACTGGGATTATTCGTGATATTTCTTACAAGAAAAAATTAATTCAAAAACTTATTGATTCTGAACGAAGAGCATTTCTAACTACAATTGCTTCTAGTATTGGCCATGAAATCAATAATTCTTTAACGGCGATTATGGGGTTTGTGGATTTAGCTATCCAACCTACTGCTTTAGCACCAATAAAGGATAAGGCGATACATGTGACAATGACACAGGTTCAAAAACTTAAAAATCTAACTGCCAATTTACTTACTTTAGGAAAACAGAAATATAATGAAGACGATCCTTCTAAAATATTAATTACAAATATAAATAATTGTATAGAAGATATACTAGATATTTTTCAAAAAAGTATGCGCTTAAAGAACTGCACCTTAAATTTACAAAAATATGAAAAAGATTTATTTGTCTTTGGAGACAATGAAAAAATTGGCTTGGCTCTTTCTAATATTTTGTTGAACGCTGCTGATGCAACAGAAAACAGAGGAAATATATTCATTAAAACATATATATCGGGAACCGATCCTATTATGGAAATCCAAGATGATGGAACTGGTATGGAACAAGAAACATTGGTAAATCTTTATGAACCCTATTTTACTACAAAAGGATTAGGAAAAGGAACAGGGCTTGGTATGTTTGTGGTGAGAGAAATTGCAGAGTTGTACCATATAGAGATTAATGTAGAATCTAAAAAAGATTATGGAACTAAATTTATATTAAAATTTTCACCAGCTAGAAATAAATGACTAACATTATTCAATTTGTTGAAGAAGATTTCGATTTACTCCCACTTCAAGAAGAAGCATCCACTAGGAGATATTTTAAAGCTAGAGTAAAAGAAAAATATTTAGATAAATATGAAAGTCTTAGAAATAAGGAACTTGTTATTTGTAAAGATTCAAATATCAATCAGGATTTTATTGAACTAACGGAATTTCTCTCCAAACAAAACATTTTAGTTCCTGAAGTTTTTGGAATAGATGACACACAATCCATTATCTTCCAAGAGGATCTTGGTAATATTGATATTTATTCTAAATCTATCGAAGAATATATAGATTTAGTTTACAAATCGATTGATATTCTGATTCATCTTCAATCTTTAAAAGCACCTGCCTTAGTTTCGAACAGATTTTTTGATTTTGAAAAATTAAATTTTGAAATACAATTAACTCTTTCATCTTTAAGAAAATTAGAAACCTCAATAGAAATAGAGTTTTATATAAGTAGCGAATTTGTGATTTTTTTAGAAGAAACTTGTAAGCACTTAGAAAAACAAGAACCTATGGTTTTCACACATAGAGATTTCCATTCAAGAAATATTATGACGCAAAATGGAAATTTATATTTAATTGATTACCAAGACGCAAGAATGGGACATCCTACATACGATCTAAGTAGTATACTTTACGATGCTTATAAACCTTTACCGCTTACTGAGAGAAAAAAAATGTTAGAATACTTTCGTGTTAAATCTAAAATATCGAATAAAGGATTTTATGATACATTTTATTTACAAGCATTACAAAGATCGTTTAAAGCTCTCGGAACTTATATTATTCAAATTAATGAAAAAAATAACTTAAAATTTTTACCAAGCTTTTATAGTTGTTTGGATAATTTGGAAGAAATTTCTCAGCTTGGTCAACTGCCTGATAGTGTTTACATTTTTATAGTTGATCTTAGAAAAAAGATACAATCCGTACCTAAGTTTGGATTGAACGTTTAGAAATAATTTATGAGAGGATTTATTTTAGCTGCTGGATTTGGAAAGAGAATGGGAATTTTCACTCAAAATTGTCCTAAACCTCTTTTGGAAATTGATGGTATCAAATTATTAGACTATAGCTTATACCTTCTTAAAAATTGGAAGGTAAATGAAATTATAACTAACACTCATTATCTTTCTAAACAGATCGAAGAATATTTTGCGAATTTCCCATCTTTAAGGGTTCATATCTCTTATGAACAATCCATCCTTGGAACTGGAGGTGGGATATTTACAGGAATAAATAGATATTGGGCTTCATCAAATTCATCCGATGATGAATTTGTTGTAATAAACCCTGATACTGTTTTATTTCCTAAAAGCAACTTTTTACCACAATTTCCTGAAAATCAACACGATTCACTTTCCCATTTGTATTTGAAGGCAACTCCATATAATGCTAATTATACAAATCTTTTTTGGAAGGATGGAAATGTATATTTTGAATACTTAAAGGATTCAATCCCTTGTTATTATATAGGATTATCCCTGTTTAAAATTCATGCATTCGATCTTCTCGATCAAAAAAGCAATGAAAATTTCGAGCTAGGATCATTGTGGAGACATCTTTCCAAAGAAGGCAAATTGACTGGGGAGTTCTTTCAAGAGGATGCGATAGATATTGGCGAGAAGAAATTATTCGATGAAATTCTTGTTCAAAAAGACTTTTTCAAAGGGAAAAAACAAGAAATTAAATACTTTTTGTCCTCTATAGAAAGAAATTTATAAACCTTCAATTAAATATTGACAATAATTTACTATTACTTCACATAAAGAGATTTATGTGTTTTTAGAAATTAAAAATTGATAGGTCAAATAACCAATTAATCATAATTATCTTTTATAAAATACAAACTGTATCTTAGAAGCACCTTTATTATCTAAATATAAGATTTAGGAGAAATAAATTGATTAAAAATATGAGTTCTCAGCTCACTACTCTCAACTAAATACTATATTCATAATAATGGCAAAAAGAAATTTCCTAAAACTAATATATTCTGATTTTCTTATTGGTATTATTACTATTATTAGCGTTTGTATATTCTTGCAACAGCCTATAATTTCTGAAGAAGCAATCAAAAGAAAGATAGTTATAGGAACTTTTCAACCGTACAATTCAGATTTAAATCCTGATATTCAAGAAACAATAAATAAGCAATTATCATTAGCATTTAGAGAAAATAATTATGAAGTATTTCAAAATGACAATTCAATCGAAACGAATCTTGATAAATATAAATCTGATGATTCAGTTATTTATATAACAGGGAATTACAATAAATCATCTAATTCTACTTTAAACCTTTATTGTCAAATTTACGATCCAAATACAGGATACATTATAGACGCAATTAATATTACAAATGAAATTCTTGATCTTGAAGGAATAACTCTTCCTGATAGCGAAACTAAAGAAGATGATGATAATAGTATCATTTCTAAATTAGTCCCAAAAGTAGTTCTTCGTATTAAATTAAATGTTTCGAAAAAAGAAAAAAGAGAGAATATAAATGAATATATAATCTCTTCTCCAATTTCAAAAGACATAAACTTTAAAATTAGAAAGGAAAATGTAGCAAAAGAAACTGAAGCTATATTTAAATTATTCGAGAACTATGAAGTTGTAACTGCAACAAGAACTAAATCTAAAATTAAGGAAACACCTGCAGCTGTATACGTAGTTACATCCCAAATGATTCAAGAAAGAGGGTATAGAACTTTGGTTGAAGCACTCAAAGATATTCCTGGTATTGACTTCCAACATACTTATGGAGTTTTTCCAGAATTAATTCACCAGAGAGGTTTAATTGGAGGAAACCAAAGAACACTTTTATACGTCGATGGCTCACCAGATAATAATATAAATGAAAACGCAATGCTTGCAGGTAGTGTGAGATTTCCATTGAATAATGTGGAAAGAATTGAAGTAGTCTCAGGGCCAGCATCTGCGCTCTATGGTGCAAATGCCTTTAATGGTATTATCAATATAATAACAAAGGATGGTTCTAGTAATCCTGGTAATCATGTAGATTTAACTTATGGTGCTTATGGTTCAAATCCTGGAAAATCTATGAGTTTTTCTGCGAGAGGAGTATCTTCAGGTGAAAATCCAATTTCTTATAGTGTAGGTGGTTATTATTATAAAACAGCTGGGCCAAATTTTTCAAATATTAGAAATCTAAACCCACCAAACAATGGCGCAACAGATTCAAATAAAGATTATAATTATAACTTTGATCCCAATTATTATCTAGCAACTAAAGCATGTGGTGATACAACTTGTACACCAAACAGTAAATCAATTGGATATTTTTGGTCACCTACCTATAATAATTCGCAAGAAGATACTTATAATATCACTGCTAAATTTTCTAAAGGAGGATTAAGATTTCAGACTACAAATTGGCAATACAACCAAGGACAAGGAACATTTGCAAATGGAACTCAACAAATTGATACTAAAATCTCTGGATTCCGAACTGGTGACTATAGTGCCCGTAATTTGATAAGAGCTTATGGAGTGGCAAGTGGTATCTTAACAAATTCATATGTGGATAAAGATGGGAACGTAATTTCAAGTAACGGTATACAAGGTTTCACAGGAAGTGGATGGAATTTTCGAAGCAATAGTGCATTAACGGGATATATATATAAGTTTAATGAAAAACTCAGCTTAGATAGTGAGGTAATTGTTCGAAATACAGAAGTATTAGAATCAAGTCATGAACAATATCCTAATACAAGTGGACCAGGAGCTTATTATCGACCTGGAGATGTAAATAATTCTAATTCATATGCACGTCAAGATACAGCCTATTGGGGTGAACAAAGATTAACATGGAATCCTACTTCTAATATAACAGGAATATATGGAATCTCAGCTAGGCACTTTATAGTAGCAAAAGATTACGGTTCGAATGAAATATTTACATATACAAATTATGCGATATTTGTTCAACAATCGATTCGACCTGTAAGTAAAATACAATTATCAGCAGGGTACAGAAGAGATTATATTACTACTTATGGCTATACTAGCAATCCAAGGTTAAGTCTTGTTTATAGTGCAACAAATAATTTAACATTTAAATTACTTTCAGGCTCCGCATTTCGAGAACCGTCTGTACAAGAACTTTTTTCGCAGACTCCACAAAGAAAACCTAACCCAAATCTATCACCTGAAAAATTACAATCTCTTGAGCTTGGTGCGAATTATAGATTTCTTAGAAATTATTTTATCTCAGCTCAAGCTTATTACAATAAAGTTACAAATATGATTTTACAAGTTCAAACAACTGATAGATCAACTATAAATGGAATTAGTTCTACTGAGCCTTGGCTTCAAAATCAAAATATCGGTAAGGCTAATGTATATGGATTCGAATTAGACTCATCCGCAACAATCCTCAAAAATTTAAATTTAACAGCTAATTATACCTATGCTAAAGGTGAATACTATGACTTGCCTGCAAGTCTTGATACTTCGCCCTCAACTGCTGGTAGACTTGGAGCAAATTATTCAAATGATATAATTACAGCTCTCTACGAGAATATTTATGGTTCAAGTACAAGCCCAAGAAAAGGTTCAATTCCAAACATAGCTCCTCACAAAATAAATGCGGGTATAACTTATTATCTTATTAAAAATCTGAGTTTTTACCTTGGTGTAAATTATGTTGATGTCCGAAGAACTATTGCTACTAACCCTGAGGCTACAGTACCTGGATATAAGATGGTAAAAATAAATATTCGATGGGAGGATTTCTATAAACCAGGAATGTATATGCAATTGACTATCAATAATTTAACGAATGAACAATTTTTCGATCCAGGAATTAGAAGTGCTACAGGAGGGTATTATCCAACCCAACATCCTCTGGAAACAAGAAATATCTGGTTCACCTTAGGTTATAAATTCTAATAGTCCAAATACATTTTAAGTTTAAATTTTATTAATAAAATAGATAATTATTCTTTTAACTTGTTTTCAATAGCTGCTTTTTTTTCTTCAAATCCTTTCTTACCTAGTAAAGCGAACATATTGTTCTTATAATCTTCTACTCCTGGCTGATCAAAAGGATTTACATTTAACATATAACCTGAAATTCCACATGTAAACTCAAAGAAATAAATTAACTGTCCAAGATAGAATTCATCAAGCTTAGGAACAACTAATTCTAGACATGGTACTTCTCCATCAGAATGAGCAACTAATGTTCCTAAAGTAGCCTTACTACCTACCCAAGAGAGATTTTTACCATTTAAGTAATTCAATCCATCTAGATCCCCTTCTCTTTCTCCTAAGGTAATATCTTTCTTAGGTTCATTGAAGCTAACGACTGTTTCAAATAGAATTCTTTCCCCGTCTTGAATGTATTGCCCCATAGAATGTAAATCCGTAGTGAGATCAACACTAGCCGGGAAAATTCCCTTGTGACCCTTACCTTCACTTTCCCCATACAATTGCTTCCACCATTCTGAGAAAAAATGAAAAGATGGATTATAATTAACAAGTATTTCTACCTTTTTCCCTAATTGGTAGATGGAATTTCTATAAGTGGCATACTTCATTGCTAGGTTTTTACTAGGATCTGTCTCTGAAATTAATTCCTTTCGCATCTGTTTAGCTCCTTCAACGAGCTTAGTAATGTCTACGCCAGCAATAGCTATCGGTAATAGTCCAACTGGAGTAAGAACAGAATAGCGACCACCTACATCATCAGGAATTATAAATGTTTTAAATCCATATTCATCAGAAAATTTCTTTAAGGCTCCCTTAGATGAATCTGTAGTTGCAAATACTCTTTGTTTGGTGCCTTCCTTTCCATATTTCTTTTCTAATAAGCTTAGTAATAAGCGAAAGGCAACAGCTGGTTCAGTAGTTGTCCCAGATTTTGAGATAACGTTTACTGAGAACTCTTTATCCTCTAAAAATTCTATTAAGTGATTATGATAGTCTGCATCCAAATGATGTCCCGCATAAATAATTTTAATAGAATCTTCACTATAAACCTCAAAAGGATTTTGAATTGCTTCTATAACTGCACGTGCTCCTAAATAAGAACCACCAATACCGACTATGATGAGAAATTTAGAATGTTTCTTAATTTTTGAAGCAATCTCCTTATAAGAATCCAAGTCCGAATTTTGGATTTGTTCAGGTAAATCTATCCAACCCAAATAGTCATTCCCAGCACCTTTTTTAGAAAGTAAGAGTTCATGCGCAGATTGAGATGATTTTTGATTCTTGGACAATGATTCAGAGTTAAGGAAACGATCAGAAAAACGAGTATTTAGACTTATATTCATCTTCTCAAGTTAAACAGATTATAAGTAGAATTTCAATAAAAATACTTCTTTTTCTTCTTTTCAAATTACTATGATTTTGATTATTTTAAGAACGTGGATGACTCTTTCTACAGACAATTTGGAAGTCCCGAGAAACCAGCTCGGAAATTTTCAGCCCCAGCACGTATCAATATTATTGGCGAACATGTGGATTATTTAGGTGGAATCGTACTTCCAGCTGCAATAGATTTTTCTATTGATATTATGATTCGACCTAATTCATCAAACACTTACAGATTCTATTCTGAAAACTTTAATTCACTTACCCAAGTTAATGATATAGTTAAAGTGGAAAAACATACATGGATCAATTATATTTTAGGTGTAATTGATCAATTACAGAAAAGGAAATTTTCTATTCCAGGTTTTGATCTTTCTCTGAATGGGAATATACCTCAGGGAGCTGGACTTTCATCATCTGCCGCTTTGGAAGTTGTTCTAACCTATGCATTATCGAAAATCTATAAACTAGATCTAAATAGAACTGATATTGCTTTAATAGGTCAGGCTGCTGAGAATGAATTCGTAGGCACGAAATGTGGAATTATGGATCAATTTATTATTTCTAGAGGAAAAAAGAACAATTGTATCTCACTGAACACTGACACACTTGAATATTCCTATCATGAATTCGATTTAGAAGATAAAGAATTCTATTTGATTCAATCTAATGTTAAACACTCTCTTAAAGATTCAGCATACAATACTAGAAGAGAAGAATGTGAATCTGCTTTAGCAAAAATTCAAAAAATCTACCCAAAAATTCAAAACCTTTATGACTTAGCAGATGATTTTGATATCTCAAGTGTTTCTCTCACATTAAATGAAAAGAAACGATTACAACATGTACTTTCTGAAAAGCTTAGAACTCAGAACACAATTGCAGGACTGATCACTAAAAACTTCCAATTAGTAGGACAATGTTTGTATGAATGCCATTGGTCCTTGTCAAAAAATTTTGAAGTTTCCTGCCCCGAGACTGATTTTATAGTAGAAACACTACAAAAGGAATCTATAATAGGAGCTAGAATGATTGGCGGAGGCTTCGGGGGATGTGTTTTGGTTCTAGATAACAAAGAATCCAATAAAAACTACAAGATCGAGCTAACTAATTCTTACAGAAAAATGTTTAACAAGGATTTATCATTCTATCAGTTTTCTATCAGTAATGGTGTTCATGAGGTTGGTATCTAAATTTGGAAACTATAGTCGAATTAGATGCTGGCGAAATGCAAATTTTAAAAATTCTTGGAGCTGATTCTGAACTTAGCAAAGAAGAGACAGTAGTTGTAAAAATTACTGGTGAAATAAATTTATATAGTTCCCAACATATTAAAGAATATATCGAGACACAGCTTAATGAGGGTAAAAATATCTTTTTTATAGAATTGAGTGATGTTAGTTATATAGATTCATCTGGATTGGGAGTCTTTCTAGGCATTCACTCTAAAATATATAAATCAGGCGGAGGCATACTTCTATGCTCCCCGTCAACAAAGGTGAATTATGTACTTGAACTAACAAAGCTTAGAGGGTTATTAAATGTTTTTGATTCATTAGAAGATGCCTTTGAATCAATTAAGAATAAATAATTTTACTTAATTTCTTCGAACCTATCAAGATTTTGAAAAATCAAAATCACTTGTATTTGCTTTTTCCATAGTTTAAATTCCAATTTACAAACTTAATACGAATATTCAGTACACTTAGAATGCACTGAATATTTCGTTGTATCAAAAAATTATAGTTTAGCTGCTAGCCTTGTTCCTTGGTCTATAGCTCGCTTTGCATCCAATTCAGCAGCTAAGTCTGCTCCGCCAACTAGATGTACAGAGACATTTGCAGCTTTTAAATCCTCTAGAAGATCTCTTCTAGGATCTTGGCCTGCACAGATAACAATCGTATCCGCATCTATTTTCTTTTCATTTCCTTTAACTTCAATAGTAATTCCAGTGGAGTCAATGGATTTATAATTCACACCAGCAATTTGATCCACCTTACGATCAACCAAAGTTGCTTTATGAATCCAACCTGTAGTTTTACCAAGATTAGCACCGAATTTATTTGTAGACCGCTTAAGCATAGTTATGGATCGATCCGATTTATCTTCTGATTTTTTTCCTAGTCCGCCATTTATGGAAATGGATTTATCAATTCCCCATTCTTTTAGATAGGCATCGGTAGTAAATGGATGACCAGGATCTGATAGATAAACACTCACATCAAAACCAATTCCACCGGCACCAATAACCGCAACTTTTTTCCCCGCAGGTTTTTTATGAAGAATTAGATCTACATAACTCATCACATTTTGATTTTCTATGCCTGGAATAGCTGGCATTCTTGGAATAACTCCCGTAGCTAAAATAACCTCGTCAAATTTTTCATCAATGAGCTCTGCGGAAGTAACTCGCTTGTTTAGGACTATTTTTACTCCATGCTTTTCCAGCATCTTACCAAAGTAACGAATTGTTTCATTGAACTCTTCTTTACCAGGAATCTGTTTCGCGATATTCAACTGACCACCAAGTCTATCCATAGATTCATACAAAGTTACATCATGTCCGCGCTCTGCTGCTGTTTTTGCTGAAGATAAGCCTCCTGGGCCTGCGCCAATGACTGCAATCTTTTTCTTTTTTGATGCAGGTTCTATAATTAGATCCGTCTCAAAACAAGCTCGAGGATTTACCAGACAAGATGCAGTTTTTCCTTCGAAGATATGATCCAGACAGGCTTGGTTACAAGCGATGCAGGTGTTAATTTCATCTGCTTTATTATCAGCAGCCTTATTTACAAAATCAGGATCAGCTAAAAACGGTCTCGCCATGGATACCATATCCGCATCACCGCGAATAAGAACTTCCTCTGCTGTAGCTGGATTGTTGATTCGATTGGAAGTAACAAGTGGAATGCTTACATGACCTTTCACTTTTGCAGTTACCCAAGTAAAAGCAGCTCTTGGAACCATCATACCTATAGTTGGAATTCTTGCTTCATGCCAACCGATACCAGAATTGATGATTGTTGCACCCGCTTTTTCCACTTCCTTAGCAAGAGCAATTACCTCGTCAATATTTCCACCATCTTCCACAAGATCTAACATAGATAGACGATAGATGATTATAAAATTTGCGCCAACTTTCTTTCTTGTAGCACGGATGATTTCTAAGGCAAATCGAATACGATTTTCAAAACTTCCACCCCATTCATCATCACGATCATTAGTTCTCTTAGCAATGAATTGATTGATGAGATATCCTTCTGAACCCATAATCTCAACACCATCATAACCCGCTTCTTGGGAGAAGGCAGCACAATTTGCAAAATCTTGTATCGTCTGCAATATTTCCTCATGAGAAAGCTTATGTGGTTTGTAAAAATTGATTGGCGCTCTCATTTCAGAAGCACCTACTGCTTTATCATGGTAGGCATATCTTCCTGTATGCAAAATCTGTAAGCAAATTTTCCCACCATGCTTATGAACTGCTTCCGTTACAATTTTGTGGTGTTTTGCTGTCTCTGATGAATCCATAACAGATCCACCTTTTGCAACTCGACCAGCTTCGTTGGGTGCGATTCCACCTGTTACGATAAGACCTACTCCCCCTTTTGCACGCTCCCCATAAAAAGCTGCCATGCGTTCGTAGCCGTTTTCAGCTTCCTCTAATCCTGTGTGCATGGAGCCCATGAGTGTTCTATTACGAAGGCTTGTAAAACCAAGGTCGAGTGGTGCGAGTAATTTAGGATATGGATTCATTTTGTACCTTTAGAAATATGTTGGAAAAATTGTTTTTAATTTACTAACTTGCTCTGGATTTCTTTTCTCTGGAGCAGTGAGGATGGAAAATTTAGTTGAACCTACTAAAGAATAATCATCCCCATTTCCAAGAGATGGAATAAGAGCTGAAAGAAGTTTCTTAGCATTTTCTGCATTTTTAGTTAAATTTGCTATTACCATTTCAACAGTAACATGCTCCTCATCTTCTCTCCAGCAATCATAATCCGTAGACATACATACCATTTGATAGGCAATCTCTGCTTCACGTGCAAGTTTGGATTCAGGAAGAACCGACATGTTGATAATATCAGCTCCCCAAGCTCGATACATATGAGATTCTGCTCGGGTAGAAAAAAGTGGACCTTCCATACAAACAAGTGTTTTGTCCATATGAATTTTCATTCCAATCTTTGTAGCGGTCTCGTTGATTCTATTTGCTAAACTTTTGGAAAAAGGATCAGCAAATGGAGCATGAGCAACAATTCCATTTTCAAAAAAAGTAGAAGGTCGTGCTTTGGTTCGATCAATGATTTGAGATGGAAGCACAAAATCCAAAGGCGGGATTTCTTCTCTTAAAGAACCCACCGAAGAGAAAGAAACTATCTCTTCCACTCCTAAATTTTTTAAGGCAGCAATATTTGCTTGTGCTGGAATTTCAGAAGGTGAAAGGAAATGACCTCTTCCATGTCTTGGTAAAAATGCGATTAATTTATCTTTGAACTTTCCAATTGTTATAGAATCTGATGGTTTACCCCAGGCAGTGTCTGGGTGTATTTCTTCTATAATCTCCATCCCATCGAGCGAATACAAGCCTGTTCCACCAATGACTCCAATCTTTACTTTCTCTTTCATAGGGACAAATTAGAGCGAGCTTTTTGGATTGCATTCGTTTTTTCATCTATAGAATGGAGTCAGGGAGTTTAATATACATGAATCAATTTAAAATTATACCGACGGTCTTATTTCTTTTACTCTTTGTTGTGGATTCTAGTTTCCCTTATGAGACAAGTTCTTCAGATAAAAGAAAATCCGTTTCAGTTACAATCTATAATGGTGGTATGGGTTTAGTTAGAGAAGTTCGCTCTGTAAACCTCTCAAAAGGTAGAACGACTCTTAGATATCAGGATGTTGCCTCATCCATTTTACCTCAAACAGTAAGAGTGAAACCCACCAAAGATTCTAAAGGCTTCTCAGTCTACGAACAAAATTATGAATACGATCTTATTTCGGAACAAAGACTTCTTGAAAAATATGTAGGTAGAGAAGTAACTCTTTACAAAATGAACCCTACAACTGGCGAAGAGACAGCGATCAAAGCTAAACTAATCGCTTATAACAATGGACCAGTATTTCAAATCGGTAAAGATATTTCACTCGGCTATCCAGGTCGAGTAGTTGTTTCTTCCATTCCTGAGAACCTTTTTGCAAAACCCACTTTAGTGTGGGAATTAGAATCTGATTCCGAGACTGAGAAAACTCTAGAAGTAACCTACCAAACAGGTGGAATGAATTGGTCTGCTGATTATAATCTGAACTTAAATGATAAAGAAAACTCTGCTGGCTTACAATCATGGGTTACATTGAGCAATTCTAGTGGAACAGCATTTGAGAAAGCAACCTTACAATTAGTAGCTGGCAAAGTTCAATTAGTTACAAACCGTCCAACATATGCTACTAAAAATACTTATAAACTTTCATCACGAGCTATGGAATCAGCTGCACCAGAATTCAACCAGGAGAATCTTGCTGATTACTATTTGTACACTTTGGATCAACCAACAACAATAGGTTCCAACCAGACCAAGCAAGTTCAGCTTTTCGATAAAAATGGTCTCAGTGTTGAGAAAAAATATATCTTTGAAAATCTTCCTATGAACTCAGGTAATGAAAAGAATTTTAATAACGCAACTGTTCGTTATGATATTCAGAACACTAAGAAAAATGCACTTGGAATTCCATTGCCTATGGGAACCTTTCGAATTTTTAAAGCAGATTCTAAAGGCAGACAACAACTATTAGGTGAAGATTCCATCGACCACACACCCAATGATGAATGGATAAAAGTAAGCACTGGAAAAGCATTCGATGTAGTAGCAAATGGCAAGCAAATGTCCTACGAAGCATTCAAGCTTTCCAATGGCTACAAAGCAAGTTATGAAGTTGAATTACGCAATCGCAAGAAGGAAGATATCACTGTAAGACTTTATGCTAATACTTATGGCGAATGGAAAATTACTGACAACTCACACAAGTTTGAAAAGGAATCTTCAAGCAAAGTTTATTTTGATGTAAAGCTCCCAGCTGGAAAAGTGGAAAAGATTCGTTATTCAGTGGAGAACAAATACTAATCTCAGACTTTATACCTAAGTATTTAAGAATTTGTATTTGTTTAGTAAAATAAGTAAAACTGCTCTACTTAAAAAGAAAATTCAAAATTAAGTAGAGCAATCTTTATTGATTTTAGGACAAAGTAATTATTTGCGATAGGAAAAAGCGACTAAAATCCAAGCTACAATAAAACTTAGACCACCGATGGGCGTAATCGCTCCCAGAATTCTAATTTCTGTTATAGCAAGAAGATACAAACTCCCTGAAAAAATAAGAATTCCAAAACTCACGTACCAGGCAGAAATTTGTAATAATTTCAATTTGTTCTCTTCGATACTTTCATTGCTTAAGAGATGAGCAATATAAAGCAAAAGAAAGGTATGGTAAAAATGGTATTTGCTGGCAGTTTCAAAAACTTTTACCATATCTGGTGAAAGAATTCCTCTTAAAGCATGTGCTCCGAAGGCTCCTATACCAACTGCCAAAGCTCCAAATATTGCTGCTACTAAAGTCCAACGAAATCTCATAATTTCCTAGTTGACAGGTTCATTTGTTTGCGTCTAGCATTAAGGTATGAAAATGGAAGATTCTTCCCGCACAAAATTTGTTCGAGTTTGGTCACAGCTGCAAGTAGATGATGTAAAAAAGCATATGCTTTATGTGGATGATCTCTATGGAACTTGTGGCAATTGCAAAAGACTGGGCTTGAATTATCTGAAAGATAAATCCTGTCCTGAATGTAAGACTATTTTCAAATACATGGCTACTAATTCTAAAAATCCAGCAGATGTTGCCAAGCTACTAACTCGTATAGAAAAAGAAAATATCCAGCTAACAATGATTGATCGAGATGATTTTGAAAGATCCAATGCCTCTGATGCCGCAAAGAATCTTTTTAAGAAATTATAGAAGTTAAGAATTTTTAAAAGCTAAATGAATAGGACATTTCAACTAATCTATTATGAGCACTTGTATCTTGAACCGACCCTACCATTCGATACAATCTTGTAACTGCTAAAGCTCCGATCAATGTCCCAGCATCTGGTCCTTTAAGTAACTCAGGTGGGCCTCTTCGATTCAAAAGATTATCCCATAGACTTTTGCGAGGAGCCTTGTCTTTCACGTAAGCGTAAGCTCCACCAACCAAAACAAGGTCTGTAAGAAAATAAGCCGTTGCTGCCCAAAATGTATCTCTAAAATTATAAAGTGGCGAATTCGTTGAATTATAAATAACACTCATAGATGGTTGGATTAAATTCAAACCTTGGGAAATGGCATGGCTCTTTCTTTCTAATTGACGCATATCTTCTGTGGGAGGATTCTTAAGTAATTCCGCTTCAATAATTTGTTTCCAAACTTTTTCTTGGCCACGATCTGAACTCTCAATTCGAATGATTGATTCAACTGATCTTTGACTCATACGTCCAATGTAAATTTTGTAATCAAATGGAGAAATTGTCTTATCTTGGTATTTCTTTATAAATCCACCAGTCTTTGGATCTTCATAAAAATCATCAGGATTTATCTTATTCAGTATCGCAAGAATTTTAACATTCGCATCATCTGTGCTAATCGGAACTTCAATTACTTCAGCTGAGAATAGAGATCCTAGAGGAAATAAAATTATTCCTAATAAAAATGGAATAGCATAATGAAATCCCATCTGCTTCTTTTTCAAAAAACTCATGTGATCTGATCTCCCAAAAAGAATGCTAAGATTAACGTGATTGAATTGTAAACAGCATGTGCAGTAATAGGAACCCAAATATTTCCCGTTTGGATATATAAATATCCAAAGTAAGCACCAACTCCAGAAAGAATTACTGGAATTATCATCGAAGCTTCTGGCGAAAAATGCAAAGCACCAAAAAGTATAGATGTAATTATCCAACCTTCTCTAACTAAACCTTTGGAAACAAAATGTTTCAAAAGCATCCCTCGGAAGAACCATTCCTCAATTAAACCAGTAAATAATCCTACACTATAAACAGACCAAGCGAGTAGAGTTGAGTTTCCTTGGAGGTTTTTAAAAAGCATGGTTTGGAATTCGTTATTTTCCGGTTTTAAATCTATTATAATTAGAAACATTCCTACTAAAGAAACTATGCCGAATATTCCAATACCAGCTAGTGCACCTGCTGCTATTTGGTTCAGTTGAAACTTATCTTCTAATTTGGAAATAGGAATCTTCAACCAACGAGAAAGTATTAAATACCCAGGAAGAAGGAAGGCAAGAACCCACATCAAACTTGACCAAAACAAAACTCCCTGTCTTTCTAGAAATATTATGTTATAGTATTTTTTACTTACTGCTTCTGGTTGTGTTTCAAATTCAGTAACTAATTCGGCTGTTGCATCCTTTTGGATTTGAGAAATTTCATCAAAGGATTTACCCACCATTTCTTCTGTAGGAATCTTATCCTGAAGAAGAATGAATTGCATAGTTGATTGTAATAGAACCAAAAGTAGCAATTGACCCATAAAGATGATCCCAAGATGAATGAGAAGAATGATAACAGGTTCAGATTTCTGGACTGGGGTGGGAAGAGTCGGTTTGTCCGTTTCGATCATGGCTTTGATTCCATGCTCATTTCTTAGTTTTTGACGTCATTGATTTTTTGGAACTGTCCGATATTGAAACTATATGGAAGACTTATGTCGTTTGAGATATCTGAGAAAATTTCTAAAAAGTAGATTTTTCCCATTTAAGAATTTTGTAATTCTTTCTTTAACTTACATAATTTTAATTAATCAACTTTATTCAAATCCTATACTACTTGCCAATTTAGAATACAGCAATCCAAACTTAAAATCACTTCGTGAAGATGTAAAAGATAATCTAAAAGCCTCTCGTTCTAGAAATTCCCAACACAAGCTAACTAGGTTAGAATTTTATACTTATAAGGTACAAAAGTCAGATAATTTTTTTACCATCATGGCAAGAACTGGGATGAATTTAGATACCCTATCCTCGGTCAACAACCTAGCATCCCCTCATGATTTGAGTACAGGTCAAAAAATGTTGATTCCCAATATGCGAGGAATTTTTTCCCAAAAAGAAAATCAAAACGAATCCGAAGAAAATAAAAATGAAATTGCTAAAGATTTCAAGATTCCTGCGGAAAAATTAATTTTTGATCCCAATAGATCTCAATGGTTTATTCCAGGTGGCGAACTTATTGGAAAAGAGAAAATGTTTTTCTATGGATTTGCTTTTTCCAAACCATTACTAGAAGGAAGACTATCTTCAGGTTTTGGAAAACGAAATGATCCTTTTACTAACAAGCTCACCTTTCATGGAGGGGTTGATCTTGCTGCTCCCAAAGGAACTGCTGTTTATGCATCCGCAGATGGAAAAGTAGATTTCCAAGGCAAACAAGGTGGGTATGGAAACTTGATTATCTTAAAACATGAATTAGGTTATGAATCTCGATATGGTCACCTCAGTAAAATTTTAGTTAAGAAAGGAAATAAAATAAAAAAAGGAGATAAGATTGGAGAAGTAGGTTCTACGGGTAGATCCACTGGCAATCATCTTCATTTTGAAGTAAGACGTTTTTCAAAACGAGAACGACCTGTATTTAGAAACCATCGCTAAGCAAAATTTTTTACCTAGACAAAATTCCAAGTCTACTTCTTTCTTTCATTTGTGTTCTCAAATTTTCGAAATTCCTTTTATCTTAAAATTCTATTTGTAATAATATCAATAACTTACTCTAAAAATCTATCTTCACAAACGTCAAGGCAAGTAGACGAATTGGGTATGATTCCTATTTTTACATACCATAAAATTACTTCAAAAGATAATCTTATGAACAGAAAACCTTCTTCTTTACTGAAAGATTTAGATTATCTTAGAAATAATAAATACTATCTTCTTACTGTGGAAGAATTGTATAAAGGTTATATAAACGCACCACTTGGCTATATACCAGCTGTCTTAAGTTTCGATGATTCGCATATTTCCCAGTTTAAGTATTTGAGTTCCAATAAAATTGATCCCAATTCAGCAATTGGAATCTTAGAAGATTACAAGAAAAAATATCCAACCTTTCGCATCACTGCAATCTTCTTTGTAACTCCCTGCCAACGTGGACAAAATGAACTCTTTGGCCAGAAGCAATGGATTAATAAAAAACTTTCCTTCCTTTTAGAAAATAGTTACGAAATAGGAAATCATTCTTGTTCACATCCTAATTATCAAACTACCTCAATCGAAAGAATTCAATCAGATCTTAATCTCTCCCAGACTAAAATAAATACTTACCTTCCAAACTTTCAGTACACTAGCTTAGCTACACCTTATGGAAGTTATCCGAAAAGAAAATTATGGCCGCTTCTTGCAAAATCTTCTAGCAAAAAGCATTCCTATAGACATAAACTTATTTTTAGCTATTCGAATCGTTTGAGTCTATCACCTTTCGCTAAAAATTACAATTTGTTTCGAGTCAGTCGTCTTCATGGCTTTGAAGAAGCCTTGCAATCCTATCGCCAGAAAGTTAGTTCAGGAGAGTGGAAACCTTTTATAAGTGATGGAAATCCTAATTTGGTCACTATTCCAAAAAGTAGAAAAGATGAATTGAAAATTCGATCCAACAAGAATTTGATCCTTGCACCAAATAGTAAGGACTATTATCCTTGGAAATTGTATTAAAGCAAATTTTCTTAATCTAAATGGTTGTATTTTTATATAAAATGCAATTCTTTATACAATGCATTTTGCAGAAAAATAAACAAGAGCAGGTTTATGGAAAAGAATAAATGGAAGGACACAATTGAATCCTATTTAAGTGATTTATGGAAATCTAAAATTGAAATTTCCAATTGGAAAGAACTTTCTGGTGGAGCCTGCCAAGATAACATAGCATTGGATTATTCATCCACTCCTACATCTGATAAAGCTCAAAACAAATCTTCTTCTCATTCTGAGTTAGTTCTTAGAACAGATAAAGCAGCATCGCTTTTGTCCTCCTTGCCTAAAAAGGCAGAATTCGAAGTAGCCTTAGAAATCTTTCATACGGGAGCAAAAACTCCAGAACCAATACTTTTTGAAAATGATGAGAAAATCATAGGAAATCCATTCTATCTAATGCAAAGAATCACAGGCAATGCAAATGCTAGATTTTTAGTAAAAGATGCGTCTATCAATGCTTATCGAAAAGAAGGTTTAGCAAGAGATCTTGCAAACAATCTTGCCAAAATACATTCTATCCTACCAAAACAAACTAAGTATTTGAGTGAAGCTACATTATCTCTATTAGGTGGCATTTCTGAAAAAACATATATACAAGAATCTGTTCTAGCTCTTAGAAAGACCCTAGCTGAAGTTCCTGAATCCCACCCAGCTATTGAACTCGCATTAAATTGGTTAGATGACCAAGCCAAAAATTTTACTCCAGATCGAATGGTTCTTGTTCATGGAGATTTTCGTACTGGAAATTTTATGGTAAGTCCAATAGGCTTGGAAGGAATACTAGATTATGAGTTTGCCCATTGGGGAGACCGTCATGAGGATGTTGCCTGGCTCTGTATGCGAGATTGGCGATTTGGTAAAGTGAATAAAGAAGTCGGTGGATTTGCAGACAGGATCGATTTTTTTGCTGAGTATGAAAAAGCATGTGAAATAAAGATTGATCCGAGGAAAGTTACCTTTTGGGAAATTGTTGGAAATCTGCGTTGGGCCATCGGCTCTATCCAACAAGCTTATCGTCATCTTAGTGGTAAAGACAAGGGTATTGAACTTGCGGCAATTGGAAGGAGAACTAGTGAAATGGAATACGAAGCTTTGAGGTTGATCAATGCAGGATAAACCTACATCAATAGATTTATTAGAAGCAATTCAAGATTTTCTTATGAAAGAAATTATGCCTACCGTTAAAGAGAAAGATCTACTTTCCTTCAAGACTCTCATCTCCTGGAATATGTTAGGCGTAATCATTAGAGAGATCAAACAAGAAGAACCACTTCTAGAAAAAGAGTTTTCTTCTCTATTATCTTTATTAGGTGAAAAAGCGGATAAACTGATTCCTAAACTTAAGCAGGAATCCGAAATATTGCCTTCTGAAGATAAATCAAAACCTAATAAAAAATCTAATAATACGAATTTCTCTGAACTCAATCTGAATGAGAAAAAGGAAATCGTCTCCCAAGCAAATGAAATCTTAGCGAATCAAATTCGAGATCAGAAAATCCTACCTTCCAACCAACAAGTACTGAACCATGTAATGGAAACCTTGAAAGATAAATTAGCCATTTCCAATCCAAGGTATAGTATCTAGATGGCTCGAATTTATTTAGTTCGACATGGTCAGGCAAATAGCCTTGGTGCAGAGTATGACCAACTAACAGAATTAGGACATTCTCAAGCTAAATTATTAGGTGAATATTTTGTTCGCATGCGAATAGAATTCGATTTTGTAGCTTCAGGAACATTACGTAGACAGAAACAAACCTTGGAAGGCATGCTTGCTCCTTTAGGTAGAGAAGGTTTTTGTTTTCCACCAGCTGAGGAATTCGAGGAGTTAAATGAGTTTGATCCAGGTCTATGGCTTCATATAGCGAATAAAATTCGTAAAGAAGATGCTGAATTTGCAAAAACTTTAGAAAGATACAAGGCTCTTCAATCAGCTGGCCGTCCAAGTTCTAGAGAAATATTTTACAAACTCATTCAACGAGTACTGCGCGAATGGGTGGAAGGCATTCACGATGAACCCTATTCTTTCGATCAATATAAAAATAAGGTCGCCTCAACATTGACTAAGATTCCCCAAGATGCAGGTTCAATTCTACTTGCCACCTCATCAACTCCAGTAGCGGTTTTATCAGGGCTATCCTTGGGATTAGCAAAAACGGATTTTCTTCCCTTAATGCGTTATATATCCAATACATCATTGAATATTTTTGATTGGAAAGATGGACAGATAGCACCTATATCCATCAACAGTTACCCACATATCCAAGATCCAGATTTCATGAGTTTATTATGAAAATCTAACTATGGATAAAGGAATTCTCTATTATATTTCATTCTTCGGATGCTTTCTTGCCTTCCTTTTTAGTATAGGATACAAAATTGCACCCAACCAAAATTCCAAAAAGAATTTAGTTTCATTATCCTTGCTACTAGTCGGTTTATTTTTATTTCATAATGTATATCTATTTTCTGATTACTTTTTGCAGATACCTTACTTCTATCTTTATCATCTTCCTATTTTATTTTTATTTGGCCCTATACTTTCTCGAATCATTTATCTCTTTCTAGAAGGCGAGATTCCCAGTTGGCTTAGCAGCAAATGGAATTTACTTCCATTTTTCATCGCTGCAATCTACACTCTTTTAGGATTTTTTGAACCCATTGAATACAAAATCCAAGCTATACAAGCAATTAGAAAACAATCAAGTGGTAAACTTTTTCAGAGAATAACATTCATCTCCTTTCTAGGTTGTTCATCCTTATTAATTTATATTTTCCGTAGCTTTGTACATTTTGTACGAATTTTTCGATTTGAGATAATTTTAAACACAGCCTCCGTAAGATTTCTTTTTCTCATCCTAGGAATGGCAAGTCTTGGTACTTTGGGAGGTCTATTAATTTCTTTTGGAGAAATCCATATTGGTCTTTCGATAGGAATATTTTTCTTATCTTCTATTGTTCCAACTATTTATTTAATTCAAATGTCTTATCCTTCCCTCTTTGAAGAAGTTAAGATCGCAATCCAAGAAGAAAAGAAGTACCTCAATTCTCATTTGAAAAATATAGATACAAAATCGATAGGAATTGAACTGCAAAAATTATTTACAGAAGATAAACTTTTCCTCGAGGAAGATCTTAATTTAAGCTCTCTTGCTGATAAAATGCAAATATCTCCTCATCAATTGTCAGAATACCTCAACACTCAAGTTGGAAAATCTTTCCACAGCTTCATCAATTACTATAGAATTACATATGCTTGTGAGCTTTTGCAGAAGAACACAGATTGGCCAACAATTCGCATAGCCTATGAATCTGGCTTTCAATCCAAATCTTCCTTTCATGATGCATTCAAAAAAGAAAAAGAGATGACTCCAACTGAATTTCGAAAGAAAAACAGTCCGAATTGATAAGTTCGGTCGACTGCCATCCAACATTCTGTTATGATTAAGATGTATTTCGGAGGATTAAAATGTTTGCATGCGATTTAGATTTAAATTGTTTTATGGGTATCTTACGATTCCAATTCGTAATGAATATAATTCGATATTTTCCAATAGCTGGTGGTGTGTTTTTTATCATATGGATATGGAAAAAAGAATGGTTCCAACCCTTTCGAATTCAATTGAGCTTTCCAAAAAAAGAAAGACTTGTTCATGAGATCAAACAATCCTTCACAACTTTAATTGTATTTACTATGGTTGCTGTTACGAACATTATTCTAGCAAAAATGAAAATTATCCCATCGCAGGTATATTTTGATTTCGATAAATTCAGTATAGGATATGCAGTGTTCAGTTTTGGTTTATTGACTATCTGGCATGAGACTTGGTTCTATTGGATGCATAGACTGGTTCATACAAAAAAGCTATATCATATCATACACTCCGTTCACCATAAGTCGGTAAACCCTTCCCCACTAGCTGCATATAATTTTCATTATTTGGAAGCGATACTTGAGGCAATCTATCTTCCTATCTTTATTATGTTTGTTCCTTTAAACTTCAGTGTCTTGATTTTTCATACTTTCTATGCTATGGTATTGAATATTTATTTCCACACAGGTTATGAATTCTACCCACGTGGTTGGGCTAAGCATCCTATTTTCAAATGGATCAATCCAACAACTCACCATAACTTGCATCATTCGAAATTTCACGGTAATTATAGTCTCTATTTTAATTTCTGGGATAGAATCATGGGAACAAATTTTCCACATTATGAAGCTTACTACGAAGAAATCACTTCTCGCAGAGACAAAGCTCTCCAAGAACGAAGAACTAAAAAGAAGGAATCTACCTCTCAGCCTGAAATTTTAGTTGGTGGGTAAATAATAATTCTTAGCTTAGTTAGAAGTTGATCATAAGAAGGAATATTGAATGGAATCACTAGATTATAATAAATTCGCTTTGGTTTTTTTTGCAAGTTTTGGAATTGCAACTATTCGCTACCTGATTTTTGCAGGAATTGCTTTCTCGCTTTTCTGGGTTCTATGGAAGAAGAAACTCCAACACAAATGGATCCAACAAGATCGAGTACGAGACAATTCAAAAATCCGTCACGAAATTAAATATTCCTTACTTACTATGATTGTGTTTGGTTTCACTGGGATTCTTGTCTTTACGATGAAATCATTGGGTTGGACAATGATTTATAAAGATATTTCTGAATATGGATTACCTTATTTTTTTGTTAGTTTAATTGCTCTAATATTGTTTCATGATACGTATTTCTATTGGACACATCGAATGATGCACCATCCTAAATTATTCAAAAAAATGCATTTAACACATCATATTTCCACGAATCCATCTCCTTGGGCTGCTTTTGCATTCAATCCTTATGAAGCTGTTGTAGAAGCTGGTATTGTTCCTATTGCTGTTTTATTGTTTCCACTTCATGGGCTTACAATCTTATTTTTCCTTCTCTAT
The DNA here is from genome assembly GCA_009991425.1 of Leptospira sp. Lineage (GTDB taxonomy): Bacteria > Spirochaetota > Leptospiria > Leptospirales > Leptospiraceae. The sequence goes on from JAACWH010000042.1 coordinate 46,241, forward strand.
ATGACTTTTCTAAATGTGTTAGGTCACTTGGCATTTGAACTTTTCCCCAAGAACTTCTTAAGAAATCCTATTTTCAAATGGCACAATACTTCAACACACCATAATATGCATCATAGATACTTTCACTGCAATTATGGATTGTATTTCAATTGGTGGGATCGTTGGATGAATACGAATCATGTGAAATACCAATCTACCTTTGAAGAAGTAGCCTCCAGACAAAAAGTCTAGACCAATTTCTAAGGAAAATAATCAATAAAACTTTACAAAACCTATAACATAAAAAATCTATAACTAAAAATAGTTTAACTTTCATTTGTTAAACTAAAAGGTCGTTATTTATGGGTTTATACAAAAAAGTACTAATAAAATTCTTTTTATATTCGGAACTAATGACTCAAGTATTTATTGTTCCCACCACAATTTTACTTTCTATAATATTTCTAGATACTAGTAAGAATCAGAATACTATTATCCTATCAACCGCATCCATACTATCAGTCTTTATGCTCGGATCTTCTTTTATCATTTATCCATTCCTACTCCGAAAAGTAAAAAAGTTAATCCAATTGCAAGAAAGTGAATCTACTGTAGAGGAATCAATTTATGTAGAAGCCTGGAACTCGTATAGCAAGATACCAATGTATTTTGCTTTGTTATTATTTATTCGATGGTTTATTTCAGGCTTAGTTTTTGATTTTATTTTTTCCGAGTCTGCTGACTCAACAAGCACACAAATTATCAATATAGGATTTATTTTAACATTTTCAGGAATGATTAACGTAATTGCTGGCTTTCGATTAGCTGAAGTAGTTTTAAGTGAATTCCAAAAGAAAGGTGTTTTTGATCGACCACTTCCGAAAGACGATTCTGTTTTCCGAATGAAAATAGCGATTACCATTCCCGTTATTCTTTCCTTGATGGTTTTTACTCTCTCAGAAATATTTTTAATGATCTCTTTTAATTTCAATCGATACTCCTTACAAGAAGCTTTCGGAAATCAATTATCTAATTTTAACAAAAGTAACAGTGTCCTGCTCGAAAGCTTTTATAAATCTAGAGAACTTCAAATTAAGGAATTTGTTAGCTCTGATAGAATTATATCAGGCTTCCAAAAAAAGGAATTTAAAAACCTACTACCGTCCATTCAGAAGATGATTAAAGAACCTACCTATAAGCTTGAGAATATACTTATTGCTTCAGTAGATGAAGGATATCCAGTTCAAGTTTCTGCTTTAAATAATGACGAATTTACAGGCAAGAATCTATCAGATGATAAGAATTTTCAACCCATCTTAGAAAATATAATAAAAGGTGATATTGTTTTCTCCCAAGCAGTCCTCTCACCTATTACAGATAAGTTAGTTATAATAATTGCAGCTCCAATTAAGGATACGGCAGGAAGGGTAATTGGAATTGCCGCTTTTCCTTTCCTTGTGGGTGATTACTTAGAGGAAATTCTTGCTTCTGTTAAGATAGGATCAACTGGTTATCCATTTTTATTAGATGCTAATGACAAAGTAGTTTGGCATCCTAAGAAAGATTATATTAATTTTGATTTTAAAGACTCCGAATTCCTCACTTCCTTTAAAAATGCTGGTAACGATAAAGAATTTCTCAATGCATTTGAAAATTCATTTTTCTTAGTCAATGGTTTAAAAAATGAAGACTTTGGTTTTCAATTTTTTAGCACTATTGATTACAAAGAAATTGAAGAAATCTCCATGACAAATATTAGGAAATTATCATTCTTTGCAACTATCTCAACTATCTTATTTGCTATTTTAAATTTTATTTTTTTTAAGGTAAAGTTTAAACCTGTGCAAACAGCAGAAGATATATTAGGTAATATTGAAAAAGGTGATTTAAGAGAGCGCACATTAGCTTCTTCAACTGATGAAATTGGGACAATGGTAAAAGGATTAAATTCTACCATGGACCGCATATCTGATGTTGTCTCTACCAATCAAATGATCTCAGAAGAATTAGCAACTTCCTCTGATGAAATGAGTGAATCATTAAATGTTCTCTCCGATAATGCTCAGACTCAAGCAGCTTCTACTGAAGAAATATCTGCATCCATTGAAGAAATTTCCGCTGCAGTTCAAAATGTTGAATCCCAAGCATCTTCTCAATTCCAAAAGGTTGAAATCTTAAAAAGTAAAATGACTGATCTTTCCAATATTATAACAAACATGGGAACTAGAATGGAAGGAGCGAGATTGTCCCAAAAACCGTTAGGAATCAATTAGGCGGATATAGATATATTCATCTCTGTAAAGTTTTCTTCAATTACTTTTTTATTGGCTATAT
>JAACWH010000064.1 GCA_009991425.1 Leptospira sp.
TCGTAAGAGAAGACATTCTACATTAGGATTTAACAGTCCTATGAATTATGCAAAATTAATTGCTTAATGAGTCTCCAGTTTCTTGGGGGAAGTTCATTCTGTCTTTTCTTTGCTTATAGGTAATTTTATTCTATTTATTAGATTCAATATAAGATTCTCTATCGTTTTATTTTTATCCTCATAAGGAATTGAAATAAAAATGTCATCTGAATATCTCATGTAAATGCCATTATAATATTTCATATAATTTATTACTTCCCTATCAAACTCTAACATATAAATATTCGATAATGTTGCACTCATTGGTGATCCTTGCGGAATACCAAAATTATTTTTATTGGTATTAATCAAGCCCTTTTTTGCAATAGCTTCCTTAAACTCTTTAATATCACATAATTGATTTTTTAGCCTTATTTTTTTTTCGGATAAATTTAAAATATTCAAAGCGATTGATCTATCTACCCAAGAATGTTTGATTAAAGACTTGTAAACTTTATACATATCCTCAGGTAAATTAGGTAAATTAAGAATAGTCCTAATATTAGCTTTTAAAATTGAATGATCTAAATTATCGAAAAATTTACTGATGTCAAAACAATATACAACTCCTCTTTTAACTGTTTTGATAAAATCAAAAGCATTTTTAGCAAAATGAATATTATTGTACCCTAGTTTCCTGTAAGCAATAACTGAATCATTTAATGATTGGTAAGCTATTGATTTTAAATATTTCTCATAGTGAAGATTTAAAATATAATTATAATATTGATAAATATATCTATCAAAATGACCGCAGTAATAAATTTCTCGATATTTAGGTTTTTTCGGTCCGACCTGGCTCATTTTTCTTTCTTCTAACTGAAAATAAAGAAAGGGCAAGAATGAATGGCGTTCTATATTGGATTTGTTGAGAATATAATTTTTTAAAGAATTATTTATACGAAGTTTGCGATCGAAGTGACAATAGTTTTTATATTTGAATATTTCATCGAGATTCATTTGCTTTTGGGTAGGCAATTAACTGGATGGCGGAATCCGTAATGGTAACTGCCTACCCTTAAGTCCCAGGCCGCCGATGCATCATAGATGTAGTCAGTAGTTACTTGACTACTTTGGAGGTCACTAGAATGTTAATTCTAATAACTTGTTTATTATTCGTCAGAATTCTTAGGTTCCAGCGTATAATAATCCGTTTCCTCTGGATCATATTATCCAGAGTTAGATCAACAACATAATATTTAAATTTTTTGTCAAGGCTAATTTTATAAACTTGCGACTAACGGTATAGGATTGCCGACGTTGGTCGTAGGTGAGTGTCCGAAGGACACGTTACCATTGGCACGAGATTGCTCTGCAATCGAAGTGACTAAGACCATTGTGGCGTAGCCTGTAGTGAGGGCTTGACCCGAACGAAACGGCAATCCGAAGTTATACGAAGTTTTCGGGTCACAGTAAATAATAACCTTAAGCCATGGATGGCGCCTTGCTAGATTTATTTTTTACTGGTTTAGTTTTATATTCTTTTATAAGAATATCTGTTGGAATACCTAAGTTTTGATTAATTTTTCTAATCATATCTAAGGTAAGTTTTCTTTTTCTATTGAGAATTTCCGTAGCTCTACTTCTACCGCCAATTAAATTCCCTAAATCAACGCTTTTCAAATTCATATCATCCATAACCGATTTTAAAGCTTCAATAGGGTCTGGATCTTCAATTGGAAAATGTTTATTTTCATACGCTTCTACTAATGTAATTAAAATATCTAATTTATCATAATCTGGGGAACTTTTTTTTGAATCCCAAAGCTTATCAATAATATTAAGAGCATCAAAATAGTCTTTTTGATTTTTAATTGGCTTTATATCCATTTAAATTACCTCAGCATTTATTTTATCATATTGTTCATGAGTTCCAATAAATCTAATAAAAATGGTTTTTAAGTTATAATGAATTTTTACAATCAACCTATATTTATTCCCATGAATATTGAATACAATTCTGTTATCTTTAAGAAAGCTAGCATTCCTATATTTTTCTTTAATATCAGAAGGAGATTCCCACTTAGCTTTAGAAGCATCTTTAAACCAGATTTCTATAGGGATTTTGGAATCCGAATATTTTGGAACGGAATAAAAATCACGTAAGACTTTTCTGGAAATTACTCTCACTAAATCCAGTATATAATGTTACCCAAATGGTAACAACTATTTTTTAGCGGGCACGGATGCTCGCCAATAGAATAAAATGATATAGACCCGAAAGTTTCGTATAACGCAGTAGGATTGCCGACGTTGGTCGTAGGTGAGTGTCCTGCAAGGACACGTTACCGTTGGCACGAGGTTGCTTTGCAATCGAAGTGACTAAGACCAATGTGGCGAAGCCTGTAGTGAGGGCTTGACCCGAACGAAATGGCAATCCGAAGTTATACGGAGTTGACCAAGTTTTAAGTTAAGATTTATGTATAATAGTAAATGCCCAATCATAAGCTTGTTGAGCAAGAATAGTCGCTTGTTCATATTCAAAATTTAGAATTTCTTCATAGTCGCCAGGATATCTAGTCGAAACAGCGTAATCAGTTAATATAGTTAGATTATTAAAGAAATCAGGTTTAATTATATTTTCAGGAAGGGATTGAATTAATTTTTTTATGTTGTGTGTAAATTCAAAATTAATTTGAAAATATATCAAAACGGCTTTTAGTGATTTTTCAGCTGATTGCTGTGCATGGAAGCACAATTGATTTAAAAGAATCTCATTTTTATCTCCTATTTTAGCTAATAGTAAATCACTTTTAGAATGAATTAGCCAAGTAATTGGAGATGTTGGGTCATCAAGCTGCATACAATTCAATTCCATCTTTAAGAGCATGGAAGTAGATAAGATGTTTTGTGTTTGAATACTTATCTAAAGTATCTTGAGTGGCGACTATAAAATCATAAGGGTTCTTAATATTTTCTATATTTTTATATAAATATTGTGCTGTAGCTCTTTTATTAGTACCTTTTGGCATTACTATCATAATGTCATAGTCACTATGTTCTGAAAAATTTCCCTTTGCCCTAGACCCAAATAGAATTATTTTGATCGGATTTACAAGTGAAATGATTTGTTTCTTTAAATTTTGTAAATCGTTATCCATAAATTACAATTTATAGATATATTTCAAAAAATCAAGCATTTACTTTCACGATATTTTTAACTTTTAATCGTAAAAATTAATGATAAACAAAAAATTTTTATAAAAAGATACTTTTGGGTCAATTTCGTATAACGAACTAGGCTACACGACGTTGTCCGTAGCTGAGCCTCGCAGAGGCGTTAGCGTCGGCGCGTCTTCTTGCGGAGCAAGAAGCGTGACGGAGGACAATGTGCCTTTAGGCCGAGCGAGGGCGAAAGTCCCGAGCGTAGCGTGTCAGCCGCAGTTATGCGACGTTTTTTTTAAAACTTGAAAATTCCATTTCCAAGGTCATTTTCGGAAAATAGTTTAATAACATTTGAAATAAATTTTTCTTCTTTTTCTATATATTCTGCGAATTGGCTAAATACGTCTACTGGTCCATGCTCTCTGTATCCTGAATTTGAATAGATTTCATATTTTAGGTTTTGTTTGATTTTTGATATTTTAAAGGTTGTGTAGTCCAACCCCATATCTTCTGCTATTCTAATATTTTGATTTAGATATCCTCCCCAGGTTAAACTGATAAAAAGTTCTGAGGGGTTACCATTGAAATATTTATCAATAATATTTTGTAGGGATGGTCTATTTCCATTTTCCTTGAAACTTCCAAGGTAAACTTCACTATCTGATTCTCCTTCTACTCGGATAGTATATATTGGAATATAAAGAGGCGTTTTGTATTTTATAACTAAATAGATTGTATATAATAGATTCATGGGATTATAGATAGAAACAATTATTTTCAATTTATTTTTCTTTGATTTATGCTCTAGGTCATCTAAAATGTGCAGTATTTGTCTTTGCCACGGTATGTTATTAGCTAAGCATTTCGATATTTCTTCTTTAATTTGAGTAAAAATGTGATTTTCACTTGAAACAAATTCTCGATTATACTTTTCCTTATCGGTACCGTTTGATCCTACGATTTCTGAAATTATTGTTAAATCAGATAAAAGTTCATTCTTACTTAAGCGGCCATATTTAAGTATTTTGTTCACTTCCCATCCATAATACCAAGTCATTTGTGCGAATTTTGCAGCTGTTCCAATCCTTCTTAGATTTGATTCAGGGAATGGTTCTATATCCAGAATATTTGCATGCAGAAATCTTATCTTTTCTTCATCTGTTTCCCATTCATCTATTTGGGACATTACCGAGGCTTTAAGTGATGGATCCTTGTCTAATAATTTTAAACAGGCTTCTTCAGAGAGTCGTTGCGTCGTTGAGTAGATTGCATAGTCAAAATCAGGCGGTGGCTCATGAACAGGATTAACATTTTTTCCTGTAATTTTTGGTCCATACAATATGACTAGTATATAGTCTGTAATGTTTTTTTCTCGAAAGCAATTTTCCTGACTAACGATTCCTTCATTTAGATCTTCTATCGTATTATAATAATCTAGCATAGCTTCATTTGCTAGTAATCGTTCGTTATCTAATTCAAGAGGTTCAATTTTTGTTGCACGTTCGGGTTCGCCATGATTGTCAGTTATTAATAAAAATCCTGATGTATCTAATTTCGTTTCTTTACAGAAGGATGAATAAGGAATGATGAGTTCTTCCCAAACTGTTGAGATTATCATTATTCTAATCTCATCATTTCTTAAGCTTTTGATTTCTTTGATTCCCTCTAGATATTTCAATATTTCATGCAAGGCTTCTCGTGCGGATGAATTTGATTTTTTTAGTTCGATTATTACAAATTTATTGTTGGAATCCTTTGCTAAAATATCAATGAAACCATTTGTTCCTAATGAATTTGGTAAATACTTTTCTTTGTCAATAAATATTAAACCAGTTTCAAGTAGCTCCAGTTTATTTATTAGTTTATCTCTTATGAGTGATTCTTTCATTTATTTATTTTAAAAAATGGCGCATA